>JAEEKE010000040.1 GCA_016282255.1 Bacillota bacterium
AGCACCTCCGCCGTTGCGGCGTTGGTGGCAAAGGGGATCTGGTACTGATCGCAGAGGCGTTCCACCTTGTTGATATCGTCAAAGCCCTTGGGGTTGGCCGGGTCGCAGAAAAACAGGACCAGGTCGATCTCGTTGAAGGAGATACGCGAGCCGATCTGCTGCGAGCCGCCCTGATCGGCATGCAGATACAGCGTGATCGGAAGGCCTGTAGCCTCCGACACCAATTTGCCCGTCACATGCGTGGCGCAGAGATTGTGCTCCGACAAAATGCCGCAATAGGCGATGCAGAACTGGACCATCAGCTCCTTCTTGCGGTCATGGGCCATTAATGCAATGTTCATATCATTCTCCGTTCTCTCATCCGTCTCACAACACATCACATGATTAATAAAATGATTATAAACGCTTCCGCAGGAAACTGCAACAATTAAAATATTTTGAATATCGCAGGTCTTGCCGGAATCATTTGAGGAGCGTCATCGTCTCCTCGGAGGTGTCGCTATAGCTTCGGATGTTGATATAGGCGTCCATGACCTGACGGGCCATGAACTGCGTGTTGGCGCCGGCGCCGCCTCGTTCGACGACGACGGCGATGGCGACCTCGGGATTATCAAAGGGCCCATAGCACATAAAAATACCGTCATTCGTGATGCCTTCGCCCTTCTGCGCCGTTCCGGTCTTACCAGCGATGTCCCAGGCGCAGTCGGCCCACCACTTGGCATTGGCTTCGTTCACGGACCAGTCGTGCAGCACCTTGAACATGCCGTTATGGATCGCGACCCAGTTATACTCGGCCGAGTCGATCTCACTGAGGACATCGGGCGCGCGCTCATAGATCTTCTCACTGTAGTCGAAGCTGCGTACGCTCTTCAGGATGGAGGCGGAGTAGCGCTTGCCCCCGTTTGCCACGGTGGCGCAGTACTCTGCGATCTGCAGCGGGGTAAACACCGAGTCGGACTGTCCGATGGCGGCCTGCATCGTGTCACCGATTCGCCACTCGGTACCGGTGTAGTCGGCGTGATTGTATCGGTTGGACATGTTGCCTGTGGCCTCTACGAGCTCAATACCCGTTGAGACTCCGAGCCCGAGATCGTGGGCATACTCGCCCATCGTATCGACGCCCAGCTGCTCGCCGATGGTGTAGAAGAAGTAGTTGCAGGAGTCACGCAGCGCGTCCGTGACGTTGTTTTCCCCATGGGTCAGGTGTTCGTTGGGATTCTTGCTCGCACGCCAGATCCAGCATTCCGGCGCGTAGCCCTGGTCGGCGTACTTGGTGAAGACGCCCTGGCACTTTACCTTGAACTCCGTGTTGATCATGCCGGAGTCCAGCGCTGCAATCGCCACACAGGGCTTGAAGGTCGAGCCGGGAGCATAGGTGCCCATCAGCGCGCGGTTGAAGAGCGGGGCGTTGGGAGTCGCGAGATACTCCGCATAGTTTTCGATGATCGTGCGCACATCGAAGGTCGGCCAGCTTGCAATGGCGAGCGGCTCCCCGGTGCGGGTGTTCACGACCACGATCGCGGCGCCGGTGATCTCGTCTTTCATGTCGGGATTATAATCGCCGCGGCCGATACCCTCCTCGCGTTCCTGCTTTCGGTCGGAGACCATGATCTCCATGCCGTGGCTCAGGATCTTTTCCACCTGCTCCTGTAGGGCAAGGTCGATGGTCAGGTAGATATGGTCGCCTGGTTCCGGTTCCTCCTCGTACACGGTGGCAAGGATCGTGCCGGTAGGGCTGCGCGTCACGGTGGCCTTGCCATCCCTGCCGTGCAGATAGGTCTCAAAGGTATACTCCACGCCGTCCTTGCCGACCATGGCGTCGTTAGCGTAGTTGAGCAGGGAGTAGCGCTCGAATTCCTCCTGCGTCATAAGGCCGACGTAGCCGAGCAGATGCGCGGCATACTCCGTGCCGTAGTCGCGTACGTAAGACCGCTCGACCTCGATGCCCGCGAGCTTGTTCTCCATGATGGAGCTGATGAGCCCCATGCTCGCATCCTCGACAAAGAGGTAGTCGGCGGTGTTTACGGCGTAGCGCACGTTGATCGAATAGCGCACGCCGGCGATGATGCGCATCTCCTCGGCGGTATAGCTGTTGTCGATATCATAGCGGGTGCGCATGTAGCTCAGCAGCTCGACGGCGGTGGGGTTGGCCGGGAGGCTGTCCGCCTTATCGGCGAAGTATGCGTCCAGCATGGTCCGCTCGATATCGGTCATGTCCCTGTCGTACTCGAAGGGCGGCAGGGCGCTGATGGGAAGGTCGTCGTTGTAGTTGTCACCGAAGCTCTGCACCATGCGCACGAGCTCAAGGATGACCTCGTTGGGATCCGCGTTGGAAAAGAGCTTGACGTTATCGACTTTGAGATTGTAGCACTCTTTGTTGCTCACCAGCACGCGCCCGTAGCGGTCAAGGATATTGCCGCGCGCGGCGGTAATGACCGTCTCCTCGCTCGTGATGCGTTCGGAGAGGCTGTAGTACTCCTCACCCTGGATGATCTGCAGGTCATAGAGGAAGTACAGATAGATGATGAGAATGACGGACATGATGACCGTCATCGCGGCCACGCGGCCGGGGGAAACAAGTCTGTTCATTCGTTTACCTCAGAGACACGGAAAAAGCTGTCCTTCCAAAGCGCGCTCATTCGATCCACCGCGCGGGCGGAAGATAAGCCAGGACCGCAAAGGGGACGGACCAGAGCGTCTGGAGCAGGGCAGTCGGAAGCATCGAAGCAGAAAAGACGTCGGTCGCAGCAGTGTGAAGCATCTGCACGGCAGCCGTGATCAGCAGCCCCGCCAGTGCGGCGCCCATGAAGGCAAAGAAGCGGCGGTTGATGAAAAACTGGGAAATAAAACCCGACACGAAGGCCAGGGCAGGAAAAAGCAGGGTAAAGAGGACTGTATTTTCGATAAAGGCCATGTCCGCGAAGATGCCCATGACCAGGCTGAAGACAGAACCCCAGGTAGCCCCCTCAAACATTCCGACGGCGACGGCGACCGCCGGCAGCACCATCGGGCAGACCCCCAGGATGCGCACGCGGTTGAGCACCATGGTCTGCGCCAGGAGCGAGAGGAACAGGAACAGCGCATAGCGCAGCACCCGCTTGCCGTTGATGCGCGAAAGGATCAGCTTTTCAATTAGATTAGCGAGATGTTCCATGTCGGTCCTCTTCTGCGCTCGTTACTCTACCACGTGATAATCCTTGATGATGAAGAC
>JAEEKE010000006.1 GCA_016282255.1 Bacillota bacterium
CCGCACCGCCAAGCCCGTATCCTTCGATAAGCTCAACACCGCTTATTTCGACGCGGAGATGCCGCTTATCGGCTCCATCTACTGGAACCTGCTCCACGACCGCAAGGAGCCCGAGAGCGTCGCCAAGGACGCGGAGGGCGTCGCGGCCGTCCGCAGGCTCGCGAAGGATATGACCTATTGGATGCGCTGCCGCGAGGCCGGCGCGATGGTGGGCATACTGCCGCCCGAGAAGGAGAAATCGCTGTTCGAGGGCATGCGGTTCATGCGCCTCTGACAGGACCCAAAACCAAACCGGGCTCCGCTTTCTGCGGAGCCCGGTGCTTTTTTATGCTTATTTGATCCTTATCGACGCCACCGAGGCGTTCACGGCCTCGGGATCGGAGACGGTGAAGGTCAGTGTCAGCGCGTCGCTCTCGGTCTCGACCGCCCAGACGAGCTGGCGTATCCCGGCCTTTTCGAAGCCCACTGAGTATTCGTAGAGCACGGCCTTATAAGGGCCGCTCTTCTCGCTGCTGCCCTCGAAGCGCTCGCAGCGGAGCGTCTCGAGCCGGACCTCGGCGCCGATATTGCGCTCGTAGAACAGGCGGAACATCGCCTCGAGATCGTGCTGCGAAAAACCGGTGTAGAGCGCGTCCCCGGCGCTCTCAACGCTGTAGACCGTGGCGGGGGCGGTATCGCCGGGCGCCGAAAAGGTCAGGTACCTCGAATACACGCCCGCGGTGCCGTCGGAAACAACGGTCTGCCCCTCGGGCAGGGTGAAGGCGATGTGCTCGTCCTCATACGCGCGGGTTAAGGGGTCGAAGGCGCAGCCCTCGGGCAGCGCCGGCGGCTCCGGGCTCGGGGCGGGGGTCGTTTCGCCGCCCGGAGCTTTATGGCAGGCGGTGAGCAGCAGCGCCGCGGTCAGCAGCGCTGAAAGCAGGACAGTTATGGCAGGCTTCCTCATTGGGCCCTCCCGAAAAAAGCTTATTTCATGCCGCGCTTGACCATCTCGGTCACGGCGAAGGTCGCCACGTCGTCGGCATACTTGCCCGCGCCGAAGCCGGCGTCGAAGCCGAGCTCCTTGGCCAGCTCGTGCGTGATGCGCGCGCCGCCGCAGCAGACCACGAAGCGGTCGCGCAGGCCCTCGGCCTCGAGCAGCTCGATGAACTCGGTCAGGTTATGGATATGCACGTCCTTCTGGGTGACGGTCTGGCTGATGAGCAGCACGTCGGCGTTGACGTCGAGCGCCTTCTTGATGAACTCCTCGTTCGGCACCTGCGCGCCCAGGTTGATCGCCTCGATCATGTCGTAGCGCTCCAGGCCGTAGTGGCCCGCGAAGCCCTTGCGGTTCATGATCGCGTCGATGCCGACGGTGTGCGCGTCCGTGCCGGTCGATGCGCCTATCATGACGATCTTGCGGCCGAAATGCTCGCGGATGTATTCGTCGGTCTCCTCCATGCTCATGGCCTCCTCTTCGATGGCCTGAACGTGGATGTTTTCATAATCGACCGAGTGGACGACGCTGCCGTAGACGACGTAGAAGGTGAACTCCTTGTCGAGCGGCTTCGCGATCGCGACGTTCGGCTCCTCGACGCCCATCTTGCGAACGAGCTGACGGGCGGCCTCCATGCCGCGCTCGTCGTTTTTGACGGGCAGGGTGAAGGAGAACTGCACCTTGCCGTCGTTCATCGTGTCGCCGTAGGCCTTGAGCCGGGTCAGGTCGAGCGTGGTGTCGAAATCCGTTTTGTGGGTGTTGTAAAGTCCTCCGCTCATGCGTTGTCACCGCCTTTCGCAACTGCTTCGTTCCACATAAGCTCAACGAAGGGATTGAAGTAATGGTCGGCCTTGGTCACGACGCCGGCAAGGCCCTTGCCGCCGTCGCGCGGGCGCTTGATGTCCGCGAACACGCCCTTCTCGAGCGTGGCGAACAGGCCCATCTCCTCGATCTCGCCGAGCAGGTCGGCGGCCTTGCGGAGCACGAAGTTCGCCCTCGTCTCCATGATGCCGCCCTTCTTGTAGGAGAGCTCGCTGCCCAGGTCGTGCATCGTGCGGAAGATGTACTGCGCATTCTCGATCGAGAGCGCGCGGTCGCTCATGAACGGGGTGTGGATCGCCTCGGTCATCATGCCCAGCAGGTGGAGCTTCTGGCCGGTCAGGATCGTGACCATGTTGAACAGCGCGTCCTGCACGTGGCCGCGGAAGATGTTGCCGGTCATGAACTTGGTGGGGGGCATGTATTTGAGCGGCGCACGGGGGAAGATCTCCCTCGTCATCTGCGCCTGCGCGAGCTCGTAAAGGAAGCCGTTCTCAACGTCCGGCGAGATCTCGAACGCATGGCCGAGACCCTGCTGCTCCTCGGGCAGACCGGCCTTGAGCGCGAACTGCTCGTTGAGGAACTGCGACGCGAGCACGGTGTGCGCTTCCTCGACCGCGTCGGCTGTGGTCAGGTAGTTGTCCTCGCCGGTGTTGATGATGACGCCCGCGAAGCTGTTGATAACGCGGCTGAAGAACTGGTCCACGATCGTGCGCTGCATATTGATATCGCGGAACAGGATGCCGTAGAGCGCGTCGTTGAGCATGACGTCCAGCCTTTCCAGAGCGCCCATCGCCGCGATCTCGGGCATGCACAGGCCCGAGCAGTAGTTGCACAGGCGGATGTAGCGGTGCTGCTCCTCGCCGACCTCGTCGAGCGCGGCGCGCATCAGGCGGAAGTTCTCCTGCGTGGCGTAGGTGCCGCCGAAGCCCTCGGTCGTGGCGCCGTAGGGCACGTAGTCGAGCAGGCTCTGGCCGGTGGTGCGGATGACGGCGATGATGTCCGCGCCCTGCTTCGCGGCGGCCTTGGCCTGGGTGATGTCCTCATAGATGTTGCCGGTAGCAACGATGACGTAGAGGTAGGGGCCGGTCTTGTCGCCGAATTCCTTAAGGTATTCGCTGCGTTTGGCGACGTTCCTGCGGATGCGGGCGACCGTCGCTTCGGCCACGGGCATTATCGCCGCGCGGATCTCTTCAACGGAGCGGGAGCCGAGCTTTGAAAGGTCGAGCTCGCCCGCGTCGATGGCCTCGGCGATCTGCTGGGGGTCCATGCCGGTCTCGGCGATCGCGCTGCCGATATAGTAGGCCGCGCCGCCGCTCAATATGCCCCTGTCCACGAGATGATCCACCACCACGTTCGGCAGGGGGACGTCCAGGGCGTTCACGCCGTCGATGCCGAGCAGGCGGCAGACCGCGCGCTCGACGGTCACGGTGGTGTGGATGTCGATGAAGTTCTGGGTGTCCTCGGCGATATGCCGCGCGTGGGCGCGCGCCTTGGCCACGAGATCGAAATCGAGGTTAAGTTTGCTTTCCATTTATTCGCTTACCTCCTGGGTTCTGAACAGGAGGGCGGCAGATCGCCGCCCCCACGATAGTGTTAATCCTTTCTGCCCCTCTTGAGACGCTCGAGATCGTTCGGCTCAAGGGAGATGCGGCCGTCGGTCCTGCCCTGCTCGAGGCCGGCGACGCCGATCAGGTTCGGCTGCTCGCCGCGCGCCTTGCGGCAGGTCTCGCAGTGGCAGACGTTCTCATAGTGCTCGGGCTCGGTGTAGGTGGTGATGACGCCCTCGAAGTTCCTCAGGATCGTCTTGCGCGGGGTCTGGCTGATGACGTAGTTCGGCATGACGGGGGTCTTGCCGCCGCCGCCCGGCGCGTC
>JAEEKE010000041.1 GCA_016282255.1 Bacillota bacterium
CAGCACCGAGAGCATGCCGGAGACGGCGGCCTTCATCTCGCTGCCGGTGATAAAGGTGATGTTGCAGGTGGGGATGGCCTTCTTGGCGAGCGCCTCCTTGGGCAGGATCTCGGCCTCGGCGATCAGCTTCGCGGCTTCGTCGGCGTTGGCGTTGACGAACTCGGCGGAGGCCTTGTAGTCCCTGAGGAAGGTCTCGATCGCTTCCTTGTGCTCGCCGGCGAAGCTCTTCCTTGCGATCACCACACCCTGCACGAGCTGGTTATCGGAGACCTTGTTCCATTCCTCGGTCAGGTCCAGAGCTATGCGCAGGTCGGCGTTCTGCAGCGTGGCGGCGGTCACGTTGGGCTGGGGCAGCATGCCGATCCCGGCGTCGCCGTTTGCGAGCATGGTGGCGAGCGCCGCATGTTCGCCGACGTATTCGACCTCGGCGCTGACGCCGTTCTTCTGCATGAGGTAGTTGAGGATGTATTCGGGGGTGGAGCCCTGGCCGGTGGCGTAGAGCTTCTTGCCGTCAAGATCGGCGAAGGACTTTATGCTCTCGCCGTTCTCAAGCACGTAGAGCACGCCGAGGGTGTTCACCGCCAGCACGACGACGTCGCCGTCGAGCTTGTTATAGAGGACGGAAGCGAGGTTGACCGGCACCGCCGCCACGTCCACGTCGCCCGAGATGAAGCGGGGAGCGAGCGCGTCGGGCGAGGCCTCGATGGAAACGTTGTAATGCGGGTATTCATCGCCGATGAGCTTGACTATGCCCATGCCGGTGGGGCCCTTGAGGGCGGCGATGCGGATATCGATGGCTTCTGCCGGCTTCTTGGCGCAGGCCGCGAAGGAGGCAAGGAGCATCAGCGCCGCAATAAGGGCCGCGGCGAGCCTGACGAAACTGAGTTTTTTCATTTTATCATCTCCGTAAAAGATTTTACCCGGGGAGGGCGCGCGAAAGCCGCGTCGCCTCGTGCAAGGCTTATTGTATGCCTCGGCGGGGAAAAAGTCAACAATGCGGGCGAAAATATAAAACGGAGCGCCGCAGGGACCCGCACTCGTGGCAGCGGGGCGAAAATGCCATATTTTTGAGCCGGATACGCAAAAAGTTTGTTAAAAAATATGTTTGCGGTAAACTATGTTATGTGGTATTATTTAAAGGATAGATCAAAATGGGGCAGAAGGCGCGCTGCGCCGCCCCGGTCGGAGGACAGTTTGAAGAAAAAACGCGTAAATGTTACGGCGATCATCGTTTATCTGATCATATTCGGAGGTCTCGTCGCGCTCGTGCTGGCCGGCAACAACGGCATGACCAAGAAGCCCGACGAGCTTAGGACCACGGAGTTCTACGCCCTTGTGCGCTCCGGCATGACCGGGGAGCCCGGCAGCGGCAACACGCGGGTCTTCGGCGTGCAGATCACCGAGGAGACCGCCTACGGCCTGTATACCGAGGGCGTCACCGAGGATGAGTTCGCAAGGTTCAAGGCCGGCAAGACCTATGATTTCTACGTGACCGTCGAATCGGCCGAGACCTTCCAGAACGAGATGGCCAGGCTCATCAGCTCGCAGTATCCCGAGAAGTATCCCACCGCGGACGCGGTCTCGATGCTCGACTACGGCTTCTATTTCCAGATCAACCCCACGCCCACCACCCCGTGGTACGTGATGCTGCTGCCGTACCTCATCATGCTCGGCATATTGCTCATCCCGATCATCATGATCAACCGCGCGAACGGCGGCAAGCAGGGCGCCACCTTCACCCGCAGCCGCGCGAGGGTCGCCGACGAATCGAACAAGACCACCTTTGCCGACGTCGCGGGCGCCGATGAGGAGAAGCAGGAGCTCAAGGAGATCGTCGATTTCCTCAGGAGCCCCAGGGACTTCACCGACATGGGCGCGAGGATCCCCAAGGGCGTGCTGCTCGTTGGCCCTCCGGGCACGGGCAAGACGCTGCTCGCGCGCGCAGTCGCGGGCGAGGCGGGCGTTCCGTTCTTCTCGATCTCCAGCTCCGAGTTCGTCGAGCTCTACGTCGGCGTCGGCGCGAGCCGCGTGCGCGACATGTTCCAGACCGCGAAGCGCAGCGCTCCCGCGATCATCTTCATCGACGAGATCGACGCGGTCGGCCGCCAGCGCGGCGCGGGCCTCGGCGGCGGGCACGACGAGAGGGAGCAGACCCTCAACCAGCTGCTCGTGGAGATGGACGGCTTCTCGAACAACGAGGGCATCATCGTGATGGCGGCGACCAACCGCCCCGACGTCCTCGATCCGGCGCTGCTCAGGCCCGGCCGTTTCGACCGCCGCATCACCGTCAACTATCCGGACGTCAAGGGCCGCAAGGAGATATTGGAGGTCCACGCCCGCAAGAAGCATTTCGCGCCCGAGGTCGATCTTGAGAAGATCGCGAAGCTGACCCCCGGCACCACCGGCGCGGATCTTGAAAACATCCTCAACGAGGCGGCGATCCTGACCGTGCGCGGCAAGCGTAAGGAGATCACCAACGCCGATATCGACGAGGCGATCAAGCGCGTGTTCTACGGCCCCGAGAAGCGGAGCCGCACCGTCAAGCCGGAGGATCTGCGCATAACGGCGTATCACGAGGTCGGCCACGCGGTCGTCGCGCACTGCGCTCCGAACGGCGATCCCGTGCACGAGCTTTCGATCATCCCGCGCGGGCAGGCGGCGGGCTACACGCGCCAGCTCCCGGACGATACCTATTCCCATATGACCAAGAATAAGCTCTTGGACGAGATCTGCGTGCTGCTCGGCGGCCGCGCGGCGGAGACGCTGCTGCTGGACGACATCTCGACCGGCGCTCAGAACGACCTTATGCGCGCGACGGACATCGCCCGCAGCATGGTCACCGAATACGGCATGAGCGACGCGATCGGTCCTGTGTACCTCACCGGCCAGCAGGAGGTCTTCCTGGGCAGGAGCTTTGCGCAGCAGCAGAACTTCTCCGACGACCTCGCCGCGAGGATCGACGCCGAGATCCGCCGCATCATGGATGAGCAGAGCGCCCGCGCGCTGGATATCCTTGCCGCGCACCGCGAAGGCATAGAGCGCGTGGCGGCCTACCTGCTCGAGCATGAGCAGATCACCGGCGATGAGTTCACTCAGGTCTTCGAGAACAGGCCCGAAGCGATCGAAGCGCCTGAGACGCCGGCGCTGACTGAAGCGCCCGACGCCCACGATACAATCGTGGATAAGTAAGATGATAACCGATTCGATAGTGCTCCAGACGCTCTCGGCGCCCTGCTTCAACCGCTGCAGGCACTGCCTGCTTTCGAGCGACGGGCGGGTCACCGGCGCGCCGTGGGACCGCAGCGCGGCGCTGGCAAGGCGCTTTAAGAGCTGGCTGAGCCTCAACCGGCCCGAGGTCCGTTTCGATTTCGGCTTCGGTTATTCGATGGAGCATCCCCGCCTCGGCGAGGCGCTCGATACCTTGAACGAACTCGGCTCGGTCATGGGCCGCATGCTGCAGATGGACGGCCTCAAGCTCAGGGACCGCTCCGGGGCCGAGGCGCTGCTCATTACATGCCTTGAGCACGGCGTGAAGCATCTCAACTTCACCTTCTACGGCACCCGCGAATACCACGACGCGTTCGCCGGCAGGCAGGGCGATTTTTCGAGCCTGCTGCAGCTCGTCCGGCTCGCGGCGGAGCTGGGCTTTGAGCGCTCCGCCGGCATAATGCTGACTGCCGAGAGCGCTCCCATGATCGGCGCGCTCGTGCCGGAGCTGCGGGAAGCCGGTCTAACCGCCGAAAGGAGCGTCCGCCTGCTCGTGCCGCATTCCGAGGGCAGGGGAGGGGAGCTCGAGGCGATCCGCACCCGGCGGCGGGACCTCGACCTTCTCGGCGAAAACGCGGCGCTGCTCAACCGCTCCGCCTTCCGGACCGAGGGCGAATGGATGCGCTCGGAGCTGGAGGACGAAACGAAGCGGCTGATCATCATCACTTTGACGCCGCAGAATATCGACGAATACGAGCAAACGGATATTGGAGAGATCATCGCCTCCGTCGAAGCGCTGGACGACGCCTACTACGCCGCGCTCCCGGGCGTGAAGGAGCTCAAGGCCCTTTACGGCGACCCGGAGGGGGACAGGCTCTTCGGCCGGCGGGATCTTTTGGATCACTGGCGCAAGACGCATCTTGCGCGCACGGGGACGGAGGTCTATGACGTCACCGACGAAACGCGGAACGGGTCGCGCAGATACTGAGGCCCGAACAGGAGAGGATTATGAAACACGAAAAAAGCTGCGGCGCCTGCGTCTACACGGTCAGGGACGGCAAGCGGCTCTACCTGATAGAGAATATGCGGCACGGGCATTTCGCCATGCCGAAGGGGCACGTCGAGGCGGGCGAGACCGAAAAACAGACCGCCGAGCGCGAGATCCTCGAGGAGACGGGCCTCAGGGTCAGCGTCAACACGGGCTTCCGTTCGATAACGCGCTACAGCCCCGCGTCGAACGTGATGAAGGAGGTCGTCTTCTTCATCGCCTATTCGCCCTCGATGGAGACCGTCGCCCAGCTCGAGGAGGTCGAGAGCCTTATGTGGCTGCCCTACGAGCGCGCGCTCTCGCGCCTGACCTATGAAAACGACAAGGAGGTGCTTCGCCGCGCCGAGAAATACGCGGCCGAGCATCCGGCCGAGTGCCCGTGATCCGATAAACCGGTCGATATAATCAGGCAAAACACAAAGCAGCCCTTGCAAACACGGGCTGTTTTTGTTATAATCGGCGGCGTGAGTTCGAAACCATCCTCACCGAAGCCGAAGCGGCATGCCGTTCGGCGGAAAAAACAAAACTAAGGAGCCAATATGAAAAAGAACACCACCCGCTTCATCACGACCGCGGCCGTCATCGCGGCGCTCTACACGGTCCTCACCCTGCTTACAAACGTCATACCGGCCATCGGCGGCGTATTCCAGTTCCGCATCGCGGAAGCCCTGTGCATACTGCCGATGTTCACCCCCGCGGCCGTCCCCGGCCTTATCATCGGCTGCCTGCTGACCAATATCATCACCGGCGCCGGCGTCTACGACGTCATCTTCGGCACCCTCGCCACCGCGATCGGCGCCGTGCTCTCGTTCTTGCTGGCCTATCGCAAAAACGATATCTCGGGCGGCAATTTCACCCTGCGCGCGATTCTCGCGGCGATACCCCCGGTGCTTTCGAACGCGCTGATCATCCCCTTCGTCATCATCAAGGCCTCCGGGCTGCCCATGAACTTTGCGACCTACGCGCCGTTCATCCTCTCCGTCGGTTTTGAGGAGCTCGTCTGCGCGGGCCTGCTCGGCGTCGCGCTCGCTTTTGCGCTGCGGCCGCATACCGAAACGCTGTTCGGCAGCAAATGACAAGCCCTTCGATATCTCAAAACAAACCGAAAGCCGCCCGAAAGGCGCATCCGCATAGGGAGATGCAGGTTTTCGGCAGAAACAAACCATAGAACAGAACAGATCCGCGGAAAACGAAACTATCCACGGATCTGTTTATTATTGGATGCCGAAAACCGCGAAGCGTCTCAAAAGAGGAGATTTTTGTGTCCGGCAAGGCAAAAAGCGCAGGAATAC
>JAEEKE010000042.1 GCA_016282255.1 Bacillota bacterium
GAAGGTCTGGATGATGACCATGAACCAGCGGCCCGCCATGCTCTCGCGGATGTTCAGGCGGATCATCTTTTGGTTGACGCCCTTGTATTTCTCGTACTCGACGTCCTCCTTATGGAAGAGCTTGACGAGAAGCTGACCGCTGACGGAAAGGGTCTCGTTGAGGATGCCGTTCATCTCGTCGCTGCATTCCTGGGATTCCCTGGTCAGCTTCCAGCGCGTCTTGCCCGCGAGGCGGGTCGGGATCACGAAGAGCGGGATTATCAGCATGCCGACGACCGCGAGGATCGGGTTCTTGCGGAACATGATCACGATCGCGGCGATCAGGGTGATGGAGTTGGAAAGGATGGAGGTAAAAGTGCTGGTGACGATGCGCTCGACGCCCGAGATATCGCTCGTCATCCTCGTGATGATATCGCCCTGGTTGTTGGTGGTGAAGAAGCGCTGGCTCATCTTCTGCAGATGAGCGTACATCTTGTTGCGCATATCGAAGGAGATATGCTGGGCGATCCAGTTGTTGAGGTAGTGCTCCGCAACGCCGATCAGGTTCGCGCCGAGCATTACGCCGAGCGAGACGAGGATCAGGATCACGAGCATCTTGAGGTTGCGCCCGTAGAGGCCCTCGTCGATCATCCGGCCGGTCAGGACCGAAGGCTGCAGGGCGAGCACGGATGAGATCGCGATCAGGACGAGCACGAGCAGCATCTGCTTCCAGTAGGGTTTTAGGTACGAGAGTATTCTTTTGATCAGCGGCCACGTGACCTTCGGCTTATTTGCCTTTTCTTCCTCTGTCAGGAAGCCCCGCGCGCCGTGCATGACTCCGCCGGGAGGTGCCATGATGATTCCCCCTTTTTATGGATGAGTTTTTATTCCCCGCCGAGCCCGAACATATGCGCGCCGATATGGCAATAGCCGCCCGGGTTCTTCTCAAGATATTTCTGGTGGTATTCCTCTGCCGAGCAGAAGTTCTGAAGCGGCAGCACCTCCACCGCTATCGGCTGGCCGAGATCCTCCTCGACCTGCGCGCAGTATTTGAGGATGCCCTCGCGAAGCGAAGGGTCGGTATAATAGATCCCGGTCCTGTACTGGATGCCCTCGTCCTCGCCCTGCCGGTTGACGGCGGTGGGATCGATGACCATGAAATAATACCGGAGCAGGTCACAGAGCGGCAGCCGGGTCTCGTCGAAGACGATGCGGACGGTCTCGGCATGGCCGCTGTCCGCGCAGACCTCTTCATAGGTGGTCGTCTCGGTGCGGCCGTTTGCATAGCCGACCTCGGTCTCAAGCACGCCGTCGAACTGATCGAAGAACTTCTGTGTGCCCCAGAAGCAGCCGCCGGCAAGATAAAGCGTTTTCATTGCAGCCTCCAAATAAGCTATTTTATAACGGTGATTTTACCACAAATATACTTTTTTGGCAAGCACCCGAGCTAACTATTGCGGAGCGTATGCGTTTGGGCGCCCGCGGCTTCGGGATTGACGGAAAAGCGCCGCTGTGCTATCATTAAGCGGAAAAAAAGTGCTTCGGCACGAGCAAAGGAGAACGATATGGTAAACAAGCTTGAAGAATACGCCCGGCTCGTCATCGAGATCGGTCTGAACGTGCAGAAGGGGCAGCTCGTGATCATCAACACGCCCGTTGAGTGCGCTCCGTTTGCAAGGCTCTGCGTCAAGGCCGCGTACGCGGTAGGCGCAAAGCAGGTCATCATGAACTGGCGCGACGACGCGGTCGCCCGCGAATACTGGCTCAACGCCGCCGACGAGTGCTTCGACGAGGTCTTCCCCTGGGACGTCGATAAGAACCTGGGCCTTGCAAAGCGCGGCGCGGCAAGGCTGTCGATCGCGGCGACGGACCCCGAGAACCTCAAGGGCGTGGATCCCTCGAGGCTCGCGAGGGCGAACAAGGCGTTCGGCGAGGCCAACAAGGAATACATGGGCATGATGATGGCGAGCGTCAACCCCTGGTGCGTGGCGAGCGTGCCCGTGCCCTCGTGGGCGAAGAAGGTCTTCCCCGGCGTGCCCGAGGAGGAGGCCATGGATAAGCTCTGGAGCGAGATCTACCGTGCGATCCGCATAGACGACAACGGCGGCGCGGTCGAGCGCTGGCACGAGCACTGCAAAACGCTTTCGGACAGGGCGAAGAAGCTCAACGACTACGCATTTAAGTACCTGCACTACACCAATTCGCTCGGCACGGATCTGACCGTCGAGCTGCCGGTCGGCCACGTTTGGGAGGCCGGCTCGGAGTTCAGCAAGAGCGGCATCGAGTTCGTGGCGAACATGCCCACCGAGGAGGTCTTCACCGCCCCGATGCGCGACGGCGTGAACGGCAAGATCGTCGCCTCCAAGCCCCTGGTCATCGGCGGCAACATTGTGGACAAGTTTTATTTCATCCTTAAGGACGGCAAGATCGTCGAGGCCCACGCGGAGGTCGGCGAGGATATCCTCAGGCAGGAGATCGCGCTCGACGAGGGCGCTTCGCATTTCGGCGAGGTCGCGCTCGTACCCTTCGACTCCCCCATCTCGAACAGCGGCGTGCTGTTCTATAACACGCTGTTCGACGAAAACGCCTCCTGCCACTTCGCGTTCGGCGAGGCCTACCCCACCTGCATCCAGAACGGCACCGAGATGAGCAAGGAGGAGCTGCTTGCGCACGGGCTCAATTCCAGCATCACGCACGAGGACTTCATGGTCGGCACGCGCGACCTTTCGATCGTCGGCGTCACGATGGACGGCAGGGAGATCCCGGTGTTCGTGAACGGCAATTTCGCGTTCTGATACAAAACAGCTTGAAAAGTGAAAGCAGCCCTTTTACCGGGCTGCTTTTTATGCTTGGACTTGGTTTAGAGTACAGCTTTCAAACGCCGTCTTTTTCGCGGCGTGTTTTTCGGCGCTGTGCGCGTAGCTTATTTCTTTTTGCCCGCGTCGGGATCGACGGCCTTGAGCTCGGTGACGCCCTCGCCCTCCATGCCCTCGGGCATCTCGCGCTTGCCGGTTACGAGGCCGACGAGGCTGTTCAGCAGACCGGAGCCGACGTCGCCGCCGAGCAGGTTGCCGAGCAGACCGGAGCCGGAGTCCTCTTCCGCGTCCCCGAGCGCCTTGAGCGCCTTTTCCTTGGCGTCGTCGCTCGCCTTACGGTAGAGCTGAACGAGCTTCTTCTCGGCTGCGGTGAGTTTCATCGAGGTGGACGAACCGGAGGAGCTTGAAGAGCTGCTTGCGGGCTTTACGGTCTGCACGCCCTTCGCGGCGTCGAGCAGGGATTTCTGGGTGACGCCCGTCGCCTTCGCGACCTGCTTGAGCTGGTCGGTCGTCAGTTCCTTTTCGCCGCGCTCGGCCTTGCCGATATCGCTTGCAGAGGCGCCGGTGACCTTCTTTGCGAGCTGCTCCTGGGTGAGCCCCGCGTCGGTGCGCGCCTTCTTGATGAGAGTCCCGACTTTCTTTGCGTTTGCCATATTTGCCTCCTATGGTTTTATCGTATATATTTTAGCATAAGGGAGCGCGCATGTCCATACTCGGCGCGCAGTTTTTCTGTTGCCGCTATGCGCGATCCATGCTATAATCAAACCGAGAAAACGCTTTTCGGAGGTCCCTTAAATGAAAAAACCGACGCTGAGGGAGCGCCTTTCCTACTGGTTCGACAAGAAGATGTCCCGCGGGAGCCTGAGCCTGATCAAGCTCCTCGCGATAGTGACGCTCGTGATAGTGCTGATCGTGTCGTTCCTGATCTTCGCGCTCGGATACAGCGAGGAGGGCGGCTTCCGCTCCGCCCTGTGGAACAGCATCGCGACGACGATCAACGCCTGGATGCCCTATTTTGACGAGGGCAGCCCCGGGTACCTGATACTGACGGCCGCGGCCGCGCTGGTGGGCCTGCTGCTGACCAGCATACTGATCGGTATCATTTCGAGCGCGATCGAAGAGAAGGTCAACAGCCTCAAGCGCGGCACCTCGAACGTGCTCGAGAGCGGACACATCGTGGTGCTGGGCTTCTATCCCGGCGAATACACGCTGCTGCGCGAACTGGTGCTTGCGGCCGGTAATGAGAGCGCCTGCATAGTGGTCGTCTCCGATACCGAGCAGGAGGAGGTCGAGCAGAGCATCCGCGAAAATATCGATATTCCAAGGAACGTTCGCCTGATCTGCCGCACGGTGGATATGTTCGACGCGGTCTCGCTTGAAAAATGCTCGATAGCGAACAGCCGCGCGGTCGTGGTGAGCCCCACCGACGATATGCGCACCGCCAAGGCGCTGCTTGCCGCCGCATCCGTGCTTGAAAAAACGGGCGGCAGGGACGTGCGCCTCTGCGCAGTGCTGTCGGGCGCCGAATACGCGTTCCCCGCCTCCATCGCCGAAAAATACAATATCACGGCCCTGAGGAGCAGCGAGACCATCGCGAAGGTCATCGCGCACTCCTGCACGCAGCCCGGCCTTTCGGACACCTTCCGCGAGCTGTTCCGCTTTGAGGGCTCCGAGCTGCATACCGGGGACGTGGCCGGTACGGCGGGCATGCGTTTCGGCGACCTGCTGCTGCGCATGGACGGCGGCGTGCCCGTGGGATACGTCAGAGGCGGGGAGACGATAGTGAACCCCTCGCGCAACGTGGTTTTGCAGGAGGGCGACAGGATACTGTTCTTTGCCGAGGACGGCGAAAGCGTTAAGGTGACGGACGCCGCGGGCATGGCCGAGTCCGACACCGTGAGGCTGCTTGAAAAGAGCGCGCCGGACGAGACCGTGGCGATCATCGGCGGGAACGAATCACTGCCGACGGTCATAGCCGAGCTGCCCGACAACGTTTCCGAAGCAATTATCGCGGGCAGTCCGGCCGAATACAAGGACGAGGCCGCAGTCAAAGCCGCTGAGCGCGGCGGGCTGAAGCTGACCTTCTCGGACGCCGACGTTTCCGATACTGACGCGCTCGAAGCGCTGGTATGCGGCGCTGCCCACGCGGTGGTGTTCTCCCCCGCCGACGGGGACGACGACGAAGCGGATATGGAGAGCATAATGCTGCTGCTCAGGCTCCGCGATATCCGCGCGCGGCTGGGCCTCGGCTTCAACATCACGGCCGAGATGCGGCGCGAATACAATCAAAAGCTTGCCGTGACCGACGACAACACGGATTTCCTCGTTGCGTCGAACATGTCCTCGCTGATACTCGCCCAGCTCGCCGAGAGCCCGAAGCTGATCTCGACCTATTCGGAGCTTCTTTCAAACGAGGGCAACGAGCTGTATCTCAAGAAGGCCGGGCTGCTGCTCGCCTACGGCAAGCGCCCCGTGGCCGAGATACGCAGACTGGCCATGATCCGCGGCTATATCATGATAGGCTACCGCAAGGCCGACGAAAACCGCAGCGTGTTCAATCCCCCGCTCGACGAAGTGATAGATATCGGGCCGGAGGACAGCCTGATAGTCATCGGTGAAAGCTGATCAAAACGCTTTGGCCGAGCTGATCGGCAGGATCGGACAGCGAGCGGAAGAATGAAGAACTGACGGATAAATGGAAAGCCCGGGGCAAGCGCCTCGGGCCGTATTCGTTTTTTAACCGAAGGATATCAGAAATCGAGATCCCCGGGCAGGATGCGGTAATCGATGATGACGCCGCCGGCGTTGGCGTGGACGTATTCAAAGCTCCTAAAAAACGCAAACATCGTTCTCAAGCCGTCACTCGAAGGTATCCGCTTTCGGGCAGGCTGATTATCAAATAATGCTCGGCCATCCTCCGGCAATTCATGTGTTCTCACGGCACGACTTCCAAAACATCGCCATAGTGATGCATCGCGTTTTCGGTTTGGGTGTCGAAAAGCTTTTCGCCGATCACGTAATCATTATAGAGCGCGTCGAGACGGGCGTTTACTTCCTCCTCGGTGATCCGCCCCTTTGCGTGATCGTCAAATAGCACAGCCTTTACCAGCATATCCTCCTTTTTTGTAATTGTTGTTAAGCATTACATTTCCTCGTTGAAACTCGGTCGATCCCGTCCGTATTCTCAATACCCGAGGAATTTTTGCAGTTCTTTGTCAGGCAGGAGGTCCTTTTTGCCGAGTCCGAAAGAGGATTCCGGAACGATCTCAAGATAGCGGTCGAGGAATTCTTCATAGGTCTTTGCCTCAAAGCAGTCCGGCGTAATGAAAAAGTCCCTGCTGCCGCCGGTCGTGCGGTCTCCGGCCGTCACGCTCACCTTGTAGTCGCCCGACCGCAGCTTATAGAAAACATAACGCTCAAGATTCCAGCCGTGGATCTCGATATGCCCGAAACGGGGCTCGTAGCTTGCCGCGGTTTTGTTCTCACTGAGCGCTAAGCTCTGATAGTCGTGCTCCACCCATTCTATAAACTGTTCCGCACTTTCGGCGTCGCACACCGAATACTCGCTTTCATCCCGGTACCTTCTGACAAATTCCAGATCGCCGTCGATCCTTTTTATATCATACTGCCAGGTTTTGCCGAGCATCTTTTTGTCGAGCCAGCGGTAATCCTTTTTGACGTTCTCAAAAGCTTTTTCCAGATATGCGTTTATGTCCGTGCCGAGCTTGAAACGCTTCCCGGGGTCGGAGCGTTTGACCGCGTCGCGAGTGTATCCGCACAGGAAATCGATGAACTCATCGGCGGTCGCGCCTCCCGTCCAGGGGGTCACTATGTCCGAATTATCAAAATAATTTCTTTCTGTCTGACCGAAAACGTATTTGCCGTGCAGAGGCGCGATCGTCCACACCGGGGTTTGCTTCCTCATCATCGGCACGGTTGCCCAGCCGAACTCAGCGCGCAGCTTTTCGAGCGCCTTTTCGTAATACGTATCGATATCCGTTCCGTATTTGAAGAGCTCCGGATCTGCGGCCGGGTTCCTGTTCAGCCGCTTTTCGCGCTTTTTCTCATTCTCGCGTTCCAGCTCCGCCGCAAAGGTCTCGTCGATACTGAGCGGCGTCCACGCCCACACCCGGTCCGAGCTGTGGCTCGCCAGCGCCGAAGAGTAAATAAACGCTCCTCCGGCCGTATGGCGCCATTTGTTCCATCTGCCCGCCGCCAGCCTTCCGTCCTTCATGATGAGAAGGCAGAACTGCTCCTCTTTGGGCCGTCTTCTGTCGGCAAATGACTTGAAGCCCTCAAACTGAACGTTACGGTCGCCCTCTTCCTCTTCGCGGCCGATGTTTATCCAGTTTACCCCTTCCGTTTCCAAACTCTCCGTAAGGTCGTAGCGGTCAAGAGAGTGCCACCTCGCCACCTCTTCGGATGCGACCGTGTCGGCGGTCCCGCGAATAAACTTTCCTGCCGCGGTATGCCCTTTCCCCGAAGGATGCCAGCCGCCCGCGGTATAGCCGCCCGTCTTCAGTTCGAGCAGGCAGTATTCGCCGTACTCCGGCGTGTCCCCGTCCGACAGGTCGTGAAACTCGTTGAATGACAGTCTTAGGTCTTTATAATTGACGATAAACATGTTTTCCCTTTCGCAAATATCGATTTATCGAGATGATCATACCATGCGCAATACACTTTTTGAGGGTATTTAAGCTAAAAGCACACCTGCCGTCTGCTCGTCAAACGGGAAGTTGTTACAAAGCTCCTTTTGGGCAGTTCTTTACGCACTCCATGCATAGAATACATTCCGTTCCGTTTTCACGCTTCCTTGAATTGTCAGTTACATCCACATTCATCGGACAAACGCGCTTACATTTCCCGCAGGAAATGCACTTCTCCTTGTCACATTTCACACGGAACATAGAAAAATAACTCATCGGCTTCAGGAACACCGTGATCGGACAAACGTATTTGCAAAACGCCCGGTTGTCCCGGAAAGCAAATGCAAGGATGATCCCTGCCGCATAATACAGAATGTTTCCAATAATAAATGCCCAGAACATGATCCTCTCAATGTTCCCAACGTGTGCAAGGAACAGCGCAGCCACAAAAACGAGCGAAGCAGCAAATGTGATATACCTGATCCACCCCAGCTTCTTTCGTGGCTGCTTTGGCACTTTATACGGCAGGAAATCCAGCACCATGGCTGTCCAACATGCATATCCGCACCATCCCCGGCCAAAGATCAAAGGCCCAAAGATTTTCGCAACGGCATAATGAATGGTAGCAGCTTCAAACACCCCTGTGAACAGATAGTACCAGAATCCCTCGATCTGCATGTTTTCGTTGCAAATCAAACCGAGATAGATCAGCATATACAACCCTACGAGCAGCTGAACTGCGCGTCTTGCATACTTGTATTTTTTGATGAACAGAAATACGCCCAGCGAAATGGAGATGCCAATATAGCTGAAATTGAACAGATAGAACAAATTATCTTTCGTCAACCACAGCGTAACAGCAACTGTTTCAAATACAGCCAGCATGATGACCGGCATCGCATATTTCTTCATTCCTACATACCGCCAAACGCCGATTTGTCGGGATATTCTTTACTTTGCCGTACCGGCGTGAATCGCGCTGAACGGGCAGCGTTTTCCTATGCACTGATTGTTCTTTGCGGAAAACGTGCAGACGATCTCCGGCTTTTCCATCTCAACGCCGAA
>JAEEKE010000043.1 GCA_016282255.1 Bacillota bacterium
CGAAGCGCCCTCGGCAGTACCGACGGCAGAGCCCACCGCCGTCGCTACCGAGGTGCCGACCGAGGAACCCACGCCCGCGCCGACGCCCGCGCCCACGCCCGAGCCGCCGCCCACTCCCGCGCCGACTCCCAGCCCCGCGCCCACGCCGAGCCCGGTGCCCACGCCGAGCCCCGTACCCACGCCGACGCCGACGCCCAGACCGCAGAACGGCAGGCGCGTGATCTACCTGACCTTCGACGACGGCCCCTGCGAATACACGCCCGAGGTGCTCGATATCCTCGCCCGCTACAACGCCAAGGCGACCTTCTTCACGGTCGGCTACTTCGTGAACTGGTATCCCGAGATCACGAGGATGATCATGAACAGCGACAATCTGCTCGCCTGCCACACCTATTCCCACGATTTCAACATCATCTATGCTTCCCCCGAAGCGTTCATGAACGATGTTCACCGCTGGGAGGAGGTCGTGCAGAGAGCCTGCGGCCGCCTGCCTGAGAGGATCTGCGTGCGCTTCCCCGGCGGGACCAGCACAGCCTCGGCGATCCCCGTGCGCGACGCCATAATGAGGCTGCTTCGCGCCGGCGGCTACCGCTGGTTCGACTGGAACGCGGGCGATAACGACAAGTGGCCCGGCGGCAACGTCAACCACCTGCCCGAGGAGGAATACTTCCTCTGGTCGTACTACGAGACGATCGGCTGGTTCGAGAACCGTCCGGACGAGCCCGTGATCTTCCTGATGCACGATACCGAACGGGGCTCGGTCAACATCCTGCCCCGCATCCTCGAGGACCTGATCAACCGCGGCTACACCTTCGACACGCTCGATCACCATCCCGACTGGAATAACTGAAAAACGAATGATAATAAAGAAAAACGATCCTCCGCGAAGAGGATCGTTTTTCATATCCGGATCGGTTTATTCTTCGTTTGAGCCCGCGATCGCTATGCCGCGCAGCTTCATCGCGTAGGGACCGGAATAGTTCTCGCTCGTGAAGCGGTCGGTCGAGAACGCGATATCCTTCTCGGCCTCGAGAAGGCTGCCGTTGACGGAGCCGCCGGTCACCGGGGTCACGCCGTTTTCGTCGATCAGGTAGGCGAGGCGGATCTCGCCGCCGAAATGCCCGCTGAAGGGATCCATCTGGAAATCGGAGAAGGTCACCGCCCACAGGCAGGGGGTCTTCTTCATCTCCTCAAAGCTCATGCTGCCCTCGTTGCCGCAGGCGAAGCGTTTGTAGTCGCCGGTGGGTTCGACGCCGAGGTAGCGGCAGAAGCGCGTCGCGCCGTGGATCAGCTTAAGCTTGCCGTCCTCTATAAGCGCGCGGTCCGTCATCGGCACGCCCTCGTTTGAGAACGGAGCGTCGGCAAGCAGCGTCAGGGAGAGCCTTTCGCCGGCCGTCTCGCCCTGCACGTCGTCGCCGACCTGCCAGGTGGAGTAATGCGGGTAGATCATGGCCGCCGCGCTGCGCGCCGCGAAATAATTCAGCACCTCCGCGACGTTCTCGCCGGAGAGGATCAGGTCGTAGCTGCCGCTCCTGAGGATACGCTCGGCATGGGCGCGGTCGCGCACGAAGGTCAGCGCCTCGCGTACGCTCGCGGTAAAGCCCGCTTCATCCAGCTCGCTCATGCCGAAATGCTTATACATCTCAACGTCCTCGGGCTCCTTGGCCTGAACGACGTATTCGCCCTTGATCTTGGCGTCGGTCCAGCTCACGTCGGTGCCGGAGCTCGTGACGATGCGGTTCTCGGTCTGGACCGCAAAGACCTCGGCGGAATTGATGAACGCGCCTTCGACGTCGTTGGCGGAGAAGAGCTGCTTTGCCGTCATGACCGCGGCTTCCTCGGGCGTGAGCGCCGCAAGGCGGGTCGCCTTGAGCACGAGCTCGCTTTGGACCGGGTCAGCGGCCTCATAATAGGGGTTCATGGCGAACTGCGCCGCATAATAGGCGTCGCGCAGCGCCTTGACGCCGTCGCCCCCGAGCATGGATTCATTGAGGATGACCTCGGCCGAAGCCTTGAGCTTCTGCCCGTCCCTCTCCTCGGTGCGGAACACGGTGACGCGGTATCTGGTCACGTCCTTGATGCGCCGCATATCCAGCCTGTCGCGCACGAAGAACAGCTCCGCCGTGCGCTCCTCCTCGATGTGGATGCGGTATTCCTTTACCATCGCGAACATGATAAGTTCTTTTATCCTGTCTATTCTGTTCATGGTGACGCCTCCTTTAGCCCAGCCTTATCCTTGCCTTCATGTACGGGCCGCCGTCGCTGACCTTGACCCACTCCTTGTAGCCCTTGCCGCAGAAGCCGCTGCCGGAGAGCTCCACGCGCTTGCTCATCATCGAAACGGATTTGAGCAGGTCGGGCACGTAGCCGGTCAGCACGATGGGGGAGAAGATGCGGCCCGTCAGCTTGCCGTCCCTGATCTCGCGGGCGACGTTGACCATGCACTGGATGCCCCAGTTCTTCGGGTCCTCCATGCCGCTGGACGGGTTCTCGAGCAGGAAGCCGTAGGCGATCGAGGCGATCATCTCCTCGGGGGTGGATTCGCCCGCCTCGAAATAGGTGTTGGTCATGCGGGTGTAGGCCTTCCTCTCGGGGCTCTCGCGCCTGCCGTTGCCGGTGGGAGCGACGCCGAGCCTTTCGGCGCTCAGCAGGTCGCACATGCCGCGCCTGAGGATGCCCTTGTCGATGATGACGGTGTCGCCCGTCAGTGTTCCCTCGTCGTCGAAGCTCCAGGTCGCGCTCTCGTCCACGGCGCTGCCGTCGTGCATGGTGACGAGCGGGCTTGCCACGTATTCGCCGATGAAGCTCTTCGCGAGCGCGCGGTCCTTAACGAACATATCCATCTCCACGCCGTGACCGAACGCCTCGTGCACGATCATGCCGGTGACCTCGGGCGAGCAGATGCAGTCGTATTCGCCGGGCTCGATGGGCGAGCTGGTCAAAAGCTCCAGCACCTTTGATGTGACCTCGGGCACGTCCTTCTCCACCAGGGAGAGCAGCTCCGCGCCGCCGAGGATCGAATAGGGCTTGTAATAATCCTTGATCTCCTCGCCGCGGCTCGCGAGCGCGACGACGGAGGCGTTGGTCCACATATGGCTCTCGTCCAAATCGCGGTTCGTGCTGATGAAGAGCTTGCGCTCGTAGGAGCAGGAGCAGTTCACGAGCATATCGAGTATGCCCTCGGTCTCGAGCCCTTTCTCACGGATACGCTTGAGCAGGTCGAGAATGGCTTCGTCGCCCATCATTTCGGGATCCATCGTGAAGACGGCCTTCTTTTCGATGACAGCGGGGGAGTCGTCGGGGATCGGGGAGGCGAGCACGCCCATGCTTTTGCCGAGGCCGAGGCCGCGGCTGAGCTCAAAGAGGCGGGCACGCATCACGGCGCAGATCTCGGGGATCATCTCCTCCGAGAAATCGTTGATCGAGTATTCGGCCATGCCCGCGCCGTCGTGCACGCGGATGCAGAAGCCGCTGCCGCGGATGCCGTCGGTGCCGATGGAGATGCCGCTCCTGCCGACGCGCCAGCTGCGGTAATGCTCCTCGACCGCCAGCACGGAAGCATAGCCGAAGCTCTTTTTGAGCTCCGCGACCAGCTTCTTGAGGGCGGGCTTGAGATCGGTCATTTTTTCAAACATATGGGTCTCCTTTATATTAGTTTGGTTTTGATTTTCCAGTTAACTTCGGGGGTAATGTGGTTGCATTACACTTGTTCCGTCGGTTTATTTTCTCCGTGCCGTTGATGCGCTATATCAGCCCCAGCGCCTTGAGAAACAGCATCAGCAGCGGCACCAGCACGAAGCAGCCGAGCGTGGTGACGCTCATCCCTCCGGCCACGAAGCTCTCGTCCGCGTCGTGCGCAGCGGCGACGACGACGGCCTGGGTCATGACGGGCATCGCGCTTTCGACGACCAGCACGCCCGAGGGCATGCCGCCGAAGCCGAAGAGCTTGCACAGGCCCGCCATGATGAGCGGCGCGCAGATAAAGCGCACCAGCATGACGCCCAGCATATGCTTATCCGGCTTCATGCTCTTAAGGCCGTATTCGTAGAGCGCGTAGCCGATGTAGAAGAGCGCGATCGGGGTCACGATATTGCCCATGTACCCCGCGAGCCGCACCACCGGAGCGGGCATGCGCACGCCGAGGGCGAGCAGGGGAAGGCTGATAGCGAGCGCGACCAGCGGGGGAGAGATCAGCTTTTTAAGGTTCGAGAAGAAGCCCTTTTCATGCGCCTCGCCGTCCCCCGAGCGGCTGATAAGATAGTTGCCGACCGTCCAGAAAAGCGTGGTGTTCACAATATAAAAGCACATCACGTAGGGCACGGCGGCGTCGCCGAACAGGCCGGTGTTCATCGGCAGGCCCACGAAGATGGAGTTCGAGAACGCGCACATAGTGATGAACCCGCCGCGGCGCTTAGGGTCGGGCTTGAGCACGGCGGCGAGCAGTATGCCGAGGGCCAGCGTGATCAGCATCGAGAGCGCGGGCAAGAGGAACAGCAGCAGCGGCCTGTCGAGCTTCGTCAGGTCGAGGTTGCCGAACACGTTGTTCACCACCAGTGCAGGCATGCCCGCGCAGATGATGAGCTTGATCATCAGGCTCTTATGCTCTTTTCTTATGAAGCCCAGCCTGCCGAACAGCCAGCCGACGCCGACCATGAACATCACGATCAGAACGGCAGAGAGGGAATGGAGAGTGGTCTCGAACATGAAATAAAATGTTGGGGCGGCGATCTGCCGCCCGTGCTATGCGAGCGAAGCGAGCCCGCCCATTAAGCCGCAAGCGGCTTAATGAGTCACCGCGCCGCAGTCAACTTCGCTGACGGCTTCCCCCCGGGGGAAGCCATGCCGGATCGATACACAAAAGGGAAGCAAGCGCCTCCCTTTTTCTTAACTTATTTGCTTATCTTCCTGCACTCGAGGTAATACCTCTTCTCGTGGGCCTCGCCCATCGAGAAGGTCTTTCTCGGCAGCGCGCCGTCGAACACGACGGTCTTGAACAGGTCGCCCTTGGCCATGGGCGGGAGCAGGAAGCCTACGTTGCCGGGCTTGGAGCCGAGCTCGTTTACGACGTCCTCGCCGTGGATGTAGTCGATCGAGGCGCCCTCGGTCTTCTTGAGCAGCACGTCGAGCGCGTTCTGCAGCGTGCCGACCTCGAGCTGAGCGGCGGGCTTTTCAACGACGATCGCGCCGAGCTTGCCCTCGATCACGAACGGGATCGCGTGAGCGCCTTCGGGCAGCTCCTTGAGCGCCCTCGCGCGGCAGTGCGGGCAGTCGAAATAACGGATCTCGGCGGCGCCGTTCTGCTTTTCAAGCTCCTCGCCAAGCGCCTTTAGGAAGCACTCGGGGCAGACGTTGAACACCACGCGGTGGATGGGTTCGAACACGATGCCCTCGTCGTGGACGTTCTCGAGCTCGACCAGCGCATAGCGGGCGGGATGGTTCGCCCTCTCCTCCTCGGGAAGGGTCGCCTTAAGCTTCTCCCAGTTGGCCTTCGCGGTCGCGAAGCTGTGGTTGCCGTCGCCCATCGCGAAGAGGAGCGGGGGCATCTCGGTGCCGTATTTGGTGGGGTTGACCAGCGCGGCGATCGCCTCGATGACGTTCTTGATGGTCTCCTCGTCGTTGACGAGCCAGCCCTCGACGTGGCCGCCGCCCTGCATCAGCTCGAAATCGTAGAGCTTCTCGAGCTTCTTTTCGCAGAGGGGTTCGATGACGGTCTTGTTCTCGTCGTCGATCAGCACGATGATATGCGGCAGCTCCACGGTCGCGGCCTCGCGGATGCGGAGGCGGGGCGGGATGCGCTCGACGATGGTGCCCTCGGTGGCGCGGATAAGGGAGGTGGAGCCCTTGGAATAATCGTACTCCTCAAGATCGAGCGCGACCACGAGGCCGTTCCTCGTCTTGCCGTCCACGGTGCGGCGGGTCAGCACGAAGCCCTCGCCGATGTTTTCGAGGGTGCCGTCCGCAACGTATTTTTCCATCGTTTTGCGGATCTCGGCGATGCGCTCGGCCTCGCCGGGCTTCTCGAGGTAGATCTCGGGCAGCATCAGGCGCAGGGTGGAGGGGGCGGCGCCGACGATCTCCTCGCACTTGTTCCAATAGTCGGGCTGGGAGGTGTACTGGTCGCAGGCGACGCAGGCCCACTTGGTCATGTCGACGTTCTTTGCGGGCATCATCAGCTCGGGCACGCAGATGCCGATTTTGTTTTCAAACTTCGGGTTCATTTCTTGATCCTCCATTCTTTGTCTTTGGGGTAGCGCTTCTCCCGCCGCTTTTTTCGGCAGGGCCGCAATGATACATATATCATTTTACACCTTTTCCAAAGGCTTGGCAACGGAAAAACGGCCCCGGGCGAAATATATCGCCGGGGCGTTTCCGGCGCACTGCGAAAGCAAAGGAGACAAAATGGAAAATAAAACAAAAAAACCGCTTTTGTATATTGAACTGGCGCCCGTAATGTGGTATAGTATAAACAAGCGGAGAATACCCATGCTGTGCTCTGCGGCAATCGATCGAAAAATACACAGGAGGAAAAAGCAATGAAAACAAAGCGTATCCTTGCGATCGTCCTTGCGGCGCTTATGGTGATGACGATCGTACCCACGGCTGTCTTTGCGGCGGCGGACCCCGCTCCGGGCAAAACCGAAGCCGAGGCGGCGCCCGAGAAGGCCGAAAATGCCGATAAACCGAAGGCAGAGATAACGTCTCTTGAAAGCCATCTTTACATCAACGGCACGAATCTTCCGTTGACCAACTACGTTCCCGGCTTCTCCGAGCAGGAGGCCACCACCGACGGCGTGACCCATTACTGGATAGAATCCAACAACTACGGTCAGGCCAACAGCGACGCGATGCTCACCATCGACTCGTTCTACATGAACTCCGGCGAGACCATCACCTTCCAGTTCTGGTATGAGACCGAGTCCGGCTGGGACACGTTCAAGTTCATGGACAACAACTCCCAGGTGTTCTCAAAGAGCGGTTCGTCGAGCGGCTGGGAGAGCTACACCTACACCTGCTCGAGCAGCGGCCTGCATGAGTTCGACTTCATCTACCATAAGGACGGCTCGACCAACACCGGCGCGGACTGCGTCCGCATCGGCTATCTCTACTACAGCAGGCAGAGGGATTTCTACATTACCCGCGCCGCGCTCAACCAGGGCATGAGCGGAAACATCATCTCCGTGGCCACCACCGGCACCTATCCCTTCTACGCCAAGGAGTCCGGGAGCACGGGCCACGAGCTCTACCTCTTCAGCGGCAACAAGGGCGAAGCCAATTCGAACTCCACGTTCACCGTCAAGGCCTGGGTCGAGTCGGCTCCCATCGACTTCACCTTCGATTATGCGATCTCAAGTGAAGTGACCTACGACTATTTCAAGTTCTCCGTCAACGGCACTGAGGAATTCAGGACCTCCGGCTACAACGACTACAGCTGGACCTCCCATACCTACACCTGCCCGACGTCGGGTCTCTACACCTTCACCTTCGAATACGTCAAGGACGGCAATATGAACTACGGCGAGGACGTTGTCTGCATCGACAATCTCCGCTTCGCCATGCAGGACGCCGGCGGCAGAGCGGGCGACTATAACTACCGCTGGTACGACGACGAGTCCAACCTCAACTCCTTAAGTTCCGATGCTTTCCTGACCTTCAACTCCCCGAAGGGCAACGCGAGCTGGGTCGGCACCAACAACGCCGGCGGCAACGACTACCGCGCGATCAACAACAACCGCTACGTCAACAGCTCCGACTCTTATATCGAGACCATCGTCAACATGGCGGCGGGCGAAACGCTCAGCTTCCAATATTATGTCTCCTCCGAGGACGGCTATGACGGACTGAGGTTCGACGTCAACGGCGATACCGAGCTGTTCGCCTCCGGCTGGTGGCAGTCGAGCTGGCATACCTACACCTACACCGCTCCGTCAACCGGCAGCTACGTCATGAGATGGCAGTATCATAAGGACAGCACCAATGACGAGGGCTACGACTTCGCGATGATCGACACCGTACGCTACACCGGCAGCCACAGCTACGGCAACGCGACCGACGGCTGGGGCTATCACAACGCGTTCTCGCTCGAGGATGCGCTCATCGACGCCTCCAACAACGGCGGCTCGGTCCGTCCCTATTCCGACATCATCGACGGCAACGAGTACTTCCTTCCCTACAACGACGGCAGCGGCAACTGCCTGATCTCCCGCAACAAGTACTACGAGGGCACCACGGCCTTTGCCGACGTCTACTGCGATGATATGATGCCGGGCGATCAGATCCGCTTTGAATACACCGTCCGTTCCGAGAGCGCGGATAAGCTGCGCATCACCCTCGACGCCAACGGCTCCTCGAACGACGTCAACCAGCTGATCAACGGCAGCGCGACCGACAGCTGGCATACCTTCACATGGACCTGCCAGTATGCCGAGGACCTTTCCATACACTTTGAATTCGCGAAGGACAACTCCGTCAACACCGAGCCAGACTGCTGCATGCTGCGCAATTTCGCGGTCATCAAGGCGCCCAATGCCGACCTCGACAACGCGATGAACGCGTCCGGCAACGACATGCACTTCACCAGCGGCGGCACCTACAAGTGGGAACCCGGCTACCTCGGCTCCGACCTCTGCGCCATGCCCACCAACCGCGGCAACCTCACCGGCGGCAGCGGCTCCGACTGCACCGCGACCGTTTCCACCACCGTCTACATGGACTTCGGCACCTTGTTCTCCTTCCAGTATAAGGCCGACCTCAACAACAGCAGCTATTCCGACTGGACGCCGAACTTTACCTGCACGGTAACACACTGCGACGCCGAGGAGATCCTCGATCTCAACAGCACAGCTGACGTGACCGGCTGGACCACGAAGAACTACGAGGCCTTCACCTCCGGCTTATATACCTTCACCTGGACCTATACAAGGCCCGAAAGGGGATGGGAATTCGATCCGTTTGACGTCGTTGCCGTCCGCAACTGCAGCTTGGCGCCCGACGCCGGCATCGACTGGCCGAGCATCGACGAGGCGCTGAACGTCGAAGGCGGCAATCTCCACTTCGATAACGACCTGTTCTGGTCCGACTACTGGTTTGACGACGGTATCGTCACCTCCGCCACCTGGGGCGAGGGCAACACCAACGCGACCCTCACCACCAGCGTCCAGATGGCCGCGGGCGACAAGCTCCGCTTCCAGTACTTCGTATCCAGCGAGCAGGACTACGACTACCTCGTCTTCAGAGTCAACAACAACGAGGTCTTCACCGAGTCCGGCCTGGTCGAATGGGAGTGGTACGAGTGGACCGCACCCTCCGCGGGCACCTATCAGTTCGAATGGACCTACCATAAGGACGGCACCCTCAACCGCGGCATGGACTGCGCGAAGCTCGACTTCGTTGAGCTGATCGCCAACGGCACGCCCGAGCCGCCCACCGGCATCCTCGGCGACGTCGACGGCAACGGCACCGTCACCGTATCCGACGCGATCATGGCGCTGCGCTGCGCGATGGGCATCATGACCCTCACCTCCGAGCAGAGGGCAAGGGCGGATATGGACGGCAACGGCACCATCTCCGTCTCCGACGCGATCATGATCCTCAGGAAGGCCATGGGCCTGCTCTGATGCTCTGACCGATGATCCCCTACCGGTACGGCCGGCCCGCCATCAAAGGCGGGCCGGCCTTCGTTTTGCCGTTAATTCGTTTTACATCCCGCTTGCTTTTGATGCGGCGAACTGCTATAATATATCCATCCCTTTAAACCGCATAAGGAGGCACACCATGAAGCTTAAACGAACCCTTGCGATCGTGATCGCGCTCATTTTCGCGCTATCGGTCCTCCCCCTTACGGCAATGGCCAGGTCCTCAAAATCCGCGGGCAACCCCGAAAAGGTCTGGGCGCCGTATCTCAACATCAACGGCTGCCTGCTCACCTACTCCGATGACGACATCGACCGTCCGTGGTACACCGTTCACGGTGAGGACCGCGATTACTGCGAGTCCCACAACGCCGGCGAAGCGAACATTGTCAACAGCTTCCGAAGCGAAGAAGTCATCTGCAAGGAGCAAGATTACATCACGTTCGACTTCTGGTATGATACCGAACAGAACTACGACTTCTTCAATTTCTACGTCTATTATCTCGACGACGACTTCGTCGTTCAGGACCTGCATCTCTCCGGCAGCTCGGGCGGCTGGCTGACCAATACCTACACTATCCCCGAGACCGGTACCTATTACTTCAGGTGGGAGTACGCGAAGGACGGCTCCAACGACGTCGGTGCGGACTGCGTCCGCATCTCCCGCGTCTACCTCTCCGAGCACTGGAACTATCAGCGCGCGGAGGCCGTCACCAAGGCGGGCACCGGCCTTTTCGAGTATGATTTCTCCGGCAACTATCCGTTCGTGAAGAACGATACCGAAAACGAAGGCCACCCCGATTTCCTGCTCAACGGCAACGAGAACATTGCGAACAGCACCAGCCAGTTCACGATAAGCGAGCACACCAGGCCCGCAACGCTCAAGTTCGACTACGCGGTCTCCTGCGAGGAACAGGGCTCGTCCGGCAGCTATTTCGACTATTTTGAGGTCACCGACAACGGCACCAGCATCCTCAAGGTCGCCGGCAACCACTGGAGCTGGGCTTCGTTCTCATATGAGCTCAGCCAGGGCTGGCATGATATCCAGTTCAAATACGTCAAGGACGGCAGCGTCAACGGCAACTTCGACCGCGTCGCGGTGGACAACATCGAGCTGGTCTATCCCTCGAACGACGCCTCCGCCAGATGGTTTGACATCAACTACCTCGGCTCTTCCGCCAATAAGATCTACTTCAACACCCCCGCCGGCACCCGCGGCTGGGGCCACAAGATCAATTCGGGCGGCAGCAACGGCCGCGGCTTCAGCAACAACCGCTATCTTACAAACTCCGAGTCCTGCTGCGAGACCGTCATCAACATGCAGAGCGGCGAAACGCTCAGCTTCGATTACATCGTTTCGAGCGAGGAATATCATGACAAGCTGATCTTCACCGTCAACGGCGAGGAGAAGCTGACCGCTCACGGCTGGAGGGACAGGTACTGGCATGACTACACCTACACCGCTCCTTCCACCGGCACCTATCACTTCAAGTGGACCTACCATAAGGACGATACGGTCACCAGGGGCTGGGACTACGCCTATATCCGCAGCGTAACCTACAACGGCACCTACAACCAGAGCGTGAACCTCGGCAATATCGTCAGCGACCAGTCCAACGTGGACGTGACCTTCACCTCCGATCCCACCTACGGCCACGGCTTCACCCCGGTCATGACCTCCTTCGGCAAGGACAGCGAGACGGTCTGGGCGGCGCTCTCCCGCAACAAGTACATGGAGAGCACCACCGCTCAGCTCAAGGCCAACGCCGGCACCCTCCCGGCGGGCACGCTGATCTACTTCGATTATTACGTCTCCAGCGAGCCGGATTACGACAAACTGACCTTCAAGCTGATGAACGGCAGCCAGGTCGTCAGGAGCGAGGAGCTCGGCAGCGGCGATTACGGCTGGCGCTATTTCGAGATGACCACCCCGAGCGCGGGCAACTTCGACCTCGTCTGGGAATACTCCAAGGACGTCAACGACGACTATAACGACGACTGCGCGATGGTCGCGAACCTGATCGTCGAGATCCCGATGCCGAGCCTTGACGACGCGCTCAACGACGATATGACGCAGCAGACGCTCCACTTCACCTCCACCGGCACCTATCCCTTCGAGGTCGGCATGTCCGGTTCGTCCTACTACTACGCCTATTCCACCAACCACGGCGTGGCAAGCTCCTCCTCCGTCATGACCTCCACCGCGACCTTCCAGGCGGGCGACAGGCTGAGCTTCTACTACCTGGTCAACAGCGAGGAGAACTACGACTTCTTCAACTTCTACGTCAACGACCAGCGCCTCGTCCACGAGAGCGGCGAGCCCGGCATCCTGATCTACAACTGGACCGCACCGTCAAGCGGCACCTATAACCTCAAATGGGAGTACACGAAGGATACCTCGCAGAACGTCGGCAATGACGACGTCAGGATCTCCATGGTCAAGGTCATCAAGGAGGGCGGCACGCCCGGCAGCGGCAACGGCGACGTCGACGGCAACGGCACCGTCACCGTGTCCGACGCGATCATGGCCCTGCGCTGCGCGATGGGCATCCTTACCCTTAACTCCGAGCAGAGGGCCAGGGCGGATATGGACGGCAGCGGCACTGTCACCGTCTCCGACGCGATCATGATCCTCAGGAAAGCCATGGGCCTGCTTTGATAACGCATACAAAACCTAACAGAAAAACCGGAGCTTTCGCCCCGGTTTTTCTGTTGAACGCGGCCCGCAATAATGATATAATATTTCCATACCCCAAACAAAAGGAGGAACGCCCCATGAAAGCAAAACGCATCCTTGCCATAGCGCTTGCCGTGCTTATGGCGCTGGCCGCCGTACCGGCGCTTGCCAAGACTGCGTCCGACGAAAAGGAAGACACGCGTCTGCACGAGAGCTATTTCAACGACCCGACCACGGGCACGTATCTTAACTATACCGATGAAAACGTCGCCTGGCTCAACAGGAGCACCGATACCTACAATTATATCGAGAGCGGCAACGCGGGCACGGCGTCCAGCCGGAGCACGATCAAGACGGCGAGCGTCTATATGTACGAGGGCGAGTATGTCAGCTTCCAGTACTGGTACAGCACCGAGGAGAACTACGATTTCTTCATGTTCTACGTCAACGATTACATCACGTTCGACGGCTCGGGCGAATCGAACGGCTGGGCGAGCTATACCTACACTATCCCGTCCGACGGCTTCTACGTGTTCGAATGGGAGTATCTCAAGGACAGCAGCAACGACCTCGGCAGCGACTGCGTGCGCCTTGCCTACTGCGTCAGTTCCGCTCACTGGCATGACTACCGCGAGCGCGCCGGCCTTGCCGCGACCGGAGGCGGCCTCCGCTTTGCGGCCGAGGATCCGTCCGTATACGCCTTCGGCGTCCGCAGCTCCGATCAGGAGAGCAACCCGCTGTATCTCAGGTCCACGAACGGCGGCACAGCGAACTCCGTCTGCCGCCTGCAGGCGACCGCGACCGTCCCCTCGGCCGATACGCAGACGACCAAATACATCAGCTTCGACTACGCGGTGGAGTGCGAGGCGAATTACGATAAGCTCCGCTTCCTGATCGACGACGGCGTCGTGCTGACCGAGAGCGGCACCGGCGATTTTTCATGGAAGCATGCCCGAGTAGAGGTGCCGTCCGGCACCCACACCTTCACCTGGGAATACACCAAGGACAGCAGCGTCGACGGCGGCAACGACTGCGCCGCGATCGACAATATCCGGCTGGAGAACTATACGGGCGCGATGGACCGATACATCAATTTCTCCGCCTACGTCAAGCCCGAAACCCACGCGCAGCTGATCTTCAACACCCCCGCGGGCAGCGAGGGCTTCGCGACCACGCAGCCGAGGCTCATCAACAACAACCGCTATATCGATTCCTCCTCGAGCTGCTTCGAGACCGCGATCACGATGGCGGCGGGCGAGCATCTTTCCTTTGACTACATCGTTTCGAGCGAGAGCTACGATAAGCTCTACTTCAAGGTGGACGGCAGCACCGTTATAACGGCCTCCGGCTGGGAGGATACCTCGATTAAGCACAGCACCTTCACCGCCCCGTCGACAAGGACCTATACCTTCCGCTGGGAGTACGTCAAGGACGGCAGCATCTCCAAGGGCTGGGACCTTGCCTGCATATTCAATATCCTCTATGACGGCGAATATTTCGGAAACATCACCGCGGCGGATATCAACGATATGCTCAACCATCCCGATACCGACGATCCGCTCCAGTTCATCGGCGGCGCGGGCGTGGGCGGCTGGTTCATGCCCTATATCGACTCCGAAAGGACCGCGCTGGTCTCCATGAACAAGTATTATGAATCCACCCTCTCGAGCATCGGCACCACGAGCTATATGAGCGAGGGCGATCGGCTGACCTTCGACTACATGGTCTCCAGCGAGTATGACTGCGACACGTTCTCGTTCAACGTGTACCTCGGCGACGAGGAGGTGTTCAGCATCGAGCGGAGCGGCGATCAGGTCTGGCACGAGTATGAATACGTGTTCGAGCAGAGCGGCGATTACCACTTCGGCTGGTCGTATTTCAAGGATATCTCGGTCGACGAGGGCGACGACTGCGCCATGATCGATAACGTCCGCATCACGAGGGCGGGCGATCCCCCGATGCCGAGCCTCGACGAGGCGCTGAACCCCGACGGCTCCGATCCCGAGACCTGGCTCAGCTTCTCCTCCGACGGCAGCTATCCCTTCATCGTCGACTGCGATGCGAACGGCAGGCTGTTCGCCGAGTCCACCAACCAGGGCGCTGCGAACTCGAGCTCCTCCGTCTCCACCGGCGGCGTCTTTGCCGAGGGTGCGGTGCTCCACTTCGAGTATCAGATCAGCTCCGAGGCGAATTACGACGGGCTTATCTTCTGCGACAACGGCAGCGAGGTCCTCAGCGATTCCGGCACCGGCAACACCAACTGGCAGACCTTCACCTATGTGCTGACCGGCGGCTGGCACGACCTTGAGTGGACGTATAGCAAGGATCAGAGCGCGAACGCGGGCGAGGACTGCGTCCGGCTCGACAATGTCTACACCACCTGGACCCCTCCCGTTGAGGGCATCCCGGGCGACGTCGACGGCAACGGCACCGTCACCGTTTCCGACGCGATCATGGCGCTGCGCTGCGCGATGGGCATCCTGACATTGACCCCCGAGCAGTTCGCCCGCGCGGATATCGACGGGAGCAGCACCGTCACCGTCTCCGACGCGATCATGATCCTGAGAACGGCCATGGGCCTGCTGTAAAAGCTTTTCAAACAACAAACGGCCGGTCCGCATCATGCGGACCGGCCGTTTTCGTGTGTCTTTATCAGTCGGCGGGGCGCTCTTCCTCGTGGGAAGTCGTCACGGTGTTGCACTCCTCGGCCCTGCCCTCCTTGCGGGCATAGTAGTTGTCGATGGCCGCGCGTACGGCCTCCTCGGCCAGCACGGAGCAGTGCAGCTTTGCCGGGGGCAGCCCCTCGAGCGCTTCGACGACCGCGGAGTTGGTGAGCTGGAGCGCTTCGTCGATCGACTTGCCCTTGATGAGCTCGGTGGCCATGGAGCTGGTCGCGACCGCCGCGCCGCAGCCGAAGGTCTTGAAGCCGACGTCCTCGATGATGCCGTCGTCGTTTACCTTGAGGAACATCTGCATGATGTCGCCGCACTTGGCGTTGCCGACCATGCCGACGCCGTTTGCGCCTTCGACCTCGCCCATGTTGCGGGGATGCGCGAAATGATCCATAACTTTCTCGGTGTACATTATTTTAGTCCTCCTGAACAGATAGTATTTCGGGTTTTATGCCGGGACGGTCCGCTTACTGCTTCCAGAGCGGGCTCATCTCGCGCAGGCGGGCGACGATCTTCGGCAGCACGTCGAGCACGTAGTCGACGTCCTCCTCGGTGGTGTCGTCGCCGAGGGTGAGGCGCAGCGAGCCGTGGGCGACCTCGTGGGGCAGGCCCATGGCGAGCAGCACGTGGGAGGGATCGAGGGAGCCGCTCGTGCACGCGGAGCCGCTGGACGCCGCGATGCCGTTGAGGTCGAGCATCAGAAGGATGCTCTCGCCCTCGATGAACTTGATGGAGAAATTGACGTTGCCGGGCAGGCGCTCGGTCGGGTGGCCGTTGAGCTTGACCTCGGGGATCAGCTCGGGGATGCGGCGGATCAGCTTGTCGCGAAGCGCCGTCATGCGCGCGCTCGTCTCGTCGATGCGGGCGCAGGCCTTCTCGATAGCCGTTCCGAGGCCGACCACGCCGGGCACGTTTTCGGTGCCGGCGCGCTTGTTGTGCTCCTGCGCGCCGCCGGTCAGCAGCGCGGGGATCACTATGCCCTTGCGCACGTACAGCGCGCCCACGCCCTTGGGGCCGTGGAACTTGTGGGCGGAGAGGGAGAGCATGTCGATATTCATGGCCTGAACGTCGATATGCACGTGGCCGACGGCCTGCACCGCGTCGGTGTGGAAGAACACGCCCTTTTCGCGGCAGACCTTTCCGATCTCGGGGATCGGCATGACAGTGCCGACCTCGTTGTTGCCGAACATGACCGAAACGAGGATCGTATCGGGCCGGATCGCCTCGGCGACCTGCTCGGCGGTCACGCGGCCGTATTCGTCGACGGGCAGATAGGTGACCTCATAGCCCATCTTCTCAAGGCGCTGGCAGGTGTAGAGCACCGCGTGATGCTCGACGCTCGTGGTGATGATGTGCCTGCCCTTCTTCTGATAGCGCTGGGCGATGCCGAGCAGCACCATGTTGTCCGCCTCGGTGCCGCAGCCCGTGAAGATGATCTCACGCTCGGGATCGGCGGCGTTGAGCGCCTTCGCGACCTTGACCCTCGCGTCCGCCACGGCCTTATGCGCCTGCTGGCCGGGGGTGTGAAGGCTGGAAGGGTTGCCGTAGATCTCGGTAAAATAGGGGAGCATGCTTTCGAGCACTTCCCTGTCGAGCGCGGTCGTCGCCGCATTGTCCATGTAGACCTGTCTCATTATTCCGTTCCTTTCAGAAGTTCGATTATCGATTCTTATTCAGCCGCTCGCGCTGCTGAGCGTAATCCTCGGCCATATCGCGTATGGTCGTGGAATCGAGCACGTCGTCGATGCGCCGCTGGAGCTTGAGCCAGAGCGGGCGCGCCGCGCAGGAACAGACGTTGCCGCAGTCGCTGCCCTCGGTGCCGACGCAGTCGACGAGCGCCGTGGTGCCCTCGAGCGCCTTTAGCACTTCGCCGACCGAGATGCTCTCGGGGGCGCGGGCGAGGGTGTAGCCGCCCTGGGCGCCGCGGCTTGCGCTGACGAGTCCCGCCTTGCGGAGCACGCCGATAAGCTGCTCGAGGTAGGCGTAGCTGATGCCCTGCCTTTCGGAGAGCTGGGCGATGGAAAGCCGCCCGCCCAAGTCGTATTCGGTGGCGAGATCCACGATGGCCTTGAGCCCGTAGCGGCCCTTGGTCGACAGCTTCATATGCTTTCCTCCGTTCCTTTTCAGTCTGCCCTTTAGCAGAACAAATCATACCATATAACTCGGAATTAGTCAATAATTCCGAGCGATCCGCTCGGATATATTTTGCGGCTCGCCTGGGCGCCGAACCTCGGTCAGGGAGAAAACCGCAGCATGGCGGAAACCACACATAAATCTCATAATAGGAGAATTATAGAAATTAAACTCTCTAAATAGTTGACATATGCATGAAAAGCTGATATAATTAAAAGTGATGGGGATCGCGTTGGCCACCGCTCTTCCGTCACGGGACCCGCGCCGCCCGATAAAAAGGGGGCGGGGGATCCGAAAAGCATAAAAAGACAGGTGAGCGACCGCTTGAAAGAGAGCGGGGCGCTCCCGTATTTTTGGATCGTTGCCGCATGTGGTCCGAAAAAGGCCGAAACGAAGAAAGGAAGCGGCGAAAGCCGCGAAAGGAAAATGAAGAAAAAGAACATTGCCGAAAAGCTGTTCGGGACGATCTCGGAGCTCGAACGCATGAAGCGGGGCGGGGCGCCGCTCCCCGAGGAGGAGAAAGCGCCTTCCCCCGAGATCCCGGAGGAGGAAACGCCCATCCCCGAGGAAGCCGACGAGAACGAGGCGCTCGCTATGCTCGGCAGGGCCTTCCTTGAAAGGCTCTCCGTGCCCGAGGGCATGACCGCCGCCGAGGCCGCGCTAACCGTCGTCTCCATGTGGGATGAGGCAAAGGCTGAGCCCGCCCCGGAAACCGGCGCAGGGGCGAGGGAAAACCTCCGCCTGCCCGAACCGCTCAGCGGGGGCCTTGCGGACGCTCCCGAAGCGGATTACGACAGTATGAGCGCGGAGCAGTTCAGGCGTCTCGCCAAACAGCTCCGCCGCGCCAGCAGGGACGGAAGAAAGATCCGCCTCTGAGAACCGAACGATAAAGAAAGGAAAACACTATGAGCAACAATACCGACAGCTTCGACCTGCTCTTTCCGCGCAGGTACTACGACCGCCAGCTCCTCGAGAGCGCGAAGACCCGCCTCGTCCACCAGGAGTTCGGCCAGAAGCGCAGCATCCCCAGAAACAGCGGCAAATACGTCAATTTCCGCCGCTGGAACCTCTTCGACCCCGCCGCGGCCGTGAGCGGTCTCGTTGAGGGCGTCACCCCCGAGGGCCAGACCCTCTCCCAGACCGAGGTCGAGGAGGAGGTCAGGCAGTACGGCGCCTACGTCGAGGTCACGGACCTGCTCGACCTTACCGCCTATGACGAGGTCATCAGCGACTCCGCGGAGCTGCTCGGCGAACAGCTGGGCACCGTAGTGGAGTGGGTCACGCGCGACGCGATGAACTCCGGCTTCAACGTGCAGTACGCCAACGGCAAGACCTCCCGCAGCGCCCTGACCGCGAGCGACAAGCTGACCACCGAGGAGATCCGCAAGGCGGTCCGCACGCTGAAGAAGAACAAGGCCCGCCCCTTCTGCGAGGACGGCCGCCAGCCCCATTTCGTCTGCATCTGCTCGCCCGAGGCGACCTACGATCTGCAGAACGACGAGATGTGGAAGAACGTCTCCACCTATTCCAATTCCGAGGCCATCTATTCCGGCGAGATCGGCAGGCTCTACGGCGTCGTCTTCGTCGAGAGCACCGAGGCCAAGGTCTTCACCCAGAGCGTGCGCAACTACGTCAACGCCGCCACGAGCTCGTCCAAGAGCTTCGTGCTCAAGTTCGACCCGACCGAGGCGGAGGCCGCGTATCTCTCCGTCGGCGGCAACAGGATCATGATCGGCAACACCGAGTACAGGCTCGCCGCCGAGAATTCCTACGATCCCGACACGAGGACCGTGCGCCTCAGCGTCAACGCCACCCTCTCCGCGAACGATCCCGTCTGGTCCAACGACGCGGGCTACCGCGATCCCGACACCAACCGCCTGCTCGACGTGCATTCCACCCTCGTCTTCGGCAGGGACGCCTACGGCGTCATCGACGTGGACGGCAAGGGCGCCGTGCAGCTCATCGTCAAGCCCCACGGTTCCAGCGGCACCGCCGACCCCCTCGATCAGAGGGCGACGATCGGCGCGAAGGTCACGGCCTACGCCGCCTGCATCCTCAACGATCTCTGGATCGTGCGCATAGAGCACACCGTCTCCTGACGGAGCGGCCGAGAAGCCGGCCGGGTCGAAGCATAACGGCCCGCCCGGCCCATCGGGGAAAGGAACAGTATGAAGGCAATGTTCAATCTGGGCGGCTCGCCGCGCAAATACCGCACCCGCGCCCCGCGTTTCCCGAAGACCGACGGCCTCAGTCCCTTGAGGAAGGAACCTAAAGGCACGGTCGGCGGCGATAACACGCCGAGGAATCCCGCGAACGCGCCGGGAACGGGGGAGACGAGCCCCTCCGGCGGCGCGCCGATGCCCGCCGATCCGCCGGATACCGGTTCGGATCCCGGCAATAATTCCGGCGGCGAAGGCTCCGGCGAAGCTCCATCGGGCAGCGGCGCCCAGCAGGGCGGCGGCGCCTCGGGCTTCGACGATTACTATAACCGGCTGATCGCAGCGCTTAGGAGCTACGGCGTCGATATGACGCTGCCCACGCTCGAGGAGCTCTATCAGCAGCTCTCAAGCTTCCTGCGTCCCTCGGTGGACGCGGCGATCGCAAACCGCAGGAGCTACGGCGATACCGTCATGGCCGAGCTCGATGCGGACGCTTATTCAAGGGGCATGGGCGGTTCGAGCTATCTTTCGGGCATGAAGAACCGCGAATACAACGCCGTCGCGAGCGATATCGCCGCGATGGAATCGAATTACAGCGCCTCGCTCGCCCGGTATCTCTACAACGCCTCGAACGAGCTGCAGTCGATACAGCTCCGCTTCGAGCAGATGCGCCGCGAGCAGGAATACGAGCTGCAGCGCGAGCGTGAGCGCCGCCAGCATGAGGCCGCCCTCCAGTATCAGCGGCAGCAGCATGAGCTGGCCCTCGCAAGGCTCCGCGCGCAGTCGTCGGGGCATTCGGGCTCGGGCTCCGGACGGGGCTCGCAGCAGAGCTCCCCTCAGGCGCTCTCCGAGGACGACCTCGCGGCGAATTACAACGCCTATATCGTGTATATGGAGTGCATCTCCGAACAGGACCGCTACAACGCTTTCCACTCGAGCGACCCCTATTGGCAGCGGATCCGCAGCGAGATGATCTCCGGCCTGTCCGGCTCCGCCTACGCGCGCCTGCGCTCGCTCTATGATCCCCGTTACGGGAGCGGGCACGGCGGCGGCAGGACCGGCACGAATCCGACGGTGTACGAACGCATGACCGACTGAAAGCGGCTTGCCCCGGCCGCGAACGAAAAACCATAATGAAGGGATCCTAAAATGAAGAATGCGATAGATTTCATCCGCTTCGCACTTTCCCACGCGAAGAGCGGATCGATACCCGCCGGGGCTCAGCTGCCGCTCGATATCGAGGAATGCGGCACGGCGCCGTGGGAATACCTGCCCGCAACTGCGGGCGAACCGATAACGCGCGAGCTGCTCGACGAGCGCTGGGAGCATTTCTACTCCCGCCTGGGCTGGACGCGCGAACAGTTCGACCGGATGACGGCCGATTTCCCCCATCTCAAGACCTGTGCGGCCGACAGCCAGGGCCTGCTCAACTGCTTCCTCGGCATGGAGGCGACCCCGCATTACTGCTACAACGCCTGGTGCACCGAAAAGGGCGAGATCGCCAAAGTCAAGCGCCCCTTCGCGATAGGCGAGGCCGTGTTCTTCCGCGATGAGGACGGCCGCGCGGTGCACACGGGCTTCGTCTGCGGCTCCGTCGGCGGCGAAACGCTGATAGTGGAGGCAAGGGGCCTCGGCACCGGCGTATGCGTGACCAAGCTCTCCGAAAGGCCTTTTACCCACCGGGGGCTCGTCACCGAACAGCTCCATTACGGCGAGGACTGCGTCGGCGAGCAGCTCCTGCTCTCGATAAAAAAGCCCCTGCTGCGCGGCGAGCACATCCGCCGGCTGCAGCTCGCGCTCAATCAGCTGGGCTATTTCTGCGGCGTGCCCGACGGCGTCTGCGGCGAGCTGACGATGCTCGGCGTCAAAGACTTTGCCGACGCCCATTTCCGCATGAAGCGCCCGCTCGAAAAGGCTTCGGAAAACAAAAAAAGGGCCTGAGCCCTTTTTAGCCGAAACAGCGCCTTCCTGTAAAGGTCAGTCCTCCGCCCTTTTCCGAAGCGCCAGGATGCTGATCAGCGCGCCTATAAGCACGAGCAGCACGCCGAGCCCCTTTAAAAGCCCCATCGCCTCGCCGAACACGAGCATGCTGGTAAGCGAGGCGAAGGCGGGCTCGAGCGTGTTCAGCGCCGAAGCCGCGGTGGAACCGAGCAGGCGTATGCCCGCGAGCAGCAGGCGCAGGCCGATCACGTAGCCGAGCAGGGCCTCAAGGAAGAGCAGCAGCCACATAAAGCCGCTCCCCGGCAGGCTCAGCCTTCCCATGGCAAGGCCCGCGATCAGCGCCGTCAGCGCCGCCGCGCCCGTGATATAGACGTTTGAGACCCCGGTATCGAGGACCGCGTAGCTCGCCCTCCTTCCGGCGATGAAATAGACCGCATACACGGCTCCCGAGGCGAGGGCAATAACTATGCCGATCGCGTTCACCTCGCCCGAGAAGCCGGAGGCGGAGATCAGCGCGATGCCGGCGATGGCGAGCGCGAGCGCGATAAAGATCGCCGCGCGGGGCTTTTCACGGAAGAACAGTATGCCCGCGAGCGCCACGAGCACCGGATAGGTGAAGTTGATCACTATCGTCATGCCCGCGGGTATGCGCAGGTAGGCGTAGGTGATGAGCAGCAGCGTCAGCGCGAGCATGACGCCGCCGAGCAGCGCGAGCTGCCAAAGCTGCCTGCCCGTTACCGTCGGCTTTTTGCGGGTAATAAGGCAGCTTATAAGCGAGAGCAGGCAGGCGAGCCCCATGCTCAGAAACACGAGCGTCTCGTTCGACACCGCCCTGTTGGGATCGGCCGAGACGACGGAGGCGACGGCGCTGCCGAAGACGCGCGCAGCGAAATCCGCGGGCAGTCCGCCGCGCAGGCAGGCGTTCGAGATTATCGGCGTTATGCCGTAGCAGGCGGAGGCGAGCACGACGGCCGCCACGCCGAGCGCATATCGGTTTTTACTGCCGTTCCGGGGCATGATGCTTCGTCCTTTCAAGAGCGCGGGGGATACCCCCTGTGAAGAACATATTACACCAAATCAGTCCTTTTTTCAATCCGAAAAACGACCGGGAGAGCCCCGGGGAAAGGAGCGGGCGGAATGAACACGGTCAAAACCGAAACGATCGTTATACGGCCGACGCCTAAGAACGAGCCCTGGACGGGCTGCGTCAACTCCGTCAACTACCGTATCGAACGCGGCGTGCCGGTCGAGGTGCCGGCCGAGGTCGCCGAGCTGATACGGCAGAGCGAGACGGCGAAGGCGCAGAGCCTTAATGGGCTCAGGCGGTTTCTCAGCCGGGACGGCGCCAGGCTTTAGCATCAGAACACCGAGAAAGGAACATAAATGACACTTAATGATATCATCGTTTCCGCGCTCGCGCAGCTCGACCGCGGGCACGACGCCGAAACCGTCGCTATCTATCGCTCCAGGCTGACGCAGTACGCGAATGAAGCACAGAAAGACCTTGCCGAAACTCTGGGCTTTACGCGCACGGAGGAGGTCCCGACCGAGGACGGCATCCTCTATCTCTACACGCTCGAGCGCCGCTGCACGCGCATCGAGAGGATCTGCCAGCGCGGCAAGAGCGTGCCCTTCCGCGCCGAACCGAAGCCCGGCCTCATCATGCTGCCCTATGCGGAGAACGCGGTCGTGACCTACCGCTTCGTGCCGAACGACCTGGTGAACGACAACGACGTCAGCGAGCTGGACGACTACCTGCATCCGCTGATCGTCAGCTACGTGGTGGGCAGGGAGCGCATGGGCGGCGACGTCGCCACGCAGGACGGCGCGAACATCTATCTTTCCATGTACAACGCCGCCAAGGCGAAGCTGCGCGGCTATCTCAAAAGCGACGACGCCTTCAGGATCGTCAACCGCTGGTAAGGAGCGCCCATGATAAAAACCTATGAGATACCCTATTTCATCGGCCTCGACCAGTCCGTCGAGGAGGACCGCATCCGCCCGGCCTTCTCGCCCGACGCCGTCAACTGCGAGACCGAGGGCGGCAGGCTGCGCACGGCGAAGGGCTATTTAAAGTATTCCTCCGCCCCCGTGCCCGGCGCCGCCGCGGTCGACCTGCTGACGAGCCTTAGAAAGAACGACGGCAGCGAGATACCGGTCTGCATCACCGGCGGCAGCGTCTACGCGCTGGTCAACGATTCCTGGCAACTCAAATACAGCTACGAAGCGCCTATCTCCCACAGCTACGACTGCGCGGCCGTCCGCATCGGCGCCACGGACCAACTCGTCATCGCCGACGGAAAGCACCGCATGCTGAAGTTCGACGGCTCGACCGTCTCCCTCTTCGGTTCCGAGGAGGGCTGCTCGGATATCCCCTGCGCGTTCCTGACCGTCTACCGCGGCAGGCTCTTCGCGGCGGGGGAGAGCGAAAACCCGGACCGCCTGTACTATTCCTGCCTGCCCGGCAGCGGACGCACCGTGGAGGACTGGGGCTATGTCGAAGCCTCGCCCGCGGTCGAGGGCGGGCATGCCGAGGTCGGCTCGATCGGCGGGGATCCGATAGTCGCCATCAAAGCGCTGTCGAATCAGCTTTTGATCTTCAAAAAGCACAGTCTCTACCGCCTGATCGGCGACCGACCCTCGAACTTCACGATCGAGCACATCGACGCGAGCGTGCCCGAGACCGTGCATACGGCGATCGGGATCCACGGCGATATCCTCTATTTCGTAACGAAAAACGGGTTGTATTACTACAACGGCGTCACGGCGCGGCCCTGCCCCGATATGCGGCTGATAAAGCGCTGCATGTCCACGGCGAACGTAAAGCATTCGCGCCTCGTCACCGTGCGCGACAGGCTGTATTTTACCATCAAGCGCGGCTTTGCCGACGAGATGGTCATCTATGACCTTATCGAGCGCAAATACATGCGGCGCACGGGCTTTTCGCTGCACGACCTTGCCGAGATCGACGGCATGGTGATGCTGATAAGCGGCACAAGGCATCTGTGCATGTTCGA
>JAEEKE010000044.1 GCA_016282255.1 Bacillota bacterium
CACATACACCGAAAGTACTGTGCTGGAGACGGCATGGGAGGATAGGCAGCTGCCGGATCCCAAAGGGACGCTTCAAAGAAGCGTCCCTTTAACTTTGCCGTAAAACGGCAAAACTTCACTTGCGAAGCGCAAAGCGCCCGCGAACCTCACGCGGCACCGCCGCGCTTCACTTGGCGCAGCCATACTTCACTTATTGATAACGAAAGGACGACCGAAAGGCCGTCCTTTTCCATATTGTTACGGAAAGGCTTTTTATTGGTTCGCCCCTTTATATCATTATCAGCACCTTTTCCCCGTCCGAAAGCGTTTCGGGCAGGTCCGGATTCAGCGCTCGTATCCCCGCGCTAGGCACGCGGAAACGCTTGGCGACGTCGAACACGCTCTCGCCCTCCGCCGCGGCATGCAGCACGAGTCCCGAGAAGCCCTCGGGCAGCGCGGCTTCACGGACCGATTCCGCGTTCTGCTCCGCAAGGCCCACGACCACGGACGCGTTCTGCACGGAATAGAACTCCGATGAAAGGTCCAGCAGATACGTGAGCTGCGCGGCCCTGCCGCCACCGCCGCTTACCGAGCAGGTGCAGCCGCTCCGGAGCCTCGCAAACGCCGCCCTGCCGGCGGCCTTCGGCGCGAGCTCGAGTGCAAACGGTACGTCCTCGGAGAAGGCCTCGAGGCGCCCGGAGGCGGAGCGGTAGATCAGGCGCGTCGGGAGCAGCCCCTCGACCTGCATCCGGCCGTTTTCGAACGAACAGCCCGTCACAATCGCCCGCGCGCTCGCAGAGACGGGGGAGAGGATATCCGCCATGCCCTCGGGCACGGTGACGCTTTCGCGCAGGGTGTGGCTCGCATCCGTGCCGCCGAGGCAGGAGAGCAGCGCCGTTTCGCGCCGTATGCAGCTGAAATTGATGGCGGGGGAGAACGCGTCGAGCGGCAGTACAAGGCGTTCGGGCGCCGCGGTGAAGACGCTCAGAGCGATCTCCGCATCGACGGTGACGACCGAGAACTCGGTGCCGAGCGCGCGCAGGGCAAAGCTTTTGAGCTCCGCCGAGGCGAAGACCTCGTCCGCCGCGCCGTCGGTGAGCACGCTTTCGCGGAACGGGACGCTGCGGACGAACTGGGTCAGGCTCCCGTCCTCGCAGCGCAGCAGCGCGCTGACAGCCGCCGTGCCGGTGACGGTGACGCCGCCGTTTTCAAACGCCGTTTCGCGCACCGTGAGCGAACAGCTTGAAGTGAGCACCGCCTCCGCGCCGCCGGAGGAGAACTCCTCGCGCAGCCGCACGGATGCCGAGCCGATCTCCCGCCGCCGCGAGAGCACCGCCTCCCCGGTCCTGAGCTCGAGGTCCGGCACGCCGCTGACGCCGCCGAGCGTTTTGATGCTGCCCGCGGCCGTGACGAGGCAGTCGAGGTCTATCGCTGCCGAGAGCAGCAGCCGGCCGTCCGGCGCGCGCCGTACGCTGAGCAGCGTCAGGGACGGAAGAACGCTTGCAATGCTCCCCGCTTCGATCGCGGGATCCTCAAGGCGGTGGGAGAAGGCGGATTCGGACGTGAAGGCGAAGAGCCCGCCCGCCTCGTCCATAGCGGCGAGCTTTGCGATGATGCTGCCTTCGACGGTCAGCCCGCCCGCGTCGATGCGGCAGCTTTGAACCGCGGCCTCGGCGCCGTAATCGATGAGCTCCGCGGCCGTGCGGCCCGCAGGCGGGGGCACTTCGCCCTCTATGCGCACCTGCTCGGTCCTCCTCAGGACCAGCGAAAGCGCGTTTATCTCGTTCCAAATGAGTTCCATTTTGGGTCCTCCATTCATCCTTAGATGCGCCGGAAACGGGGCTTCCGGCGGACGTTATCGCCTAATCTTATGCGCCTCGGGCGGGGAACAGACCATGAAAAACGGGCTTCGAAGCAGCCCCGCGGGGCCCGCACGCGTTATTCTCCGAAAAAGGGCAAAAAAGCGCGCCAAAGGAAGTTATCCACAATATTAACAGGCTTATCCACATCGCGAGGACAAAGTTATCCGCATTATCCGCATACTTATCCACTTTTACAAGCGTTTAAAGGGATTTTCGGTGTTGATAAAACAGAGGGAAAAATCGGCCGGAAAAAGAATATATCATTGAAAAATCACGGTTTTGGGTTGACAGACCGGACGGGGGGAAAGTAAAAAAGCCGTCCTGCGGGTAACGCGCGGCAGCCGGGGGAAAAAAAGTCCCCTTCGGCAGCGGCGGGCGTCCGCTTTTCCCGCGGCGGACAGCCTAAATTACCGTGCGAAGGGGAGAAAACAAAACGGGCGGGGGTCCCCGTTTGTTTCCGGTCGGGGGAAGGCGGGCGGGGGAGCGCGCCAAACTATTTTGCGTTCACGGCGTGCTGCACGCTCGCCCGGTCCGCCGTGTTCGACGAGCGGCCGTCCTCGATGATGAGCTTGTCCGCGACCAGCGCGATGAACTCGCCGTTGGTGGGCTTGTCGTTCTTTCCGTAGACGTTGAAGCCGAAGAGCTTGTTCATGTTCTCGATCTTGCCGCGCATCCAGCTGACCTCTATCGCGTGGCGGATCGCGCGCTCGACCTTGCTGGGCGTGGTGTTGAAGCGGCGGGCGATGCCGGGGTAGAGCTCCTTGGTGATGCGGCTGATCAGCTCGGGCTCGCAGTAGACCATGCGTATGGCCTCCCTGAGGAAGTGGTAGCCCTTGATATGCGCGGGTATGCCGACGGAGAGGAAGATCGCGGTGATCTTCTCGTCGAGCGTCTGCGCGCGCGGCCGCGGGGCGAAGGTGATTTCCTTTTCGGCGTTCCCGGCCTCGAGCAGGTCGCGCATGCGCCGATGCAGGAACTCGGGCTCCACGGGCTTGAGCATGACGTAGCCGGCGCCCTTGGCGAACGAGCGCTGCAGAAGGCTGTCGCTGCGCATATAGGAGACCATGATTATGACGCCGGGCCGGTTGACGGGCTCGAGCCGGAGCTGTTCGAGCAGGTCGAGACCGTCGAGCACGGGCATCACGAGCTCGGTTATGAGCACGTCAAAATGCTCCTGCCTCAGCTTCTCAAGGGCGGCTTGTCCGTCGGCCGCCTCCTCCACGCGGATCAGCTCCTTGTCGGTGCGCATGTATTCAGCGGTCTGCCGCCGGAACTGGGCGTTGCCGTCCGCGATCAAAACACGGTATTCTGCCATTTAGTTTCATCCTCCTTTGTGTTTCCCGTTTTTAGGATGAAATAATTGTAACAGCGCATTTTCCGCATTTCTACGGATAAAGCTGTCTGCTTTTAGGGCATTTTTGTACGCGGGAGCACTGTTTTTGTCGGAAAAACGCAGTGGGGGCGGAAATAAAAAAGCAGGCGTGAGCCTGCATGGGAAAGCGCGCTGACGGTCCTCAGGAACCAGCCTCCGCAGTCTCTGAGAAAACCGCGCCAAAGGCGTTGAGGTAATGATCCTCCAGCGAGGGGGAGACGGGGACCGCGTCCGGCGCCGGAGCGGTATCGGAAAGAACGCGCAGGGAAACGCCTGAATCGTCCTTTTGTATGTTGGTGACGGTGAAGCGGGCCTGCAGCGCGGCGACCTCGGAGGGAGCCGCGGGCACGCGCCACACGCGGCCCTCCATCCTGCGGATGAGGTCGGCGGGGGCGGCCTGATCTACGATCTCTCCCTTTTTTAAAAGGATCACGTTCCGCGCGATGTACTCCACGTCCGAAACGACGTGCGTGGCGATGATGACGATCTTGTTAAAGGCGATGCGCGAGATATAGTTGCGCACGGCGATCCGCTGCCTGGGGTCGAGGCCGGCGGTGGGCTCGTCGAGAACGAGCACGGAAGGATCCCCCAGCACCGCCTGGGCGAGCGCGAGGCGCTGCTTCATGCCGCCGGAGAAGGAGGAGATGCGCTTCCCCGCAACGTCCGAAAGCTCAACGGCCTCAAGCGCCTCGGGGATGGCGGCCTTCGCCTTTTCGCGCGGGACGCCTTTGAGCTCCGCGACGTACCAAAGGAAGCTCTCCGCGGAGAAGCTTCCGTACATGCCGGGGTACTGGGGCATGAAGCCGAGCCTTTCGCGGAAGCGCGCGCCCATCTTGAGGACGTCCTCGCCGTCAAAAAGGATGGCGCCGGAATCGGCCCTGAGGTTGTCCGTCAGAATGTTCATGAGCGTGCTTTTGCCCGAGCCGTTAGGACCGAGAAGCGCGTGCACGCCGGGCTCGAGAGAAGCCGAAAAGCCTGTGAGCGCCTTGGTTTTTCCGTAGGATTTCGTTACGTTTTTGAATTCGAGGAGCATATCATTTTCCCTCTTTTGAAGTTTTTCCGAAAGCCGCGAACAAGAGCAGAAGCGTTACGGCGGCGAACGCGCAGGCAAACGCCGCGAGCGCGCCGAAGCCTGATGAGAAGAGCCGCTTTTGGGCGGAAAACAGCAGCATTTCGTTCGCCCCGAAGAAGGAACCGAACGAGGCATAGCCCGCGCCGTCGAGCCCCGCCTTGTATAGGAGCGTCGGAAGCAGCGTGAAGCCGAGCGCGGCGCCGAAGGCGGCCGGGTAATTCGCCGAAAGCGCGGAGACGGACAGGCTGAATACGCAGAGCAGCAGCGCTGCAGTAAGCCGCACGCAGTACATGAGGAGCAGATAGCCGCCGAAGCTCATGCTGCCCGAGACAGGGGCAAAGGAGGGCACGGAGCAGAGCGGCGCGGAAAGCGGCAGGGAGCGTCCGAGCGTCAGGATAAGAAATTCAGCGCCATAGAATGCAGCGCAGAGCGCAAGTGTGATGAATATTCCCGCAAGGAGCTTTGCACGGAAGGTCGCTGCGCGGCCGTTTTTCGTTGAGCGCAGTATCCTTTCGAAATGCTCGCCCGCATCCCTTCCGCCCCTTTCCTTCATGTATGCGCCGAGAAGAACTGTCAGAAGCGCGGCATAGAGCGGATAGGATGCGCCGCCCGTGATAAGCGGTTCGAGCCCCGCGGTATCGGTGAAATGCGGGTCGGACCCGGTCTCGAACAGCGCGGAATATCCGTAATAGAGCTCGGAGGAATACCCGAAATCATCCGAAAGCGAGCCATCCTTCACCCTGCCGAGCGCCGAGAGGTACCGCGCATGTTCATCCTGCGTTATCGCTCCGCGCAAAAGAGCGGAATCGAGCAGCTTCCTTCCGGAGTCGGGCGAGGAGTACGCGGACAAAAGCAGGGAATAACGCTCCTTTTCTTCGGAGAACGCGCCTTCGGCCTCCGAAAGCAGGAAGGTCCTGCAGATGCGGTGCTCGCGATCGGGCTCGGTCCTTATGCGCCTTGAAACGAGCAGGCCCATCCATGCCGCAAGCAGCAAAAGCACCGCGAGAAGCACGGGCGTGTTGGAGAGCAGCAGCTTACGGAGCTCCCATGAAAGCAGGCTTCGTCCCTTCGCCGAACGCGGGGCTTCGCCCGGTCTGTTTTTTATTTTATCGATAAGCTTTTTCAGCCTGCCCGCAGAGGCCGACGGGCCCGCTCTCCTTGCGGCAAACAGCAGAGCGCAGGCGGCGGAGGCGAGGAGGAGCAGCGCGCCCATGGCTACAGGCGCGGCGGAAAGAAGGCTCATGCACCTGAGCCCCGGCTGCAGTACGTACAGCCGATCCGAAACGGCGGCGATATTGCAGGCGGAATAGGCGTCGAGCGCGTGAACGAGCGGAAAGCGGACGGCGGGAAGCCGCGAGCAGATAGAGCGCGCGCCGAACGCCGCAAAACCGAGGGAGAGCGAGGAGAAGGTCTCGTAGGTAAGAAGCGAAATGAGCCCGCAGAGCGCGCCGAACGCCGCGCCGGAGAGGAGCTTCAGTAAAGAATCGTAAACGAAGAACCGCTTTACCGCCCACACCTCGGGGAAGAGCGCGAGCGCGCGGATATTCTGCGCGGAAGCTGCGGGATCGGAATAGCCCTGTTTTATCAATATGACGAGGAACGGGACGAGCGCGAAAAGCAGCGACAGCAGCGCGCTTCCGCCGATGAGCAACAGGGTCTTTGATATGCCGGCGCCGATCCTTCCGCGCTTCAGGGATCGAAGTATCGGCAGCATCCCGCGCCGCCGTTCGGGAACGAATACGCCGTTTGCGAAGCACACGAGCGCCGCAAAGAGGAATATCCCGCCGTACCGCCAGGAAAAGAGGCTGTCCCAACCGCGCACCGGCGCGGCGGTGACTCGGGCACGATCCCGCACGGCGGAGTATTTTAAATACGCATACGCCTGATATTGATAGAGCGGATCGGAAAGCCCCGCGCCGCTCTCGCTCTTCAGCCGCTCCATATTCGACAGCGCCTGAGCTATGACGGCCGAAACGCCGGTTTTGAAAGCGGTCATCCGCTCCGAGGCCGTTTCGAACTCTTCAAGGAGCACGCTGTCCGGGATATGGGGGCTGAAAACGAACGTATGGATGAGCTCCGGATGCTTTTTAAGGTCGGGCAGCGCACCGCCGTATTTTTCCGAAAGCTCCGCAATTTTCTCCGAGACGGCTTCGGAGCGCCGCGCCTTGAATTCCTCCAGCCCTTCGGGATCGGCGGAATACCTCCCGTAAAACTCCGAGACCGCCCTTTCCGCCTCCGCGCCGGCAAACTCTTTCCGGCCGCCGACGATCAAAAAGCATACGGTGGCGCATGCGATCAGCAGCAGCGCCGGCAAAACGATATGAAGCCGTTCGCTAAGCAGCTTCTTTATTTCATAAGCAAGCTGCTTCATCACTCGAAAAGCGAGGCGTATTCGGGCAGGTCGGGCGCCTCGTAGCAGAAGCCCCTCCCGCTCGAAAGATCGTATTCGAAGGCGTCGAAGAACGCCATTTCATAGACGGTATTGCCGTCCGCATCCATGCCGTTCGCGTTGGCATAGATGCAGTTGACGAGCAGCGCGCCGTTTTTGACCTCGCTGAGGCCCGCGCTCGCGGGGATGACGCCTCCCGCCCCGGCCGCGGCGGAAGAAAGATCATAGGTCTTTTCCTCGCCGGTGAAAGGGAACAGCACGTGCACGATGAACGGATCCGAGGCGGAATGCCTCTCCTCGGACCAAATGACGCATCGGTCGGAGAAGAGCCAGGTCTGCACCGTATCCGGCTTTGAAGCGAGCAGGCGGCCTTCTCCCGACACGAGATCCACGAGACAGATATCCTCGCGCTGACGGTCGGCCCTGTACTGCATCCGGAACAGCGCCTTTTTCCCATAGACCGCCAGGACCTGCGCGCCCGGCCAGGGATCGGTGTTTTCCCCCGCGTAAGGCGCCGTTTCGAACACGACGTTCACGCTTTCGGAATCGAGCTCCCGCATGCAGAGCACGGCCTTTCCTTCCTCCGCGTCGAAGCGGGCGTCGAGCAAATATTTGTCGGCATACACCGGGGCGTCCTTAACGGCCCACAGCTCGCCGACCGAGCCGAGCTCTGTTACCTCCCCCTCGGGCGTCGCTTTGAGCGCGGCGAAGCGCACGTTGAAGTCCGCATCCTCCACCTGATAGACGGCGTACAGCGCGCCGTCCTGCTCGTAAAGCTTATACTCATAGAGCTTATCGTGAAGCGCAATGCAGGAGTTGTCCGCGCGGTCAAAAAGATACAGCACGCTGTCCGAGCCCACGAAGAACACCTTGCCCGCCATGCAGACGAAGCAGAACGGGTTATTGCATTTCGCGAGCGGGCAGCCGGCCGCGCCGGTATGCGCGCAGAGCGGGTCGGAGCAGACGGGGCTCCAGGTCCTGCCGCCCGGGTAATCGCGGTATTTGAGCGTCATCGGGGCGTAGACCGACCCGCCGCCCTCCTCGGAAAGATATCTTAACTGAAAGAACTTGCCTTCGTCATACCAGCTGTCCATCGAGAACGACATATAGGTGAAAATGCCGTATTTTTCGTAGGACTCCTCCATGGTCATGCCGTAAAAATCGGGCCTAGGTGCGTTTCCCTCGGGCGCTTGGGTCGGTTCCGGCGCGGCGGAGGGGGAGGGCGGCGCGGAGAGCGGCGCGTCGCTCACGGGGAGCGGGGACGGCGTTTCGAGGGGATCCGGGACTGCCGCAGCGCAGCCCGCGAAAGAAGCCGCGAACGCCGCGGCAAGCAGCAGGATAAGGCATTTTTCAAAGCGCTTTTGCATATTGTGACCCTCCTAAACGATCCCGTTAATCAATGGGGAGGCCGAAGCTTACCCATATCGGCGCGTCCGCAACGATGAACCCGGCGGCCTCGAGCCGCGCGGGTAAGCCCTCGCCGTTTACCGAGCCGGCCGAAAGGCAGAGCACGCCGGCGGCGCCGAGGGTGTCGAGCGCTTCGCCAGTGTCGGCGCGGTAAAGGCCGCTTTTCAGCATCCCCTCCGCGTCGGTGCTGATGAGCAGCGTGCCGCTTTTAAGAAGCTCATGCAGTCGCAGGCTGTTCATATCGCCGTGCTCCGCGGCGGTCAGCCTGCCGTCCTCGAGCCTCAGCAGCGACCAGCTTATCTCCCCGGAGCCTTCCGATCCGGCCTTCAGCAGGCATTCGCCGAGATCGGGGTCGAATACGCGGGCATAGGTAATGCGATAGCCCTCCTGCCCGGTCCCGATATCGGCGAGCGCGGCTACAGCGCTCCCGCCGCCGTCCGTCAGCATGCAGGAGGCCGCTTCTCCCGCCGCGAGCAGCCCGATATCGACGATCAGGTATTCATCCTCCCCGTCGCCGTCGATATCCATGGGGAAGCGCATCATCCCGTCATCCCACGGCGTTTGGCAAACGATCTCGGCGCCGAGCGCTTCTGCGAGCGCTTCCGCCTGCGCCTTTGAGACCGGGTTCCATGAAAGGGATACCTTATTGAGCTCCTTAAGCCCGAAAAGCGGGGAGAGGTCCCCGATCCCGTTGCCGTCGAGATACAGCACGCGAAGCTCAGTAAGCCCCGCAAGCGGGGAGATATCGGTTATGCCGTCATAGCGGAGTATGAGCTGGTGCAGGCGGTCAAGCCCGCTCAGGAACGAAATATCGGGGAACCCGACCTCCTCCGCGATCAGATAATTGAGGGACCTGAGCCTTCCTATCGGCGAGGGATCGTTAAGCTCGACGTTCGTCAGCGCGAGGGAGATCAGACCCGGCAGCTTTTCAAGGTCGGAAAGATCGTCTATCCGCGCGTCGCAGAGCGATATCGACGTGACCCTCTTAAGCTCGGAGGGGAAGAGCTCGCCCTCCGCGCGGCCGAGCTCGGTCCTTACCGCGCTCTCCACGTGCGGGTCGGAGAACACGACCGGCGTTTCCGTGACGGGCGGCTCAATGGGCTTTTCCCTCCGGCCGGTGACGATCAGCACCGCCGAGAGCGCAAGCACTACGGCGAGCGCGGCTGCAAGTATTTTGGCGGCGCGGGAGAAGCGCCTCTTCTTTATCGAGAGGTCGAGGCTTTCGCAGGCGATCTGCGCCAACTCCTTTTTATTCTGCTCCGCTTCGCTCGGAGGCGCGGCTTCCTCGCCGCCCGGCCCGGCGGGGGCGCTCCTCCGGCCGAGCAAAAGCTCGTTCACCGAAACGCCGAAGAATTCGCTCAGCGCCATCATGGAGTCGACGTCCGGGAATCCGGCGCCCGTCTCCCAGCGGCTGACCGCCTTGTTGGTCACGTTCAGCTCCGCAGCGAGCTCACCCTGCGTGAGCCCCCTCTCCTTGCGAAGGCCGGCTATGAACCGACCGGTCAGTTTTGCATCCATCGGCTGTTCTCCTCCGATACAGTTTCGGGCTGTCCCCACCGTGATTATGTCATCCGGGCGGGCCAAATGTCAATCCACGATTCATGGAACGGCGGTGTTTTGCGTTTAAGGCGTAAAAAAAGACCGCCGAAGCGGTCCTTTAAAGAGCGGGATTTACTTGATCATATCCGGCGGGGGAAGCTCGGGGCCGTCGATCGTGACGGTCCGGATCACGACGGGCTCAAGGGGCTTGTTGTTGGCGTCGGTCGCCACGGAGGCGATGCGGTCCACGACCTCCATGCCCGAGGTCACGCGGCCGAACGCGGCGTACTGCCCGTCGAGCGAGGGATAGTCCACGTGCATGATGAAGAACTGGCTGCCCGCGCTGTCGTAGGGCTTGGAACGCCTTGCCCAGGAGATGACGCCGCGGGTGTGCTTGAGGTCGTTCTCAAAGCCGTTGGCGGCGAATTCGCCCTTGATGCAGTAGCCGGGACCGCCGGTGCCGTTGCCCAGCGGGTCGCCGCCCTGGATCATGAAGCCGGAGATCACGCGGTGGAAGATCACGCCGTCGTAGAAGCCCTGGCGGGCGAGGTAGCAGAAGTTGCGGACGGACTGGGGCGCGAGGTCGGGATAGAGCTCGAGCTCGATGACGCCGCCGTCCTCCATGGTGATGGTGGCATGGACAGTGTTCATGTATTTGTCTCCTTCGTTGTTTTCGGTGGGGGCTGCGGTCGGCTCCTCCGCCGGAGCGGGCGTGGGGTCCGAAGGCTTAGCCGCGGGGGTGCAGGCCGCGAAGGCCAGGAATGCGAAACAGAGCGTTAATGCGAGCAGTTTTTTCATAGCGTGCCTCCTTTTGTTTTGGCAGATAAGAGTTTACCACACCGTAAAGAAAAAATCAATTCGGGGGCAGCCTTCACAGGCGGTTGGAGCGGAGCACGTCGTCGGTGTCGAACTCAAGGTACTCCACGCGCCGGAGCGTCAGGCCGTGGGCGGGCGCGGTGTCGCCCGCGTTCCCGCGCCGGGGATCGGCAAGCGCCTTTTCGATGATATCGACGCCGTCGTAGCCCATGCCGATGCGCAGCATGGTGCCCACCATGATGCGGACCATGTTGTAGAGGAAGCCGTTCCCGGCCACGTCGTAGACGAGGGTATCCCCCTCGCGCTTCCATTCGGAGATATAGACGGTGCGGACCGTGGAGGCGGCGGTGCTGTTCACGGCCTTGAACGCGCCGAAATCATGCGTGCCGAGGAAGAGGCGCGCGGCCTCGTTGAGCCTTTCGAGCGAGAGCGGATAATGGATGTGCAGCGCGGTGTCCGCCGTAAGGGCCGAGGCGTGGAGCGTGTTGAGCACGGTGTAGCGATAGTGCTTTTTCTTAACGGAGAAGCGCGAATGGAACCCGTTTTCGCCCCCGGCCGGCAGCTCCATGCTGCCCTTTATGCGGATATCCGCGGGAAGATAGGTGTTGAGCGCGAACGCGAACTTATCCGCGGGGATGCGGCTCCCGGTATCGAAATGCGCCACCTGCGCAAGCGCGTGCACGCCGCTGTCGGTCCTGCCGGACGCGTGCAGGGAGACGCTTTCGCCGGTCAGCCGCTCTATCGCCCCGCAGATGACCTCCTGCACGGAAACGCCGTTGGGCTGGACCTGCCAGCCGACATAGGCGGTGCCGCGGTATTCTATTATAAGAACGATCCTGCGCATATCAGCTTTCGGCCTTCATAATGTAATCGAAGAGGAGCTTTACCGTCTCGGGCTCGACCGCGCGGGCGGTCCTGCCCTGGGCGAACTGCTTGTTCCCGCCGCCCTTGCCGTTGACGGCCGCGTTGACCGCCGCACAGAGCGACTTCATATCCAGCTTCGAGCCCGACGAGGCCATGCGGTAGTCGGTCCCGTCCCGTCCGGGCGCGAATAAAAGGGCGATATAGGCGCGCCCGGTGCCGGCGAGGAAGTCGGTCATGAGCCTGAGGTCATTCGCGTTCGCCGAGGCGAGGCTTTCGCAGATGACGGGGGTCCCGTCCGCGCGCGGCGCGCCTTCGAGCAGGGCTTTGGCGGTGGTCTCTGCAAGGAGGGCGGATTTCTGCTTCAGCTCCGCCTTGAGGGCCGCAAGCTCGTTTATCTGCTTCTCTATGACGGCGGGCAGCTCCTCGCGGGAGGTCGAATACCTGCGGGCAAGGGCGCCGAGCGCCGCGCGGTCGCGTATGCCGAGCTTTGCCGCGCGGCCGCCGCAGGCGAACCAGAGCCGCGTGCCGCCCTTGTAGTGCTGGCTGTCGGTGATGCGGATCGCGCCGACCATGCCGGTGCGGGCAAGATGCGTGCCGCAGCAGGTGCAGGAATCCACCTTGCCGTGGTCGATGTAGACTATGCGGACCTCGCCGCGGGCCTTCTCGGCGCGCTTGCGCAGCCTGCGGCTTGCAGCGTCCTCAAAATCCGTCACCTCGGTATGCACGGGAAGATCGCCGCGCACGGCCCTGTTGGCCTCGAGCTCGAGGGCTTCGAGCTGCTCGGGCGTAAGCGGCAGATCGAGGTCGATGGTGCAGTAGTCCTCCGCCATGTGGAAGCCGACGTTCACGGCACCGAAGAGCCTGCTCGCGAGGCCGGAGAGGATATGCTCGCCCGTGTGCTGCTCGGAATGGTCGAGGCGGCGGTCAAGATCGAGCCTGACCGTGACCGCGGCGCCGGGCTCGAGGGGTTCGGGAACGGTGTGGAGTATCTCCTCGCCCTCGGTGCGGCAGGCGAGGATCGGAAGCTCCCTGCCGTCAAAACAGATGAAGCCCCCGTCCGCAAGCTGGCCGCCGCCCTCGGGGAAGATCGGCGTGCGGTCGAGCGAAACAAGGCAGCGGCCGTCCTTTTCGGAGCAGGAAACGACGCGGGCGGTGCATTCGGTAACGGTGGGAAGGTCGTAGTAAAGGGCCTTGGTCATATCATTCTTCCTCTCGGTATTCTTCGATCTCAGGCTCGGGCCCGTCCATGACGGTCTCCGGCTGTTTTTCATAGAGCTTGGGATAGGTGCGCCGGTCGCCGAGCAGCAGCAGGAGCGTCAGCACGATCGCCGCGCCGAGCATGGAGAGCACGAAGATCCATGCGGCGGCATGGCCTTTGTTTTCGTAGAGATGGCCGACCGTCAGCTCGATCGCGCCGGCGATGACGGCGGAGCAAACGGCGATCATGCCGGTGATCCTGCCGCGGTGGGTAGAGGGTATGCGCTTGGTCAGGTAAGGGCCGTCCGCAAGCGTCGCGAAGATCTCGCCCCAGGTGAACAGCACCATCGCGACGTAATAGACCGGGATATGCCCGATAAGGGTCAGGAACAGGCCGTAGCCGAGGCCGACGAAGAGCTGGCCCGCGAGCAGCTTGTAAAGATCCTGCGTTTTATTGAAAAGCTTTGTAAACAGCGGGGTGAACAGCACCACGACGATGCAGTTGAGGCTGCCTATGGTGCCGAAGATCAGCGCGCCGTCCTCGCCGTGCGCGGCGCTCATATCGAGGGGCATCAGATAGCTGTACTGGCTGTAGACCGCGCCGTAGATCGCGGCGGCCGCGACGTAGAGCAGCAGTATGCGGTTCTCGCGCAGGATACGGAAGACGCTCTCGCCGTGCCGCTCCTGCTGATAGACGGCTTCGCCGCTCGCGTCGGGCTCCTTCTCGATGTTCTTGACGAAGAACTCGATCAGCACCGTGGTGATGCCGATCGCGACGCCGCTGATGATGAACGAGAGCCAGAGATAGTCCTTGAAGAGCAGGCCCGCGATCGTGGGGGAGAGAACGAGGCCGAGGTTCACGCCCAGATAGCTCAGCGAGAACGCGCGGTGGCGGTCCTTGGTGGCGGTCATGTCGGCAAAGAGGCCGCTGTAGGCCGGGTGTTCCATGGCCTGCCCGATCGCGGCGGCGAACATCAGCGCGATCGTGGCAAAGCCGAGCGGGATGATGCCGCAGATTATGTAGCATACGACCGACACGATATCGCACCAGAGGATGATCTTCTTCTTGCTGCAGCGGTCGGCCAGCTTGCCGCCGATAAGGTCCGCGGGCAGCATAAACAGGCCTGCCGCGACCATCAGCTCGGCGATGTCCTCCGCGTCCAGCCCGAGCTTGAGGGATAGGATCATGGTAAGCATGGGCCAGACCATCGAACCCATGCTCGTGACGATCCTGCCAAGGAACAGTATGTAGACCTCCCTGCGGAGACCCCTGTATTGAGTGAAAAGACCGAGCAGCCTGTGCATAACGGACCTCGTGTGATTTGTTTGTATTATTCTATCAACCGCGGCGGATAAAAGCAAGCGTTTGTTTCGGCGGATCGCGGCATTGACGGGCGACGGCGCCGCGGCTATAATTAAGGATATGGAAACCAACGACAAAAAACCGGATAACGGAAAAAAGCGCGGCCTGCCGCTCCCCCTCGCCCTTTTCCTGACCTTCTTAAAGATCGGGCTGTTCACCTTCGGCGGGGGCTACGCGATGATATCGGTCATCGAGAGCAACTGCGTCGAAAAGCGCGGCTGGATCACGCACGACGATATGATGAACATCACCGTCATCGCCGAATCCACGCCCGGGCCGATCGCGATCAACTGCGCGACCTTCGTCGGCTTCAAGCAGGCGGGGCTTTTAGGCGCGTCGGCGGCGACGCTCGGCGTGGTGCTGCCGTCGTTCATCATAATCTTTCTGATCTCGCTGTTCCTCGACAGCCTGCTCGAGATAAAGGCGGTCGCGAGCGCCTTTCGCGGCATCCGCCTCGCCGTCGGCCTTCTGATCGTGAGCGCGGCGGTGAATATGATCCGCAAGGCGAAGAAAAAGCCTTTATACATCGCGATACTTTCCGCGTCGGCCGCCGTGATGCTGACGGTCGAGCTCCTGTCGCTCCGGTTCTCGACGATAGCGCTGATGCTGATCGCGGCCGCGGTCGGGCTCGCCGCGTACCTTATCGGCAGGAGAAGGAAGGAGGCGGGCAAATGACGCTGCTTGAACTCTTCCTCGGCTTTTTAAAGGTCGGCTGCTTCTCGTTCGGCGGCGCGTATGCCGCGATCCCGCTGATCCGCGAGGTCGTCTCCTCCTACGGCTGGATCGGCGACGAGGCGCTCGAGCATATGATCGCGGTCAGCGAATCGACGCCCGGGCCGATCATGGTGAACCTCGCGACCTACGTCGGCGCGGACCGGGCGGGGCTTTTGGGCGCGGCGCTCGCCACGTTCGCGGTGGTGCTGCCCGCGTTCCTGATCATCGTGCTGCTGCTCGCGGTCTTCAAAAACGCCGAAAAGAAACCCGTCGTGCAGGCGCTGCTCTCGGGGCTCAAGCCCTGCGTGACCGGCATAATCCTCGCCGTCGGTGCGATTATGATACTTGAGAACATCCTCCCCGCGGCTGCCAACAAGCCCGCGCCCGACCTCACGGCCGCGCTGATCACGGCCGGGCTCGGCGCGATGATGATCGTCTACCGCCTGATAAGCAAAAAACGCTTCCCGCCGATCCTTTTGATCGTGATCGCCGCCGCGGTCGGCATGGCGGTGTACGGGGTGTAGCGGAGAGGAACAGAAATAAGCTAAATTCGCCTTGCGGCGAGCTAAATTATGCTTTGCATAGCTAAATTTGCTTCGCAAGCTAAATTCGGCTCCGCCGAGCTATGGGGGCGAATTTGATTTAGCTGAAAACCGGTGGTTTTCAATTTAGCTGAAGCCGTAAGGATTCAATTTAGCTGCGAGCGTAAGCGAGCAATTTAGCTCGCCGCAAGGCGAATTCAGCTTAATAATACTTGCCTCGCAGCTCGCTTAAAAGCGCCGCAAGCGTCTGATCGGTTTGGCCCCGGGCGGCGGCCTCGAAAAGCCTGCCGCGGTCGATGACGCCCAATGCCTTTAAGCCCTCGTCGGTCACTATGATCAGCCCGTAGCCCCTGCGGGAAAGTGCCCGAAGCGCGTCCCGGACCGTGGCCGAGGCGGAGAGCGCGAAGAACTCCGCGCGCAGCGCGCCGCCGGAGCGGAGCCTGTCGTACGCGGCAATCGTCCGCCGGGCCCGGGTGTCGGTCAGCCGGCGAAGCTCCGTCAGCGCCGCTGGGGCGATGAAGCTCCCGGTGACGAGCGCCGTGACCGGGGCGGGGGAGGGCCGCTTTTCTATGAGCATGACCGCGGCGCCCGAGAGCGCGATAACGGCCCCCGCGCCCGTGCCGAGGAGCGTCAGCAGCCTTTGGGTGCGGCTCCGGCCGTCACCTGCGCGGCTCTCGATCAGCGCGCAGGCGAGCCTGCCCCCGTCGAGCGGGAGCGCGGGCAGCAGATTCACCGCGCCGAGGGAGAGGTTGAACGAGGCGAAGCGATGAAGAGCCGCCGTGGGAAGGCCCGGGGGAAGCGCCCCGGAGTGCATGAAAAGAAGCCCGAACGCGCAGAAGGCGAGCAGCAGGCTGATAAACGGCCCCGCCGCGGCGATAGCGGCGGCCTCGGAGGGCGTGTCCGGCGGGCGCTCGAGCACCGCTATGAAGCCGAAGGGCTGTATCTCGAGCGAGAGGACCGGGAAACCGAGGCGCGAGGCCATGAACGCGTGCGCGAGCTCGTGGACCGCGAGCGAAACGAGCAGTATCAGCGCGGCGTCGGTACGGCCGAGCACGACCGCCGCGGGGAAGAGCAGCAGCACGGGCACGGAGCAGCGCAGCTCCGTGCCGCGGACGACGGCCACGGTCATCAGCCGAGCCTTGCGGCGACGCCGAGGTATTCGAGCGGGTCGATCGGGCGGCCGTCCTTCGTGACGCGCAGGAAGAGGATATCCCTTTCGAGCGTGCCGAGCACCGTGCGCTGCAGCACCCGCTGCCCGCGCTCGACCGCTATCGTGCCGAGGCCGTAATAGGTGATCTCTATGCCTCCGTCGTGCGAAACGGTGACCGAGCCGCCGAAAGGCGCGCCCTCATCCCCGCCCGGCACGGTCGAGACCGAGCGCACCCTGCCTTCGAGCACCGAGAAGACCTCGGTCCCGGCGGGGGCGCAGATCCTGGCGATCATATCGTCCCGCACGGTCCCGCCCTCCATTTTGAGCGGGAGTATCGGCCTGTCGGACGGCGCGAAGACCGTGATAAGCCCGGGCAGGGAGATGAGCTTGAGCTTGCCGAGCCGCGCGTCGTCGCTCTCGTCCGCGCCCTCGCCGCCGGAGCCGAACACCGCCACGGCGTTCCTTTCGGCGCCCGATAGCTTGAGGGCCAGCAGCAGCGAGAATGCGGCGATGCAGACGAGCAGGAAGCAGAACCCGAGAAGAGGCGGCGCCCCGCGCTTTGTCCGCGCCGCGCACCGGACGCGCGCAACACCGTATTCCGGCCGCGCGATCAGCGCCTTATGCTCGGCTCGCCCGCCCGTTTCCCTGCTTGTAAAGACCGCTTTGTCCATAGAAGAACCGTCCTTTTTTCGATATCATTCTATGGTATTCGGACCGGGCGCCGAAGATGAGCGCGAAGGGCATAAAACGAAAAACAGCCGCCGGACTTGCCTGCGGCTGTAATGCTATGTTGAGTGATCAGTCGTCGCTGCCGTAGCCGGCGGGGATGAACGAGCGGATCAGCTCGTAGATCCTGTCGGGCTTCTCCTCGTGCACGAGATGACCGGCGTTGCGGACGATCGTCAGCGCGGCGCTCGGGAGGGAGGAGCGGTAGAGATTGCTGTTGTCCACGGGATGCCACTTGTCGTCGTCGCCCCAGATGACGAGCACGGGCGCCTCGACTTCGTGCAGGGCGGAGGCAAGCTCATCCTCATCGAAGCCGGCGACGGTGCGGCGGATCGCGAAGCGGCCGTCGGGATCGCTGGCGGGGCGGTAGTATTCCTTGACGTCGTGATCGCCGATGACCGTGTGGTCGAAGACGCAGTCGTGCAGCATCTTTTCAACGGTGCGCATGCGGAAGGTCCTGCTGGCGATGGGCCCGAAGATGCCGCTCTCGATCAGGCGGACGGAGAGGGGCATGGAGCCGGTGATGCCGCCGGGGGTGATCGCGATCACGCGGCCGACGCGCTCGGGGTGGAGCTTGGCGAACTCCAGCGCAAAGCCGGCGCCCATCGAGAAGCCGAGCACATGGGCGGATTCGATGCCCAGCGCGTCCATGAACCTTGCGATGCTCTCGGCATGGTCGCGCAGACCGTAGTCGAAGAAATCGGGGCGGTCGGAATAGCCGTGGCCGACCAGGTCGAAGGCGATGACGCGGTAGTTCATGGCCAGCTTGTAGAAGAGGCTGCGGAAGGTGTAGAGCGACTGGCCCGCGGTGTGGACCAGGATGATCGGCTCGCCCTTGCCGCTCTCGATATAGTGGACGCGGGCGGTCTCGTACTTGGTCTCGATTATATGGATGCTGTCCTTAAGGCGCTGCGCCTCGCTCGAAGCGCTGCGGCTGTCCTCCTGGGCGTCCTCGAGCCGGTTGCGGCAGTCGGTCAGCTTGACCTCGAGCAGGGCGATGCGGTCCTCAAGCTCCTTCTTGCGGCCCGTCGCGGCGTCGAGCTCGCGCTTGGCGTCCTCATACTGGGTGTTGATGCGGTCGAACTCGGAGCGCTTCTGGGAGAAGAGCCTCTCGTGCGCGTCGGTGATCGTCTTCGCGGCGTCGTAGACGTTTTTCTTTTCGCCGACGTCGTTCTCGGCGGTCTCGAGCAGCCCCTTGGAACGCTCGATGTCGCCCTCGGCGGTGGTTATCTGAGCGGAGGAATCCGCCTGGGTCTTCTTGGTGTCGGCCACGTGCTTGCGCGCGCTCTCGAGGCGGCCCATCAGGGACTCGACCTCCGCGCGGCGGCCGGAGAGCTTGAGCTCCTCGCTCTGCTTCGCCTCGCCGGACCTGCGGGCGTCCTGCTTGGCCTCGTCGCGGCGCTTGCGGGCGTCCTCAAGGCGCTCCTCGTTCTCGACCACGCTGCGCTCGCAGGCTGTCATCTTTTCCTTGGTGAGGCGCAGGAAGTCCTGCTCCTTCTCGTAGTTGGCCAGACGGACCTTTTCATCGGCGACCGCGGTGTCGAGCTTGGACTTCGCCTGCGCAAGGCGCATCGCGTCCTTCTCGGAATCGCGCTTCTTGGTGGAGTTCTTCAGCGCTTCATATTGCTTTTCGGCCAGCTCGGTCTCGCTCTGCGCCTTCTGGTAATCCCTGTTGGCGCGGGCTTCGGAGCTCTGCGCCTCGGCAAGCTGCTTTTCGAGCACGCGCTTTTCGATGCTGAGGCTGACCGATTCCTCCTTGAGGCGGTTGTATTCGGCCTCGCTCGCGGCCTCGAGATTGACCTTGGCCTCGGCCTCGTCCGCCGCCTTGCGCGCGTTCAGCTCGGCTTCCGCGGCGGCTTCCTTGGCGGCGGCGTACTGCTTGTCGAGCTCGGCGACCTCGGCCTCGGCGGAGGCGCATTCGGCCTTGGCGGATTCGAGGGTGAAGCGGCCGGTCGAGATGCGGTCCTCGGCGTCCTTGCGGGCGGACTTGACCGTGGCGAGCCTCGCCTCGGCGGCGTCGCGGTCGGCCTCCAGGCGGTCGCTCTCGGTCTTCTTTTCGTTATACTCCTTGCGCGCCGTCTCCATGGCCGCCTTCTTCTCGTTGAAATCGGGCGTCAGGGCCTCGTATTTGGCGCTGCTCTCGCTGAGCAGCTTCTCAACGCCCACGAGCTCGTCCTTGGCGTCGCGAAGCTCGCGGCCGGCGTCCTTCTCCTGCTGCTCGGCGTGTTTAAGCGCATCCGCCCTCTCCTGCGCGGTCCTGAGCGCGCGGTCGGCCGCCGCCTTGTCGCGGCGCACGGTGCGGATCTCCTCATGCTCGACGGGCAGCTCGCCGGGAAGCGTGACCGTAACAAAATCACCGATATGCTCGGAATTGATGAATTTTCTGACTTCGAGTGAAAGACTCATGTTCGCTCCTTATGAAAAGCCGCGGCGTTTCGGCGGCCGGATTTCTTCAAAGGGCGGCCCCGAGGCGCGTACAAAAAACACCGCGCTCCGACAGGGGATACCCGTTCAACTTATTATTGTACACGAAAACATTGACCGATGCAAGCAGAATCGGCGCTTTTTCGGAAAATATTGACGAAAAAACCGGCCCGAAGGCCGGTGAAGTGTATTTATAGTTCCCAAAACGAGGCAGCGGGGTCGCGTCAGCTCGCCGCTATATCGCGGGCGAGGCGCTCGAGCCTTTCGGGGGTGTTGTCCTGCGGGCGGACGGCGCAGTGCATCAGCATGCGGCGCTTGATATCGGCGACGGCGGGGCCGGGCGGTATGTCGAGCCAGCGGATTATGTCGCGCCCGGTGCAGGCGAGCTCCCTCTCGAAGAACGGCACGTTCTCCTCCTTCATTTGGGCGAGGACGCGCTTCCAGCGCTCGGCCGTGGCGACGCGGCCGGTTATGACGCCGGAGCCGTGCACGTCCGCAGTGCGCAGCGCGGCGACCGAAAGGGTCCTCTCGTATCCCCAGCGCACGAAGGTGCGGCGCAGGGTAGCGTCCTTGGCGGTGTTGTTCAGGTCGTACATATGGTGGCGCACGGCGAAGACGACGCTGTCGACGGTTTTATTATCGATCCTCAGGCGGTGCAGGATCTCCCTTGCGAGCTCCGCGCCCTCCGTGTCGTGCCCGTGCATATTGCCGTTTCGCTGCCTGACGACCGGCTTGCCCACGTCGTGCAGCAGCCCGGCGAGCCTTGAAGGGACGGTCGGCTCCGCCTCGCCCGCCGTATGCAGGCAGTGCCCGAGCACGTCGTAGCGGTGGTACTGCGGCTTCTGCAAGATGCCGCGGCCGAGCGTCAGCTCCGGCAGGATCACATCGAGCGCGCCGATGCGGTCGAGCAGGTCGAGCCCGCGAAAGACCTTCCCCGCGTCCCTTTCGCCGTATTTGACGTCCGAAAGCAGGATCTTTAAAAGCTCGTCCCTTATGCGCTCCGCGGAGATGGCCCGAAGGTTCCCTGCGAGCCGCTTTGCCGAATCGAGCGACGCGTTTTCTATCCCGAACCCGAGCTCCGAGGCGAAGCGCACCAGGCGCATGATCCTAAGCCCGTCGTCCGAGAGCACGGCGTCGGGGTCACGGGAGGTGGTGCGGATAAGGCCGGCCTCGAGGTCGGCGAGGCCGCCGGTCGGGTCGAAGACCTCGCCCGAGAGGATATCGAAATAGAGCGCGTTGACCGAGAAATCGCGCCTGAAGGAGTCCTCTTCAAGCGACGGAGAGAACCTGACCGAGCTCGGCCTGTGCGCGCCGCCCTCCGCATAGCTGTCGCTGCGGAAGGTCGTGTGCTCGAAATGATGCTCCCCGGCGTGTATCTCCACCATGCCGAAATCGATGCCCTTGGGCACGACCGAAAGGCCGTTCCTGCGGCAGAGCTCGATGACCCTGTCGGGCGGCGCGGCGGAGCAGATATCGATATCGGTGATGCGCAGGCCGAGCAGCGAATTGCGCACGAGCCCGCCCACGGCATAGAGCGAAACGCCGAGGCGCGTGAAGAGCTCCGCAAGGCGGAAAAGCTCCTGCGGGCAGTTGGCTTGGATGGCGTTCCTCTTCGCTTCTTCGATCCGTACGGGGTCCATGGCGCTCCCTTTTCTCACATGGGGTCCCGGGTCCGCTTCGCGGCAGAACGCCGCGCGGGAGCCCTGTAATGATAGTACCACCCAAGAGCCCCGCAGTCAAGGCAAAAGAAACGCTTTGACGATTTCGTCCGATATTCCCGCATTTAAACCCAAAATAAGCGAAAAACATGCTTGACAATCCCATTCCGTTGTGCTAAAATCCGTTGCAATACGGAATGGGGCTTTTCGGGAATGAACCCCGCCGAAACCGTTCAAGAGAGGGCAGGCCGAGGCTGCAAGCCGCCCACGGTGCGCGGGAGGATACCGACCCGAAGGCGATCACGCCCGCTTCGGCGGACGGATGGCAGAGCTCCGGCAGAAGTGCCTTAAAGCTTATTGAGAGGCCTGCCCGGTCTTTATGACCGAGCGGCAATCAAGGTGGAACCGCGGTTAACGCCGTCCTTGAAGCGATTCAGGGACGGCTTTTTGTTTCGCCTGCGGCGAGTGATGTTCGCCTTCGGCGAATGATGTCGCTGCGCTGATGATGTTTCGGCTTCGCCGAAGTGATGCTTGAACAGCAAGCTGTTCAAATGTACAAAGCTAATTATTTCCAAAAGGAGTTACGATTATGATCAACATCACGTTCCCCGACGGATCGATCCGTCAGTATGAGGACGGCGTGAACGCCTACGCGATCGCCGAATCCATCTCCCCGCGCCTTCGCAAGGCGACCGTTTCCTCCGAGCTGGACGGGCATCTTTACGACGCCGCGCTCCCGATCCACGGAGACCATGAGCTGAAGCTTCTGACCTTTGCCGACGAGGGCGGCCGCTGGACCTACCGCCATACCGGCTCCCATATCCTCGCGCAGGCCGTCAAGCGCCTCTGGCCCGACGTCAAGCTCGCGATCGGTCCCGCGATCGACAACGGCTTCTACTACGATTTCGATACCGAGATCGCCTTCACGCCCGAGGACTTCCCGAAGATCGAGAAGGAGATGCAGAAGATCGTTCAGGAGAATCTGCCCCTTGAAAGGTTCGAGCTGCCCCGCGAGGAGGCCATAAAGTTCATGGCCGAAAAAGGGGAGCCCTACAAGGTGGAGCTTATCGAGGACCTGCCCGAGGACGCCGTCATCAGCTTCTATAAGCAGGGCGAGTTCGTCGACCTCTGCGCCGGCCCCCACCTCGAGAGCACCGGCAAATGCAAGAACATCAAGCTGATGAGCGTCGCCGGCGCGTACTGGCGCGGCAGCGAGAAGAACAAGATGCTCAAGCGCATCTACGCGACGGCTTTCGACAAGAAGCAGGAGCTGGACGACTACATCCATATGCTCGAGGAAGCCAAGAAGCGCGACCACAGGAAGCTCGGCAAGGAGCTCGGCCTCTTCGCGCTGATGGACGAGGGCCCGGGCTTCCCGTTCTACCTGCCCAAGGGCATGGTGCTCAAGAACACGCTGATCGAATACTGGCGTCAGGTGCATAAGAAGTGGGAATACGTCGAGATCTCGACGCCGCAGATCCTCCGCCGCACCCTTTGGGAGACCTCCGGCCACTGGGATCACTATAAGGACAACATGTATACCACCGTTATCGACGGTGAGGATTTCGCGATCAAGCCGATGAACTGCCCAGGCAGCATCCTCGTCTACCGCCTCGAGCCGCGCAGCTACCGCGACCTGCCGCTGCGCTACGGCGAGCTCGGCATCGTCCACCGCCACGAGCTCTCCGGCGCGCTGCACGGGATGTTCCGCGTCCGCTGCTTCACGCAGGACGACGCGCATATCCTGCTTGCGAAGGATCAGATCAAGAACGAGGTCATCCGCATCGCGAGCCTCTTCGACGAGGTCTATTCCACCTTCGGCCTCGAATACAGGATCGAGCTCTCCACCATGCCGGAGGATCACATCGGCTCCGTGGAGGATTGGGATATCGCCACCGCCGCCCTTGCGGACGCGATCACCAGCATCGGCAAGGAATACGTCATCAACCCCGGCGACGGCGCGTTCTACGGCCCGAAGCTCGATTTCCATATCAAGGACTGCCTCGGCCGTACCTGGCAGTGCGGCACGATCCAGCTCGATTATCAGCTGCCCGGCCGCTTCGATCTTGAATACACCGGTTCCGACGGCGAGAAGCATTGCCCCGTCATGATCCACCGCGTCGTTTTCGGCTCGATCGAGCGCTTCATCGGTATCATCACCGAGCATTTCGCCGGCGCGTTCCCGACCTGGCTCGCTCCGGTGCAGGTCAAGGTGCTCGCCATGACCGACCGCACGCACGAGGCGTGTAATGAGATCGCGAAGCAGCTCGATGCCGCCGGCCTGCGCGTGGAGACCGACCTGCGCAACGAGAAGATCGGCTTCAAGATCCGCGAAGCGCAGATGCAGAAGATCCCATATATGCTGATCATCGGCGACAAAGAGGTCGAAAACGGCGTCGTGGCGGTCCGCTCCAGGAAGGGCGGCGACCTCGGCACCATGCCCCTTGCCGAGTTTATCGCAAAGGTACGCGAAGAGGTCGATACCAAGGCGATGGACTGATGCTCCAATGAAAACCGCGCCCGCAGGCTGCTGCCTGCGGGCTCGTTCCTTGTTTTGCGCGTTATTCGGTTTCCAGCACCGTATCCAAAGCGCCTTTAGGGTCGCCCTGAACGGTAAAGTTGCGGGTCACCTTCGCGTCGTAGGTGCCGGCCTTCATGATATCCACGAGGTCGAGGCCGGTGACCTCCTTCATCGTTTCGATGGTGCGGGCCAGCACGCTCGGCACGTAGCCGCCCATGGTGTCCACGCCGCTCGCGCCGCTGCCGCCGTCGATGATCGTGACCCTGTCGATGGATTCGAGGGGCTTCGCGATCGAAGCCGCCATATCGGGCAGCGCCTTGACGATCATCTCCATCATCGCGGCCTGGCCGTATTTCTTCATGGCCTCGGCCTTCTTTTCAAGCGCCTCCGCCTCCGCCAGGCCGCGGGCCTCGATGGCCTTTGCCTCGGCTTCGCCGACGGCGCGGATGCCTTCGGCCTCCTGCATTTTCGCGAAGAGGTCGGCCTCCGCCTGCACGCGGCGCGCCTCGGCCGCCTTCTCGCGCTCGAATTTCTCGGCTTCGGCCTTGCGCTGGCGCTCGAAGAGCTCCGCCTCGGCCTTCTGCTGGCGGGCGAACCTGTCGGCCTCCGCCTTCTTCTTGATCTCGGCCTCGAGCGTCTGCTCGGTGACCTCGACGTCCTTGCGCTTGAGCTCGATCTCGCGCTCCTGGCGGGCGATGTTCGCGTTCGCGGTGGCGACCTCGATGGTCCTGCGCTGCTCCTGCTGCTGGATCTGATACGCCGCGTCGGCCTCGGCCTGCTTGACGTCCGAGGCGCGCTTGAGCTCGGCCTCGCGGATCCTCAGCTCGTTGCGGCGGGACGCGATCTCGGTCTGGGCGGCGACCTCGGCCTCGTTGGCCATGCGCTTGGCCTCGGCTTCGGCGATAGCGACGTCGCGCTCGGCCTGGGCCTTGGCGATCGAAGCGTCCTTCTGGATCTGGCTCATGTTGTCCTGGCCGAGGGCCACGATCAGGCCCTTTTCATCCTCGATCTTCTGGATGTTGCAGGAGATGATCTCAACGCCCAGGGCGTTCATGTCGGTCTGAGCCTTCTCCTGCACCTCGTCGCCGAATTTCTTGCGGTCGGTGTTCAGCTCCTTGAGCCTCACCGTACCGATGATCTCGCGCATATTGCCCTGCAGCGAGTCGGTCAGCGCCGCGGCGATCGAGTCCTCGCTCATGTTGAGGAAGTTCTTCATCGCGATCTTGATGCCGTCGGGGTCGGTCTTGAGCCTGACCTTGGCGACCGCGTCGATATCCACGCCGATGAAGTCGAGCGTCGGCACGTAGCCGTTGGTCTTGATATCGATGCTGATCTGCTTGAGCACCAGCGTATCCTTCCTTTCAAAGAAGGGGAGCTTGATGCCCGCCCGGCCGATCAGGATCTTCGGCGAACGCTTGATGCCGGAGATGATGTAGGCCTTGTCGGGCGGCGCCTTGACGTAGCCGCTGACGACGATCGCGATTACTGCCGCGGCCGCGCCTGCGATCAGACCTATGGCGAGGCCGGGATGCTCTGCAAAAAATCTCATATTGACTCCTTTCCGTTCTGAGGTGCGGGGGCGGGGGAGCCGCCCCTTCCCGGTTACAAGCTTATCTTAGCAGACCTTGAGGAGGCTTTCGAGGGCAGCCCGACGGGAACACGGGCGCTTATTTCCGCAGCGGGTGCGGAATAAACCGGGGCAGGACCGCAGGGAAAGCGCTTTTCAACCGCGCGCGCACGATGTATAATAACGGTAAAGAAAGTGCCGGAGGGACCTTTATGGGCAAGCGTTCCGTCAAAGAAAACAAGAATACCTATCAGCTAAGCAGGGAGGCCGCGGGGCTCACCCGTGAGGCGGCGGAGGGGCTGATGACCTTCGTCTCCTCCGACCGCATCGAGAGGATCGAGGGCGGGAAGAGCGTGCCGCATCCGGACGAGGTGCTCGCGATGGAGCGGGCGTACAGGGACCCCACGCTGCCGAACTACTACTGCACCCACGAATGCCCGATCGGCATGAAATACGTCACGGAGGCGGAACTCAAGGAGCTGCCGCAGCTGACCGTGGAGCTGCTGTCGGCGCTCAACGCGATGGCGGAGGAGAAGGACCGGCTCATCGATATCTCGGTGGACGGCCGCGTGAACGGCTTTGAAAGGAAGCGGTTCGACGTTATCCTCGAAAAGCTATCGGTGCTCGACCGCAGCATCCGCGGCATGCGCATATGGATAGAGCACGCGCTCTCGAGCGGCAAGCTGGACGACGCGGATTGACGCTTGACCCGGAGAAAAGCGAATACGGCTTAGGAACGGCTACGGCGGCCGTTCCTTTCGTTTTCCGCCGCCGTGCGCGCACATGCGCTGGAGGGAATAATTATCTATGGACAACAATCATTGCCCAATGGACAATGAGAAAAAAACCTGTTACAATATCCTTATCTGAATACATGCGAAGCGTGTATGCCCTGTTCGGGGCACGCTCCCGCAGCCGAAGGGAGTTGATGAAAATGAATAACAGAATCGTATTTATCACGATCCTCTGCGTATGCGCCGTGTGCATGCTGCTCACCTCCTGCACCTCGGGCATCAAGCCCGAAGCCGCCGAAGGCATCGAACCGTCCGCCCTGATCGGGACCGGAACGGAACCTGCGGAGACTTCTTTCGTCACTGCGGGACCGACCGAGGCTCCTGCCGTCACCGCGGAGCCGACGGAACAGTCGGCGGCTTTCTTTGATGAATGGCTCTCCGGCATCGAGGTCCCGGTCAAGCAGAGCGTCGTCTTTTCCGGCGATACCCCTGCGGACGGAGCCCCGCATGAGTTTGTTTACGCGTATCCCGAGTCTGCAGGCCCTCGGAACGATCCCGTTCTGGTCATCCCCTACGCTGTGGCTGTTGAAGCGGAAAACAGGCTGTATGATTATCTCGAAGAGCTTTTTGTCGGCATGACCCAAAGAAGCGATGAGATCTTCTTTGAGTGCGGGGGCTTATGCGGCGAAGACTGGTTCGTGCTGGAAAGCGAGCAGCTGAATAAAACGTGGCAGCACTTATACACGATCTGGCGCAGGGACGACAGCGGAAACTGGTATGAATTCGGCAACAACAATGCCGGCGAGCCTGTCAGCATCGAAGGCATATGCTTCCTTTCGGAAACGACGGGCTTTATGTGCTGTTCTAACTATTGGTATGGGGATAGTTTCACGAGCCGATTATTCGCCACCTTTGACGAAGGCGAGACCTGGCGGGACATGGGGCTGACCCTGCCCGAGGAATACGATGGTTATTACGGCTTTTCCTTTTCAAGTCCGGCTTTCGAGGGCGAAATCGGCGTAGTGTTTGTAAGCGTCTGCTACGATCCGCACGATCCGGACGTTCGCCGGGGCTGCTTCATCACCTCGGACGGCGGGCACAGCTGGCAGTTCAGGGAGCCGGATATCGATTAAGCCGTCCGATCCGTCGGGCTGTCAAACTCCGGGGGCGGAGCGCGCTTTACGGCGTGCCCCGCCTTTTTGCGTGCGGGACGGCCGTTCCCTGCGGACAACAATCATTGTCCTATGGACAACTATCATTGTCCTATGGACAACTATCATTGTCCTATGGACAACTATCATTGTCCTATGGACAATGAGGAAAAAATCTGTTACAATATCCTTATCTGTATACATGCGGAGCGTGTATGCCCTGTTCGGGGCACGCTCCCGCGAAGCAGGGGAGATATATGAACAAAGCAAGAGAGCGGTTTTTGATAATATCGATCGTCGTGCTCGTGATCTTCACGGCCGGCTTCTTCGCGTACAGGCTCTACAGAAAGCATATCAAGCGCAACGCGGCGCCGCTGATCTCCTGCGCGTCGGACGAGATGCGCATAAGCGTCGCCACCCCGCGCGAGGACCTGCTGATCGGCGTGACGGCCATGGACGCCGAGGACGGCGACCTGACGGACAAGATCGTCATAGAAAGCATCTCCAAATTCGTCGAGAAGGGCAAGTGCACCATCACCTACGCGGTCTGCGATTCGGGCAACAAGGTCTCCACCGCTTCGAGGACGATCTATTACACCGACTATCATTCCCCGCGGTTCAGCCTGCTCAGCGACTTCGTCTATTCCGTGGGCTCCGTCGTCAACCCGCTTTCGCGCATCCGTGCCTATGACTGCATCGACGGCGATATCACGAACCGCATCTCCATGACGACCGTCGATTCGGGCGAGTTCTCCTCCGGCGACGCGCACGAGGTCGAGTTCCGCGTCATAAACAGCTTCGGCGACGTGGCGACCTTCCGCGCGAACATCGTCGTAGAGGAGCGCGTTTCGCCGAACGTGCCCGTCATCACGCTTTCCCAATACCTGATCTATATCGACCGCGACGAGCTGATCGATCCGCTCGACTACGTGGAGGGCATCTACCTTTTGCGCGAGAGCTACACGATCGACGAATACGGCAGGGACAATCTGATCGCCGACACCTCGGGGTTCGACCCCTCGACCCCCGGGCTCTACGAGATCCCCATCTATCTTGAAGTCAACAACTACCTCGGTTCAACGACGCTCTACGTCATAGTGGAGGATTGACCCCGGCCCCGTGCGGCCGGACGAAGCGGCGGAAAAGCAAACTTCAGCACGAAAGGAAGCAGCCCCCCAAATGCCCGAGTTCACTCCGAATGAAAACAGAAAAGAAGAGAAAAAGCTGAACCTGAGCCTCGAAAAGGTCCTGCTTCAGCTGCTCAAAAACTGGTGGGTGATTTTGATCGGCACGCTGATCGCCGGCATGGTGATCTACGTGTTCGTTACGGAAACGTATAAGGAAAAATACGCCTCGAACGCGACCTTCGTGGTCACGGGGAAGGGCTCGGTCACCAGCACCATGCTCTCCGATATCGACACCGCGAAGAGCATGACGCAGGCCTTCGCCTACGCGCTCGACAGCGACATCATGATGCAGAAGGTCAAGGAGGTGCTGGGCCTTCGATCGTTCAGGGGCACTGTCAGGACGAGCCGCCTTGCCGAGACGAACATCCTTTCTTTGGAGGTCACGGCCGATTCGCCCGAGCTCGCCTTCAACGTCATTAACGCGATAATCGACAATCACTATGTCGTTACCGACAGCATGATACAGAACGCCGCCATGTACGTTCTGATGCAGCCCACCATGCCCAAATCCCCGGTCTCGCCGATGGACCGCCGCGCACGCGTGTTCACCTATTCGGCGGCCGTGATGCTGCTGATCATCCTCGGCATCGTGATCGCTTCCGGGTTCTCCAACAAGATCTACACCGAATCCGATTTCGAAAACAAGGTCGGCGACCTCGAGCGCCTCGCCGCGTTCGGGCACGAGAAGAGCAAAAGGAGCAAGAAGGGCAGGCTGCCGATAGGCAAGAAGCTGAGCGCGAGCCTGCTCGTGACCAACCCGACCACGGGCTTCGGCTATTCCGAGACCTTCCGCCTGCTGCAGACGAGGCTGCAGGGCCTTATGAAGAAGGAGAACCTGCGCACGCTGATGGTCGCGAGCGTCGACGCGGACGAGGGCCGAAGCACCGTCGCCGCCAACCTTGCGCTCGCCTTTGCGAGGGAGAACCGCCGCGTGCTGCTGCTCGAGGGCGATATGGGCGAGCCCTCGCTCGCCGAGCTGCTCGGCTGCGGGGACAGCCTCAACGTTTCGATCGACGAATACATCATCGGCGGAAGCGGCTCCGAGCTGCTGCCGACGCTCGACAACGCCAGGAACCTCAGCCTCCTGCTGTGCAGAAAGCCCGTCGACAACCCGCTGGAGCTGATCACCTCGCCCAATATGCAGAGCTTTATGAGCGAGGCGCGCAAATACTTCGATTTCATCATCATCGACACGCCGCCCGTCGCCTCGTCCAACGCCGCGGAATATTTCTCCGAGATGTGCGACGCGGCGGTCATGGTCGTGCGCCAGGGCTTCGCCTCCGCGCAGCGCATCAACACCGCGCTCTCGATGCTCAAGAGCAACACCGCCGTGCTCGGCTATATCCTAAACGACGTGGCCGACGTGCCCTTCGTGGGCGGTTCGGCGGACGTCACGGGCACGGGCTACGGGCGCTACGGCCGTTACGGGCGCTACGGCGGCTACGGGCGCTACGGCAGCTACGGGCGCTACGGTAATTACGGCCGTTACGGAAACTACGGCAAATACGGCGGAAGCAGCTTCGCGGGCGGCGAGAACCTGCCCGTCGAGGAGCACATCCCCACCGAAAACGGCGCCGTGCAGGCCAAGGCCGAGGCGCCGGAGCTCCGCGCAGCGCCTTCGGAGCTGCTCGATACCGAGGAGAAGGAGATCGACCTGTTCGATTTCATCAAGGGCACGCTCAGGACGCTCCTTCGCTTCTTCTGGATACCGATATTGCTCGCCGTCGTCATCTGCGGCCTGCTCGTCTACCGCGAGAAGGCGACCTACAGCCCGAGATACAAGGCGAGAGCGACCTTCACGATAAACGCGGTCGGCGTGTCCGGCAGCGCGAACATGGAATACTCCAAGAACGTCGCCAACCGCCTTTCCAAGGTGTTCCCGCACGTGCTGACCAGCGGCATCCTCAGCGACCTGATCTGCGAGGATCTCCACGTCAAGACCATGCCTGCGACGCTGCAGGCGCACGTCGAGGGCCAGACCACGCTCTTTACGCTCGAGGCGATCTCATCCAAGCCCGAGGACGCGCTCCGCGTGCTCGAATCGGCCATCAGAAAGTACCCGCAGATCACGGATTTCGTCATCGGCAACACCAACCTCAACCTCCTGCGCGAGCCCACCCTGCCCGCGCGGCCCTATAACGCGCCGAATTACAGGAGCAGGATCGTCATCGGCTGCGCCGCCGCGCTGCTGATCTCGCTGATCATCGCCGCGATCCTCAACATGACGCGCAGGACCGTGGGCAGCACCGAGGAGATCCGCGAAATACTCAATATCCGCTGCATCGGCACCCTGCCCTACGACCGCAGCAGCCGGGATAACCGCAGCGGCGCGCTGCTGACGCTGATGGGCGGCGGCGTTTCGAAGGACTTCTCCGATTCCGCCGCGCTTATCGCGCGCAGGCTTGAAAAGAACGCGGCGGAGCACAACGAAAAGGCGATCCTCTTCGCGGGCAGCGTGCCCGGCGAGGGCAAGTCCACGGTCGCTCTCAACACCGCCATGGCGCTTGCCGCCTCGGGCAGGATCGTCGTGTTCATCGACTGCGATATCCGCAAGGCCTCCACGATCTCCGATCTGCCCGGCATCAGGGAGAAGGGCCTCATCGAATACCTTAAGCAGGAGGCCGAGATCAGCGATATCGTATCCCCGATCGGCGATAACCTCTATGCGATCAGGGGCTCCACCAAGAACTACAATATGCCCGAGCTGCTGCGCTCGAGCCGCATGCGCAGGCTGGTGGAGAGCATCCGGATGACGGCGGACTTCGTGATCTTCGACGCGCCGCCCAGCGCGATCCTCGCCGACTCCCAGACCGTCGCCGAGTATGCCGACTGCGTCGTCTACGTCGTCTGCCAGGACTACACCACGAAGAACAGCCTCGTTTCCGGCATCAACAACATCGCGAACACCGGCGTGCGCATCATGGGCTACGTGCTCAACAACGCCGGCACGAGCGAGACCGGCCGCAGCTACAGCAAGCACCGCTATTCGAATTACGGCCGCTACGGCGGCTACGGCGGTTACGGCGGTTACGGCGGCTACGGCAAGTACGGCAAATACGGCAGGTACGGCGGCTACGGCAAATACGGCAAGTACGGTAAGTACGGCAAGTACGGCGCTGAGGCCGAGAGCGCCCCGGAAGGGCAAAACGAATGAAGAAAAGGGCATTGTCCGGCTCCGTCCGGGCAGTGCCCTTACGCATATAAATAAAAGCAAAGGAGAACCTTTATGTCGTATAAAGAGGAGTATTTGAAATGGCTGAACGCCCCGGGCCTTTCCGAGGAGGAGAGGGACGAGCTTGCCTCGATCGGCGGCGACGAAAAACAGCAGGAGGACCGCTTCTATACCGAGCTCGAGTTCGGCACGGCCGGCCTGCGCGGCGTGCTCGGCCTGGGCACCAACCGCATGAACGACTACGTGGTCAGAAGGGCGACCGCCGGCGTCGCCGCGCATCTTCTCAAGATCCCCGGCGCGGCGGATAAGGGCGTTGCGATCGCCTACGATTCGCGCCGCTGCTCGGATCGCTTCGCCGAGGTCTCGGCAAGGACGCTCGCGGCCTACGGCGTAAAGAGCTTCCTCTACTCCACGCTGCACAGCGTGCCCCAGCTCTCGTTCACGGTGCGCCAGCTCGGCTGCGCGGCGGGCATCGTCATCACGGCGAGCCACAACCCGCCCGAATACAACGGCTACAAGGTCTATGCCGCGCACGGCGGCCAGTGCGGCCCCGCCGAGGCGGACGAGATCCTCGCCTGCATCCGCGGCTTCGGGTATTTCGATACCGCGATCATGGATTTCGACGAGGCGAGGGCGAAGGGCCTTATCAACCTGATCGGCGAGGAGGTCGACGAGATCTATTATAAGAAGACGATCAGCGTCATGCTCAACCCCGAGCTCGTGCGCAGCGAAGCCGCGAAGATGGAGGGCGGCATCGTCTACACGCCCCTGCACGGCAGCGGCCTGGTGCCGGTCACGACGATACTCGACCGTATCGGCATCAAGAACCTCTACGTGGTCGAGGAGCAGCGCCTGCCGAACGGCGATTTCCCGACCGTCAAGGCCCCGAACCCCGAGGACCCGAACGCCTTTAAGCTGGCCATGGAGCTGGGCAGGAAGGTCGGCGCCGGGATGCTGTTCGCCACCGACCCCGATTCCGACCGCCTCGGCGTGGCCGTGCGCGAGAAGGACGGCGGCTACCGCGTGCTGACCGGCAACCAGATCGGCAGCATACTGGTCTACTACATCCTCTCCGAGCTCAAGGCGCAGGGGAGGCTGCCGGAGGACGGCTTCGTGGTCAAATCCCTCGTCAGCACCGCGCTTGCGGACGTCATCTGCCGCAGCTTCGGCGTTCAGATCCGCCACGTGCTGACCGGCTTCCGCTTCATCGCGGAGCAGATCGACCTTGCCGATAAGGCCGGCACAGGCAAATTCCTGTTCGGCTTCGAGGAGAGCTACGGCTTCCTCTCCGGCGGCTTCGCGCACGATAAGGACGCGGTGCTCGCGGCGATGCTCGTCTGCGAGGCGGCGATCGTGTACGCCTCGCGCGGGAAGGGTCTCGTGGACGTGCTCAACGAGATCTACGCGAAATACGGCTATTTCATCGAAAAGACCAAGAGCTACACGCTCGTGGGCAAGGAGGGCATCGAGCGCATCGGCAGCGCGATGAAGGCCCTCAGGGCCGAGCCCCCGAAGGCGTTCGGCGATGATGAGCCCATCCTGGTCCGCGAGGACTTCGCCGCGAACGAGAAGATCGACTGCGCCACCGGCGAGGAGGGCGGCATCGGCCTGCCCAAGTCAAACGTGCTGCGCTACACCCTCGGCGACGACGCGTGGGTCGTGGTGCGCCCGAGCGGCACCGAGCCCAAGCTCAAGCTCTACGTCGGCGCGAAGGGCGCGGACGAGGCGGCCGCGAACGCGCGCATGGAGCGCATAATGAGCGAGGGCGACGGGATAGTCTCCGCCCTGCTGAACGGATAACGGATATGAAAAGGCTTATCTCGATCATGCTTTCGCTGCTGATGCTCCCCCTTGCTGCATGTAAAGCGGGAGAACCGGCGGACAGCGGCGCGAAGGACCCGGAACCGAGCCCGACCGCCGAAACGGATACGCGCCTGACCCCGCCGAACGCGGAGGATATGACGGAGCTTGAAAAGCTCTTTACCGAGCTCGGGTACGAGTATTGGGTCATCGATCCGAAGCTTTCAAAAAAGAAGATCGGCCGCTTGATCGATGAAGAGCTCGAAAAAGGACGCCTCGAGGGCTACACGCCCGTGGTCGTGCCCTGCGCTCTGGGAGACAGGGACCTTCTGCTTGAAAGCATCAGCTATCGCCTTGAAGACGGCTTCGATATCGAGACCGAGCTGAAAAAGCCGCTTGAGGACGGCAAGAGCGTGCTTGAAGCAAGAGCGGAGGCATTCAGCGAAACCTACGGCATTTCGGTGCAGAGCATGCTGGCTCAGGCCGGAGACGGCTTCGACGGTTTCGACAGCTCTGCGGGCGAGGAAACTTATTCCGGGCTGCAGGTCAGCTCCATGTACGGAGAATCACGGCTGATCCTCATAAAGCTCCCCACGGTCAATCCCTGGGAAGCGGCGATCTATATCCCGTTCGGCGGGTTCAACGAATGCCCCGAACCGAGTGAAATGGCGGCTGTGCTCAAGTATTGGTACGAGAAGTACGGCGCCGTTCCGGCCGTCATCACCTTTGATACGCTGGACTGCCGGCTGACGGTACCGATCCCGGAGGCGGACGCGGACGCCGTCCTCGATGAAATGGCGATCTTTGATATCGACATTGTGGAAATGATCATGATGAGCTCGCCCGAAGGCTTCAAAAAAGCTTTGACCGAAAGCCATATCTGGTCGTTCTGGTGGGATTGACGCAAACGAAGCACAACGAACGGGGCTCTGCAGATACGCAGGGCCCCGTTTTAAAGCGTTTCGACGCCGCCGAAAAGCGCGGCCGCATATTCAAGAGAGTATGCCTTCGGCAAATTCTGCCGTTAAGCCGAAAAACAGGTTCGCAGATATTGAACTATCCCCGATTATCCTGTATAATTATAAAGTCGGTCAATAGGACCTTGCGGCGAAAAACGCGGGAAAAGACCGGCGGACGGAGCATCGAAATGAAGTTTATCTCTTGGAACGTCAACGGCCTGCGTGCCTGCATGGGAAAGGGCTTTATGGAGTTCTTTGCCGCGGAGGACGCGGATATCTTCGCCCTGCAGGAGACCAAGCTGCAGCAGGGGCAGATCGATTTTGCGCCAGAGGGCTATCATGCATACTGGAATTATGCCGAGAAGAAGGGCTATTCCGGCACCGCCGTTTTCACGAAGCTTGAGCCGCTCTCCGTCCGTCTCGGCATGGGGGGCGATCCGGAGTTCGAGAACGAGGGCAGGGTCATCACGCTCGAGTTCGAGGACTTCTATTTCGTTACGGTCTACACGCCGAACGCGCAGCGGGAGCTGACGAGGCTCGAGTACCGCTGCCGCTGGGAGGACGCCTTCCGCGCGTATCTCTGCGGGCTCGATAAGCACAAGCCTGTGGTGGCCTGCGGCGATATGAACGTCGCCCACGAGGAGATCGACCTTAAGAACGCCAAGTCGAATATCGGCAACGCGGGCTTCACCTATGAGGAGCGCGCAAAGTTCACCGAGCTGCTTTCATCGGGCTTTGCCGACAGCTTCCGCCGCATCTATCCCGACCGCACCGACGCCTATACCTGGTGGAGCTATATGTTCAAGGCCAGGGAGCGGAACACGGGCTGGCGCATAGATTACTTCGTGGTCAGCGAAAGGCTTGCCGGGCGCATCGGCGACGCCCTTATCTATAACGAAGTCACGGGCAGCGACCACTGCCCGGTCGGCCTCATCATGGAATGAGCGTAAAAGGGAGGAACGGAATGAGATTCGAGTTTTCCAAAATGCACGGCCTCGGCAACGATATGGTCGTTATCGACGACCGTGAGGAGCGCATAAAGGATATCAACGCCTTTGCGCAGAGGATACTGCACCGCAACACCGGCGTGGGGGCCGACAGCCTGCTCGTCATCCGCAATTCGGATATCGCCGATATCCGCATGCTGATCCTCAATATCGACGGCTCCGAGGCCGAGATGTGCGGCAACGGCATCCGCTGCTTCGTCAAGTTCTGCATCGAAAAGGGCATCATAAAGAAGACCGATTTCACGGTGGAGACGCTTTCGGGCATCAAGCGCCCCCATGCCGTCGTGGAAAACGGCGTGGTCACGGGCATCGGCGTCAATATGGGCGAACCGAAGCTCGCCTGCTGCGATATCCCGGTCGCCGCCGAGGGCGAGTTCAGGGAGAAGAGCCTCTTCTCCCACGGCCGCCGCTTCACGGTCACGAGCGTCAACACCGGCGTTCCGCATACGGTCGCCTTCGTGGACGACGCGGCGCTGACCGACGTGGAGTACTACGGCAGGGACATCGAGCACAGCCCGATCTTCCCCAGAAGGACGAACGTCGACTTCGTGCAGGTCATCGACGATGAAAACATCATCATGCGCGCATGGGAGCGCGGCTGCGGCTGCACGCTCTGCTGCGGCACCGGCGCCTGCGCCTCGGCCGTGGCCTGCATCCTTGCGGGCTATACCGGCCGCAGGGTCAGCGTGCACGTCGAGCTCGGCACGCTCGAGATCGAATGGCTGCCCGACAACAGCCTCTATATGTTCGGCCCCGCCGCGACCGTGTGCGAGGGCTGCTTCTATCTCGACGAATGACGGCGGGGGAGGAGAAGCGGCAAAGGCTGTTTGCCCTTCTTAAAAGAGAGGATACGGGCGTCTGCCCGCTGCTGCTCGCTCCGATGGCGGGCGTGACGGACTCGGCCTTCCGGCGGCTCTGCATCGAACAGGGCGCGGACATGACCTTCACCGAGATGGTCAGCGCCAACGGCCTTCACTACCGCAGCCACCGCACCGAGGAGCTGCTTTCGATAAGCGACGCGGAAAAGCCCTGCGGCATACAGCTCTTCGGGCACGATCCCGCGATAATCGCCGAGACCGTTCAAAGGCTCTTCGAGACCGCGGTCGATCCCGCCGACGCGGCGGTCGTCGACCTCAACATGGGCTGCCCCGCGCCGAAGATCACCGGCAACGGCGACGGCTCGGCGCTTATGCGCGATATCCCGCTTGCATCAAAGCTCATCGAAGCGGCGGTCAAGGCGAGCCCCGTGCCGGTCAGCGTCAAGTTCCGCAAGAGCTGGGACGACGCGCACGTCAACGCCGTGGAGTTCGCCCGCATGTGCGAGGACAGCGGCGCATCGTTCGTCACCGTGCACGGCCGCACGAGGATGCAGATGTATTCCGGCAAGGCCGACCGCGCGCTGATCGCCGAGGTGGTGAACGCCGTTTCGATACACGTCGTCGGCAACGGCGACATATTCTCCGGCGAGTCGGCCGCCGACATGCTCGCTATGACGGGCTGCGCGGGGCTGATGATCGCGCGCGGCGCCGAGGGGAATCCGTTTATTTTCGCAGAGGTCCGCTCAGCGCTCTCGGGAAGGGAGTACGTTCCCCCCACAGAGGAGGAGAGGCTCGGCGCGGCTCTCAGGCATATCGAGGAATACGTCTTGGAGCACGGCAGCGGCCTGTTCGCGGATATGCGCAAGCACGTGGCGTGGTACACCAAGGGCATGTACGGCAGCACGGAGCTGCGGCGGCGCACGAACAACTGCGCCGATGCGGAGGAGCTGATCTCCCTCGTCGAAGAGTTTCGCGCATCGCGCCGCATAAACGCCGAAAAATAAAGCTTATCACCCGGAACGCCGGGTCAAAATATCAAAAACGGCCGCAAGGCCGGATCCAGGAGAGACAAACACATGTTAATGGACGCAAAGGGCATTATCAGGCGCGCGGAGGACGTGCTCCGCGGGGACTATCAGGTGGAGCTCAACGAGGCGGACGCCAAGCAGCTTCACCGCGCGATCTCGAGCGCGGTCATGTACGCGATCGCGGACGACTGGCGCAGGAGCCGCCGCGTAAGGGAGAGGAACCGCCGTGCCTACTATATCTCCGCCGAATACCTGACGGGCAGGATGATCTACAACAACCTGTTCTCGCTCAAGCTCCTCGACGAGGTCAAGCGCCTGCTCGCCGTGCGCGGCGTGGACATCGCGATAATGGAGGATATCGAGGACTGCGCGCTCGGCAACGGCGGCCTCGGCAGGCTCGCCGCCTGCTTCCTCGACAGCGCCGCGACGCACGACCTGCCGCTCGACGGCTACGGCATCCGCTATAAGTTCGGCCTTTTCAAGCAGGAGTTCATAAACGGCTTCCAGGCCGAGAAGGCGGACGACTGGCAGCGCCAGGGCGACCCGTGGAGCCGCCGCAGGGACGATAAGACCGTCACGGTCGAGTTCGCGACCGGCAAGGTCATCGCGGTGCCCTACGATATGCCCGTAATCGGCTACAACACCCCCACCGTCGGCACGCTCAGGCTCTTCCAGAGCGAGGCGGAGGAGGAGTTCAACTTCGCCGCGTTCAACTCCCAGGAATACGCCCTCGCCGTGCGCGAAAAGAACGCCGTTGAGGACATCACCCGCGTGCTCTATCCCAACGACAGCACCTACGAGGGCAAGCGCCTGCGCCTCAAGCAGCAGTACTTCCTCTCGAGCGCGTCTTTGCAGGACATCATGCGCCGCCATAAGCGCGTGTTCGGCACGGCCGAGAACTTTGCCGAGATGAACTGCGTCCAGCTCAACGACACGCATCCCACCGTTTCCGTGCCGGAGCTCATCCGCCTGCTGATGCTCGAGGGCAAGACCTTTGAGGAGGGGCTCGACATCGCCGCGCGCACCTTCAACTACACCAACCACACCCTGATGAGCGAGGCGCTCGAGACCTGGGACATCGAGCTGTTCAAGAGCGTCATCCCCAATATCTACGCCATCATCGAAAAGATCGACGCGCACCTTGAGAACGAGCTCGAGAACAGGGGCGTCTCCGGCGAGAAGATAGCCCGCATGCACATCATCTCGGGCGGCCGCATCCATATGGCGAGGCTCGCTACCTACGTCTCGACCTACGTCAACGGCGTGGCGAAGATCCACTCCAACCTGCTCAAGACCGAGGTGCTGCACGACTGGTACGAGGTCTGGCCCGAGCGCTTCCAGAACAAGACCAACGGCATCACCCAGCGCCGCTTCCTCGGCCTGTGCAACCCCGGCCTCTCCAAGCTGATCGGCGAGCGCATCGGCTACGGCTTCCTGACCGATCTCGACGAATTGAAACAATTAAAGCCCATGATCGACGACAGGATGATCGACGAATTCATCGCGGTCAAGAAGGACCTCAAGGCCCGCCTCTCCAAGCTGATCGCCGTCAAGGAGGGCGTGGAGATCCCGGCGGACTTCGTGTTCGACGTGCAGGTCAAGCGCATGCACGAATACAAGCGCCAGCTCATGAACGCGCTCTCGATCGTGCATATCTATAAGGAGCTCAAGGCCGGCAACCTGGCCGACATGCCCAGGACCGCGTTCATCTTCGGCGCGAAGGCCGCCCCCGGCTACTTCATGGCGAAGAACATAATCAAGTTCATCAACGAGATCGCAAAGCGCGTCAATTCTGATCCCGACGTCAACGGAAAGATCCGCGTGGTGTTCGTGGCGAACTACAACTGCTCCTATGCCGAGCACATCATCCCCGCGGCGGATATCAGCGAGCAGATCTCCCCGGCCGGCACCGAGGCGAGCGGCACGGGCAATATGAAGTTCATGCTCAACGGCGCCGTGACCCTCGGCACCTTCGACGGCGCGAATATCGAGATCGTCGAATGCGCGGGCGAGGAAAACAACTATATCTTCGGCGCGAAGGTCGATGAGCTCGCGAGGCTCCGCCCGCATTACAGCCCCAGGAACATCTACGATACCGACCCCGTGGTGCACCGCGCCGTGGACAGCCTGGTGGACGGCTCGATCGCCAACGATCCCGACAGCGCGCGCGTCTTCCGCGAGATCTGGAACAGCCTTCTCGTGGGCGACTGGCGCAAGCCGGACTACTACTTCAATCTCTACGATTTCGAGGACTATATCTCCACGAAGCTCCGCGCGATCTACGATACCAAGAACGAGCGCGAGTTCGCGAAAAAGTGCCTGATGAACACCGTCAGCGCGGGCAAGTTCTCGTCCGACCGCACCATCCGCGAGTACGCGAGCGAGATCTGGCATATCAAAAAGAACGAGCCGGACGGAATGTAAAATATCCGATTTGGAGGGCAAGATGAACCGCATCAGCAAGGACGAATACTATCTTTCCATCGCCGCTTCGGTGGCGAAGCGCTCCACCTGCCTTCGCAGGCAGTACGGCGCCGTCATCATCAAGAACGACGAGATCATCTCCACCGGCTACAACGGCGCGGCGCGCGGCGAGGCCAACTGCTGCGATACCGGCGTCTGCTGGCGCGAGGCGAACCACATCCCCCACGGCGAGCAGTACGAAAAATGCGTGGCCGTGCATGCCGAGCAGAACGCGATCATCTCGGCCGCGAGGCGCGATATGCTGGACAGCGTGCTCTACCTTGCCGGCTTCGATTCGAACGGCGAGCTCGCCGAGCCCGCGCCCTGCATGATCTGCCGCCGCATGATAAAGAACGCCGGCATCCGCGAGGTGGTATCCAAGGCCGCCGACGGCACGATCAAGCGCGTAAAGGTATAACCCCATCGCATGGCTTCCCCCTGGGGGGAAGCTGTCACGAAGTGACTGATGAGGGGTAAAAGCAACTGAAAAATAAGCCTCGTGCACGGCCGTCCCCCGCCGCAGACGTATCCCGCCGCTCAATGATGCCGCTGCTCTAATGATGCCGCTGCGCTGATGATGTTTTGGCTTCGCCAAAATGATGTTTGAGCAGCATGCTGCTCAAATTGAGGTGGATAATCGTAGGGGCGGATATCATCCGCCAGTCTCCCGGAAACACAGTCATCCACGGTTACGGCGTGAACTCCGATACCGCCTGTTCAATCCGGGCAAACATTTTCCGCCGCTTTGCGGGCGGCAGATTGCCGCCCCTACAGTTATCTGAATTGGAGGTATTATGAGACTCGTTTCCCCCTCTTTCGAAATAATCAACCCCCCGGTGCGGGAGGAGGTGCTGCGTCACCTTGAGCTCTGCGGCCGCGTGTGCTACAAGAGCGAGGATAAAATGACCGAGGATTCCGCCTCGCGCATGGTCAGGATGCTGATCGAGCGCGGGCACGAGAGCCCGATCGAGCATTTCTCCGTCAGCGTGCGCGTGATCTGCGACCGCGGCGTTTCCCACGAATGGGTCCGCCACCGCATCGCGAGCTATTCGCAGGAGTCGACGCGCTACTGCAACTATTCCTCGGCGAAGTTCGGCAGCGAGATCGCGTTTATAAGGCCGTATTTTGCAAAGGAGGGCGAGCCGCTCTTTGAGGAATGGAAACAGGCCATGGAGAACGCCGAGCGCTCGTACTTCGCCATGCTCGGGAAAGGCGCAAGGCCCGAGGACGCGAGGAGCGTGCTCCCCAACAGCCTCAAGACCGAGTTCATCTGCACGATGAACCTGCGCGAATGGCGGCATTTCTTCCGTCTGCGCTGCGCCCCGGCCGCTCACCCGGCCATGCGCGAGATAGCGATACCCCTGCAGGCGGCGTTCCACGAGCTGCTGCCCGAGCTTTTCTGACGCCCGATCCGGCGAGGCCCCATGCGGTCCCGCCGGTTTTTTATCCCCAAAACCTTGATTTTTCGCGGGGGGGGGTATAATTATTCTATAACATTCATTCATAGGAGGAAGAAAAATGGCCGAAAAGAGCAAGACATGGGTCGTGGAGACGGCCGACGGGCAGCATACGGTGGAGTTTTTTCCGAAAACGGCGTTCAAGCCCCCGAGGCTTTTCATCGACGGGGAGCAGACCGCGCTCGATATCGCCCGCGCGAATTTCGAGGGCATCGATCAGCCGATCCTGACCGGGGGAGGGCACGATATCCGCCTGGTCAGCACGCGCAAAAATACCGATATCGCGTACGACGGCGTGTATATGGAGAGCAGCAGCGCCTACGAGCCCCTGCCGAAGATGAGCAAGGCCAACTGGGTCTTCGTCATCGTCTCTCTCGCGGCGGCGATCCTCGGCGGAGCGGTCCCCGCAGCGTGCGCGTTCGGCGGCGCGGCGGCGGGTTCGGGCGTCGCGCTCAGCAAAAAGCTTTCCGATAAGAAAAAGCTGATCCTCGGCGTCGTCATCATGGTGCTGACCTGGGCGCTGGCGATCGGCCTCTCCATCGCCGCCGGCAAGGGCATCAACGCGGCCAAGAAGGTGATCCCCGGCTCCTTCGGCAAGGATGAGTACAAGATCGAGCTGACCCAAAGCTTTAGGGCCGACAACGATACGGGCGACCTTGCAGCCGAGGCCTGGGACGTTATCTTCGCCGCGGCGAGCGAGGACGTCTACGCCTACGCCACGAAAGCGACGTTCAAGAAGCTCAAGCTCCTGTACGGTATCGAGTGGACGGAGCCGACGGAATACCTCGTCAACATGCTGGACGTTAAGAGCAGCGACGTTAAGACCACCGGGAGCGGCGTTTCCTACGTGGTACTGAACGAGGAGGAGTACAGCTACGTCTGCTCCGTCATCGCGAAGAATGACGCGTTCTACTACACCGAGCTGTACTGCACCGCGGACGACGCCGAAAAGCTGGTGCCCAGGCTGATCGAATGGACGAACGGCATAAAGGTGACGGAGGTCGAGCAGGCGGGGAACGCCTCTTAAAACACGGATCGACGCGCCGGCCGGCCACCGCCGTACGGCGCCGAAATAAAAGCGAAAGCGCAAAGGAGAAACTTATGAAAAGAAAGCTTTTGAAAACCCTGTGCCTGCTGACCGCGCTCGCGATGCTCGCGGCGATGATGCCGCTTGCGGCGCTGGCAAGGACCGAGATGCGCCACCCGACCCCCGAGGGGTATAACGACAACGACTATCAGAAGGTGGCGGCATTCCTTGAGACGACGGATGAGGATGGTGTAAGCAACGTCGAAAAGCTCAGGGCGTATTATTACTACTGTGATTTCGACCTTTCGGATCCGTCCACATGGGGAGCGATCATCGATCCGTACTCCCAGAGATACGTCGGATTCGCCTGGACGGAGGGCGAGGACGGGGTAAAACGTCTTTACGGCATAGAAATCGAGTTTGAGCTTGACGAGGGGTACGACATCACCTGTCCCGTCGGGGACCTGGATCTGTCCGACTGCACGGCGCTTGAGAACGTTATGATCATGAATCTCGATCTCGACGCAGTCAGTTTTTCCGGCTGCACTGCGCTCACGGGCATCTGGTGCGAAGACGTTCAGCAGATCGACCTGACCGGCTGCACCGAGCTGACCTTCCTTTCCTGCGATGCATCAGGCACGGAGGAGATCGATATTTCGGACTGCTCAAAGCTTGAGCATCTTCAGCTCTGCGGCTCGATGACGCGGCTCGATCTTTCAAACTGCCCGCATCTGAATTGGCTGAACGTCGGCGGCACTTCGATCAGAACGCTCGACGTTACCGCGTGCCCTGAGCTCACTATCCTGCTTTGCGGCTGGAGCGGGCTGGAGGAGCTCAACGCGGCGGGGCTCACCGCCCTCCATCATCTGGACGCCCGCCAAAGCCCGCTTTCAAGTCTGGATATCACCGGCTGCACGGCGCTCGACGAGTTGTACTGCAACGACACGCTGCTGACCGACCTCGATACCTCGACCTGCCCCGAGCTGTATTTCGACCATATCCGCGCCGAGGGCGGCGGCTACATAGGCAGCAGCGGCGGCGGAGCATACGGCTGGATGATCGCGAAGGCCACGCCGAGAACGGGTTCGGACTTCCTCGGCTGGTACTCCGAGAGCGGCGAGCTGATCGGCACCGAGCTCGACCTTGCCGAAAACCAGACCTCCGAGGTCAGCGTCATTGCCCGCTTCACCGAGGCGCAGTTCGTTCCCGGCGACGTGGACTGCAACGGCACCGTCACGGTCAGCGACGCGATCATGGCGCTGCGCGCTTCGATGGGGCTGCTCGAGCTGACGAACGATCAGTTCACGGCCGCGGATATGGACGGCAGCAATACCGTCACCGTTTCCGACGCTATCATGATACTGCGCACGGCCATGGG
>JAEEKE010000045.1 GCA_016282255.1 Bacillota bacterium
ATATTGCGGTTTTGGGCCTCTGATGGATGTTGATAAACTGATACGCACCGACCTCGTGTCTATCGGAGATATTAGTTTTGGGCCTCTGATGGATGTTGATAAACTGATACCGTTGAGCGCGCGATCATCCTGTACAGCAAGTTTTGGGCCTCTGATGGATGTTGATAAACTGATACTCGCAGGAACTCCTCACCGTGATAGTCTCGGTTTTGGGCCTCTGATGGATGTTGATAAACTGATACGCCGCCGCTTGAGCTGTGTTGCGCGGCTGGTTTTGGGCCTCTGATGGATGTTGATAAACTGATACGGTGGAGACGTGGACACGATGATCTCATTGTTTTGGGCCTCTGATGGATGTTGATAAACTGATACTCGTTGCAGAGCGTGAGCACTCCGTCCTCGTTTTGGGCCTCTGATGGATGTTGATAAACCGACGGGATCGTTACAAGAAAACAAATACCGGTCCGCCTTTGCGGCAGGCCGGTATTTGTTTGTTCTTTGTGCTGAAAACGGAGGGCTTGATCCTTATTGTGCCGCCATGCAGGAAAGGCGGGGGGGGGAGCCTCAGTCCTTTCGGTTCCTTAGGTATTCCTCGAATTCGGGTGTGCGCGACCAGTATTTGACGCCCCAGTTTTCAAAGCTCCATTCATCCGAATACAGGTTGCACTCGTAGTCGACGTACCAGAGGAGCCCGTCCGAGATAACGAAATTGGTGGGGAAATAGTCGATATTGAGCCCGGCCGCCCTCGCGAGCGCGGCCATTTCGCGGACCTGTTCAAGATAGGGCTCCGCCGAAGCGCCCTGGGCGGCGCCCTGTGCGACAAGGTCGAACACGGTCTTCCCGGGCACGTACTCCTTGACGAGCCTTTCCTTCTCTTTATCGACAGCGATCAGCTTCGGGATGCGTATCCCGGCGGCAAGGAGCCTTTCATAGTCATTGAGCTCCGCCTCGAGCTTGTTGCCGAAGGTGTAGTAAGCGCAGGGCTCATGGTGGATCTGCTTTATCACGAAGCTTTCGTTTCCCGCGGCCGCAAGGTAGGAATAGCCGCCCTTGCCGCGGCCGAGAAGGCCGAGCATAGTATAGCTCCTGCCGCATACCTCCGCGCTGCCGACGCCCTCGAGCCAGCGCTCCGCCTCGGCGCGCGAAGAGAGCACCACCGCCCGCTTTTCGGGATATTGCCTGAGCAAAGAAAGGATGACCGGGCGGTTTTCCTCAGCGTAGTTGTTGATCAGCTCGATCAGCTCCGGGTCGGGCTCGCTCTCGGTCCAGGGGATATCGGGCCGCAGCGTGCCGAGCCTGCCGGAAACGCCGGAAAGGCAGGTCTCAAGATCGTAATCGAGGAAGATCACGGTGCCCGCTGCCCGGATCCGCATTTCATAGGTGCGGCTGTAATCGCCGTCGAGGATCCAGCTTTCGCCCCGCATCAGCGTTTCAAGGCGGCTGTCGAACTCCTCGCGCGAAATATGCGTGCGGTCCGCCCTCCACCAGATATTGTCCAGATGGAAGAGCGGGATGCCCGTTTTCTCGCTGAGCCGCCGCGCGAAGGTGCTTTTGCCGCTCCCGGGGCAGCCGAGGACGACGATCCTCTCCATGGCCGTTTGTGCTGCGGGGCCAGTCACGCCTTGAACCTTTCTATGACCGTCTCGTCCACGAAATCGCCCTTCAGCTCGCCGAGCCGCGCAAAATGCGGCGTTTCGGCGTGGGCCTTGAGCGCCGCGGCGGAGCGCCATTTCTCCACGAGCAGCAGCTCGTCGCCGCCGTCGAACGGGATGTAGTAGTCATACTTGATGTTCCCGTCCTCGGCGCGGCTCGCTTCGTCGATGCCCTCGGCGAGTATCATTTCAAGGAACTCCTCCCTAAGGCCGGGCTTGACACGGTAGGTCACGTTCAGTACGATCATCTTTTTCTCCTTTTCGTTTTCACTCTGCATTTTTGCTTTGCGGGCGAGCCAGTCCTCCCGCGTCATGATATTTGTCTCGTCCTCCTCGACGGCGCCGAACTGCGTTTTAAAACTGCCGAAGGCGAAATGCCTGAAACCGCATTTTTCCTGGACCCTTCCGGACTGCCGGTTCGAAAGAAAATGGCTGCAGAAGACGGCGTCGAGACCGACCTCCTCGAAGAGGTACCTGAGGGCCTCGTTCACGGCCTCCGGCATCAGGCCCATGCCCCAGTATTCCTTGGCGAGCACGTAGCCGAGCGACCGGCAGCTTAGCGCGGCGAACTCGGGAAAGCGCTCCTCATCATAGAGCTCTATGCCCACGGAGCCGACCGCGCGGCCGCGGTATTCCAACGCAAAGGTCCTTTTATTGGAGATGAACCGGTCGAGGATCCGCTGCGATTCCGCCCTGTCTTCATGCGGCTTCCAGCCCGCCATTTGGCCGACCCCGTCGACCGAGGCATAGGCGAACAGATCATCAAGATCCGACTGCCGCCACGGGCGGAGCTTTATCCGTTCGGTCGTCAGAACGGTTTCGCTTATATCTATCTTAGCATTCATAACGGTCCCTCCGTTTTTCCGCCGGGCGGCCTTCGTCACAGGGCGAACCTGAAGACGCATTTCTCGGTATCGCCGTCCCTGAGGCGCATATCGTTGTCCTCCGGCAGCTCGGCGATCTCAAGGAGCTCCCCGCCAAGATATTCGCAGGTCCTTCTCGAGGGCAGATTGTCCGGGTCGCAGGTGATGAACAGATGGTCCATCCCGTGCTTTTTCGCAAGCGAAAACAGCAGCTCGCACGCCTTGGCGGCATAATGACGCCCCCTGTGCGCCTCATCCACGGCGTAGCCGATATGCCCGCCGTAATACAGCCCGTCCGAATAGCCGATCCTCAGGTCGCAGCTCCCCATCCGTTCGCCTTGCTTATTATAGATGCCGAAATGATAGGCGGGGACCCATTTTCTTACGGGATCCGCTTCGGCGGTCCGCTCGAGCACGAGCTTTATCTCATCGCTCTGTAAAAACGAAGTGTCGAGAAAATCCATTCGGGCCTCCTCACGGCGGGGTCAGTACATCGCGAGCTCCGCGGAATCCATGAACTGGCACATGGAAAGATTGAACGCCTTGTAATCGGCCTCCTTGAATTCATCGGTCGCGCAGGCAACGGTCACCCTGACCAGATCGAGCTGATTGAAGAAGGTGATCATGAGCGGGACCTTGAGTATCTCGGAAACGCCGCGGACAGTCAGGTACCCGGCCTCCTCAAGGGCCATGATCCCCTTTTCGTCGCTGGCGTCGGCCTTTTGTTCGCTGCCTCCAAAGCCGGTCAGGATCTCCGGCTCTTTCATGTAATGATGGATGAGCGCGGCGGCCTTGAGTATCTGCCCCCAGCCGACCCGGTAGGTCAGCCTCCATTCGGAAAACAGCCATGCTCCCCGTTTTTCAACGTCCGCAAGCTTCATTTTTCGTTCCCTCCTGTTTCTCGGCCTTCGTTCGTGTGCTGTTTGATACGCTCCGAGACCTCGCCGATGAGCCGCTCTATCAGGCGGTCGACGGTCTCGGGCGCGTCGGTATTGGAATTATGCCCGGCGTTTTCGATCCATTCAAGAGGTATCCCGGTCCTCTTATGCCAGGCCTTGTTGTAGCGGATGCAGGAGCCCGCATGATCCTTTTTGCCGCAGATCAGCAGGGCGGGGCAGGGGATGCGGTAGGGGAGATCCGCCTCCATCGCCTCGGCGAGCATCCTGTAGCCGTGCCCGGCGAGGGCCGCGTACCTTGCCTGATCGCCCTCGTAGACCAGCATCATCTCGCGCATCAGGCCGCGGCCGTATTCGGTCACGGCAACGCCGTTCGTGCCGGTCCTGAGCAGGGATTTCCAGGGATAGTGCCGGTAGACGGGCTCCATCTTCTTTAGCAGGCTGATCTCGAGCCCGGTCACGTACTCCCTTTGAAGCGGCGCGGAATCGATCGAGACGAAGCCCGCGATCCTGTCCGGAAAGAGCTCGGCATAAGCCTGCCCCACGTAGCCGCCCATGGACTGCCCTGCGATTATAGGCCGGTCGAAGCCCTCCCGTTTCAGGATCTCTTCAAGCCACCTCGCCTTGTCGAAAAGAGTGAAGCTCAGCTCAAAGGGCCATGAGGCCGTGTGCCCCGGCGCGTCCCATACGAACAGGGGGTATCTGCCCTCGAAGTATTCGATCTGTTTGTCAAACAGCCGGTGGTCCGCCGTGAGCCCGGGCAGCAGGACGAGCTGCGGGGACGGGTTCTCCGCCTTCTCGCTCACCCAGTAGACGATGCGGCCGAGCGGCGTTTCGTAACTGCGCTCAAGCATGGTTTTTCTCCTTTATTCCTCCGCCCGGCTTTTTGGGGAGCGGGCCTTGTATTCATCCTCGCCGATCGCGTAGATAAGGGTATCCGCCCAGACGGGCAGGCCGTTTTCGTCCCGGCGAAAGAACACGTTCTTTTTAAGATGCGCCTCGCGCTTCATGCCGGCCTTTTCAAGCAGCTTCCATGAGCGGATATTCCTCGGGTCGCACGCGGCGCAGACCCTGTGCGCGCCCTCGCGGAACAGCTCCCCTATCGCGGCCGAAAGCGCCTCCAAAGCATAGCCCTGTCTGCGGAAGCTTTCGTTTATGATGCAGCCGACCTCGACGGCGCCGTACGGGCGTTCGGTGCAGCAGATATTGCCGATGACCTTGCCGGTTTTTATAAGCTCGGCGGCCCAGTAGATATCCGATCCGAGCCGGTATTCAAGCTGCTCGCGGCCGCTCTGGTAGGTGATGCCGGGGTAGCCCTCGAATTCGTCGTCCTCAAGCTGCGAAAGGCACTCGAAAAGATCGTCGTAATCCGACTCCCTAAAGCGCCTCAGTATAAGCCGCTCCGTTTTAAGCGCCTTCATCCGTTTCCCAGCGATAGACTTTCTCTATCGTGCTTTCGTCCCGCATTTTGATAACGAAATTGCCGGGGAGCATCCTCTGCCCGCCCTCGTCCCGATACATCAGGAAGAAGGTCGAGGTCAGGTATTCCCCGAAATGCCTTGCATTGTAGATGTTCACGATCACGAGCTCGAGCGGGCCCTCGAGCACGACCTCGTTCCTTTCGAGCGCGGAGCGGACGATCGCCTCGGACCCGGCGCTGAACGCTTTTTGTGCCTCGGCCGCTCTATCGGTCAATGCCTCCATACCGGGGAAGCTCCCCTCAAAGGGGACCGCGGCCTCTATAAGCGGCAGCGCGGCGGGCCGGACGGCGGCGTCAAAGTCATATGCGCCGGCGCCGATAAGCGCGTTTATCATCAGCGCGCCGGTATAGTAGCAGGGGATGCGGATCGGGAACAGGCGCGAAGGGTCCGTCAGCATCGCGCGCATATCGGCCTCGAGCGCTTCGGCCTTCTTTGCGTCAAGCTGCCTCAGCACCTGCCATTCCACGAAATTGGCCGTGCCCTCTATCTCTTCGGTTTTGAGCTCATAGTCGGATTCATAAGGGTATTTGCTGAGCCGGAGCTTCCTCAGGCTCATTAGTTCCCTAAAGGCCGCTTCGTCGTGACCGCCGAGCAGCCCAAGAAGCAGCTCGTTTTCGCGCAGCTTGAGGCCGAGGTTTTCGGCGCGGTATTCATAGCGCCAAAGCGCCTCCAGCTCGTTCGGCCAGCAGTCCCAGCCCCTCAGTTGTTGGAAGCCGTGGAACATCTCGTGCACCAGCTTCGAGGTCAGCACGGCAGTGTCCGTCTCCTCCGAGACCTTCCAGGTCGCGATCTGCTCGCCCCCGTAGTTTATCGAGGTGTTCGCGCAGAAGGCGTCGGTCTTCTCGATGAACCGGCCCGCGAAGAAGCAGTTTTCATCGTCGAACAGGGCGAACCTCAGCGGCGTAAAGCCCGGCCATATCCGGCCGAGGTCCAGCTTCGCAATCGTCGCGTTAATCCTTTCATACAGTGTTTTAAGCTCCATTGTCTTTCCTTTCCGGCGGGGCCGCTCATTCCATACAGCTTGACAGATCAATATCCGCCGTCAGATAATATTCGGTTTGGTCGAGGCAATTCCTTATCGCTTCCCGGTCGTCCCCGGCCTGCTTAAGATCGTACACCCTGTTGTACCACAGGGGCTTGAGGCAGCGGTAGAGCGGCAGCGCGGCCGCCTTCTCCTCCGCGTTAAAAGCGTAGTACTTGCGTGCGATAAGCAGCGCTTTTCGGATACGCTCAAGCTCCGGCTCGAAATCGTCGTAGTTCTCGCGCATCAGGTAGTTGAGGAAGACGTCCCTTCCCGAGAGGTTGAAGTCGTACACGCCCTTGAAGCTGCCGTCCTCGCCTATCAGCAGATTGGTGGGATTGAGGTCCGCCTGAAAGACCGAGGTCGGAAGGGCGGGGTAGAGGGCTTGAAGCGCCGCCCGGTTCTCGTTCCACAGCCGCCAGATCCTCTGCGCCTGCGCTGAAAACTCCGCAGGGAGCGCATCCGCCGTTCGCTTCCATTCCAGCGCGTTATCAAGGACCTCGTCGGTCGCTTCATCCGGCGAAAAGGTCTCGAAGAGGCAGTAGCCGGAAGGAAAATCGGTGTGATCGAGCCTCTTCGCGGCGATCCTTGCGGTCATGGTCCAGATATCCTCAAAGTATCTGTCGCTGTCAGCGGGCTCTCCGTCGGGGTCGGCCCTGTCCTCAAGCGGCCTGTACTTCGAAAACTCCTCGGAATGGACGACGCAGTCGTGCCCGCGGTAGCGGATCACGGGGAACTCTCCGAACTTATCGGCGAAGATGCGCGGGCAGTAGTACCCGAGCGCGCGGTATTCTTCGATCGTCCTCTGCCACGCGAGGATCCGTTCGGGGAAGGTAAAGCCGTTTGCCGCGAGCTTGATTACGCGTTTCCCGCCGCCCTCTTCCGTAACGATGGCCGTATTGCGAAAATCGTCCTCGCCCGTGCCCGTTTCGATGATTTCGGCGGCGACGGGGCTGCCGAAGAAGAAACGGTTATACAGCGCTTTGAGCTCCGGATCCATGCACTCCTCCTTACGCCTTGTACTGACGGGATAAGTTTACCATAATTTGAAAGGCGGTTCAAGCAAAAAGCCGCTTCGAAGGGAAGCGGCGGAATTGAATTAAAACAAACCATGCGGGCGTCAGAGCTCCGAGTCCGCGCTGATCCTACGGAGCATGTATTCGGCGTACCTTTCGGCGAGGTCGGTATCATATTCATAATCGCCGAAACCCGTGTATTCCTCGAGCGCGGCTCTTACAAGCGGCAGAAATTCGGCGGGCAGCTTATCCGCCGCCCATTCGGCGCCCTCCTTTTTGGAGAGGACGAGCCCCTCCTCCTTATAGGCAAGCACCCTCGTCAGGTTCAGAGTAAGATACATGGGGTATCCCGCTATCTCCTCCTTTGCGCCGGCGACGTCCCTCCATATGGAATCCATATAGTCCTCCCTCGGGACCTCGGCGAAAACCTCCTCGATCGGCGCGCCGAACAGGCGTCTTCCCCTTGCGCGGATGACGGTAAAATGCGCGGCAAGATCCCGGTCCGCGCCGTGCATCTCACTTATATAGGCCTCGGGATCCGCCAGGTACCTGTCAAGGTGCCCTTTCGAATAATGCAGCTCATACGGCGTCGGATAGACGAACGGCCTGCAGACGTCCTTCGTTACGACGCTCATCTCGATGCCCTTCTTCGGGCCGAGGGCGTCGGCGGCCATGACCATCTCCATAAACGCCCGCTTGGCCGCGTCGGACAAGGGCTCGCCGACCACGACGATCAGGTCCACGTCGCTCTTCTCGGGGTTATAGCAGCCCATGACGGAGGAACCGTGCAGATATACGCCCACAAGGTCGTCCCCGAGGACGGCTTTCGCGCCCTCGACAAAAAAGCCGAGCAGCTCTTCATTCGTTTCCTTATGCTGCGCGTCCACGTCGCAGGCGGCGGGCAGATCGGGCCAGCTGTATTCAAAGCCGTAATCGCGTTCGTCCGCCGTGCCGCTCAGGTGATCGTAACCCGCCTGTGACACGATCTTAAAGCCGCAGCTCTCGTGCGTCCTTATCGATGCCGCGTTCCTTTTGCCGACGCAGTCGCAGAGCCGGAAGGGCCCCTCCTCCTTGAGCGCATCTATAACGCCCGAAAGGAGGCGGACCGCAAAGCCCCTGCCCCTTTTGTCCGGCCGCGTCTCAAGCGCCTCAAGGTACAGCGGCCCGTCCGGGGCCCTGCAGATCCTCAGCGCGCTGACCCACTCACCGTTTCCCTCGAGGACCCAATAGGCGGCCTCGGGCTGACGGAAGAAATCGTTTTTCAGGAAATCGAGGAATCCGGCCTCGACCATCCTCACCGCGGCCTGCTTGTCCGCTTCGTCCGGATAGAAATAATCGGTGTTTTCGAAATTGCTTTCGGAATAGACGTCCATCAGCTTTCTTTCGTCAAGCCCGGCGTATTCAGTTATTTTGAGCAGCATATGGTTTTCTCCCGATAAGCTTTGCTTACTGAGCGTCATATCAAGCGCTTTGCCGCCCGTGCGGAAACGGCTGGATCTATTCGAGATCCTTAACGTAGAGGCGGTCCGTTCCGCCCCCGTAGTTCACTATGTCCCGCCGGTACCGATAGCCGTATTTTTCGTAGAGGCCCGTATGCTCCGAGGGGATATAGGTCCTGGTAAAGCCGAGGCTCTTCGCGTATCGGTTGGCGTATTCGATCAGCTTTTCGCTGAGCCTGCGGCCGCGGTACTCCTCGCTGACGAATACCGTCGTGATCCACGGATAAATGTCGGGCAGGGGATAATAATCGGTCTTCATGATCGCCGCCATGCCGACGATGCGGCCGCCGACGACCGCCGCAAACGGCGTCTCCCAATCCTCGAACTCCCAGAAGCGGAGCTGCTTGACCGTATGCTCCTTCACCTCGAGCCACGAGAAATTCTCGGCAAACTCCAGCAGCAGTCCTGCCTCCTCCGTGCCCTTATCGACCTTTATTATGACCGCTTCGGCCGCGCCGTTCTCCATTTGTTATTCCCCTTTGGTTTGGGCTCACAGCCCGAGCAGCGGCGTGACCCAGCCCATGATGAAGCCGAGCAGCGCGCCGAGGTAGACGATCGCGTTCAGCTCGGTTTTGGCAAGGCCGAGGATCAGCTTTTCAAGCTCGGCTATCTCAAGGCCGTTGATCTTGTCCTCCACG
>JAEEKE010000007.1 GCA_016282255.1 Bacillota bacterium
CCGGAGACCGCCTTCTCAACGCGCGCGGAGCAGGCGGCGCAGCTCATACCGGTAACGTTAAATTGCTTCACTGTCCCTTCCCCCTCACTTCATCAGCTTTTTCAGCGTTTCCATCAGCTCGCCGGCCGCGTCCTCCCGGCCAGCGCGGATATCCTCCGCCACGCAGGTCCTGAGATGCTCCTCGAGCAGCACCCGGCAGAAGCTGTTCAGCGCCGAATTGACGGCCGAGGCCTGGTCGAGGATGTCCGGGCAATAGGCGTCCTCCTCGAGCATCCTCTCGAGGCCGCGCACCTGACCCTCGATCCTTTTGAGGCGGTTCATCAGCTCGCGGCGCTCCTTTTCATCGCGCACCTTCTTCCTGCCGTGCGCGCAGCAGCTCATTTCGTTGATCTCTTCCATGGTCATAACTCCAATTATACCCCAGTGGGGTATTTTTATGCACCTATTCTATACCCCCATAGGGTATTTGTCAATAGTGTTTTGGGATATTATCTCAAAAGCTAAATTCGCCTGACGGCGAGCTAAATTATACTTCGTATAGCTAAATTTGCTTCACAAGCTGAATCCGGCTCCGCCGAGCTAAGACCGGCGAATATAGTTTAGCTGCGAGCGTAAACGAGCAATTCGGCTTTTGCAGGATCGTTTTCAGCATCGGAACAGTTAAGACAAGCCGAAAAAATAAACCCACTAAGACTCTTCCTGTAATCGGAAGCTGTCAAAGTGGGTTTTTCTCTTCTTTATTCAGCCGCTCCTTTCGGCCGGTTCGGGGTTCGGGGCGCCTTATTCGGCGCCGGGCTCGGTTTCGCGGGTCGGGACCTCGTGCCAGACGATCCTGACGGGCTTTGAGAAGTCCCTTTCGCGCCGGACGCCGTATTTAAGGAGATCGGCGATGAAGCCCTCCTCGTTCGCCGCGCGTTCGAGGAGGCCCTTTTGCATCAGGAAGACCGTCGCCGCCGCCGCGCTGGCCGCCGAGGGGGTCCCGGGCTTTGCGGAATAATCGGTGAAGGCGCCGTAGCCCGCAAGCAGCGCCGCGGTCTCCCTGCTTTCGAGCGCGAGCCTGACGAACGCGAGCGTGAGCTCCGCCGCGGTCTCGGCTGTGCCGCTCTTCGGCAGAAACGCGGCCTCCTCCGGGCCGTATTTTGAAAGCTCCAGGGCTTTGACTCCGAATTTTTCGAGCACGTACGCGTGGGTGCGGGCGATCCTCTCCGACGCGAGCCTTGCCGCGCCGCAGTCAACGAGCTGAGTGACAACGGGATACCTGTCGCTGCCGACCAGGAAAGCGGGTCTTTGATTCATAAATGCCTCCTAATGAAATGAAAACCGAATGTGAAAATAACGGCGCATCGCTGCGTCGGGGTGAAAAACAAATTTTTAATATTCTGTCAATGTTCCGGTCAAAAAGAGGTGAATGAAAAATTATGGAAAATTCGGGGATTGGGCGAATTGTAGCACATAGAAATGGGTTTGTCAATAGGTAAAGCCTATGTTTTTTCGGCGCCGCGCGCCTTCCATCGCCGCGCAAAAAATGTCGTTCCCCGCGCTTGCCCGCACCCCGCGGTTGTGGTATAATCAGAATGAAGAAATATGGCCCGCCGCCGTGCGCGGCGGGATTAAGGAGCTATGATATGAACGGCATCCGCAATAAGCTCTGCCTCCTTCTGGCGGCGCTGCTGCTCGGACTTGTTTTCACGGGCTGCGCCCGCGAGGACAAGGGGTCCGCGCCCAAGCTCGGGGCCTCGGTAGTGACCGACGGCAGCTCCACCTTCGTCATCAAGGCGGACAACTCGCTCTGGGCGTTCGGCAGGAACGGCTCGGGCCAGCTCGGCGACGGCACTCTTAACGACCGCACCTCCCCCGTGCACATCCTCGACAGCGTGGCCGAGGCAGTTCCCTGCGGCGATATGACCTATGCGCTCAAGACCGACGGCGCGCTCTATGCCTGGGGCCGCAACGACGGCGCCGCGCATTTCCTCGGCGACGGCACGACCGAGAACCGCCTCTCCCCCGTCCGCATAATGGAGGACGTCGTGTCCGTCCATCCCTTCTCGAGCTATACCTTCGCGATCAACGCCAAAGGAGAGCTCTGGGGCTGGGGGTATAACGCAAACGGCGAGCTCGGCGACGGCAGCGTCACCGACCGCCTTTCCCCCGTGCGCATCACGGACGGCGTGCGCAGCGTGCGCGAGCGGCTGATCATCAAGAACGACGATTCGCTCTGGTACATCGGCACCTATTCGCCGGACCAGGAATCGGGGCTCGTCGACCGCGCGCCCAAGCCCGTTAAGCTGGCCGAGGGCGTGGCCTCGTTCGCGGGCGACTATTTCCTGACCACCGAGAACTATCTCGTGCGCATCGAGCCCGCCGCCTCCACCGGCACCGGCGCCCCGGCGTTCTCAAGGCTTGCCGACAACGTGCGCACCGCCATCAGCATACCGACCGGCGAATGCTTCTTTATCAAAAACGACGATTCGCTCTGGGCGTTCGGCGACAACACCAACGGCATCATCGGCGACGGCAGCTTCACTGCCCGCCCGGAGCCCGTGCACATCATGGACGGCGTCGCCTCGGTCATCGCCGACCAGCGCTGGGATTACAGCTGCCAGTACGTGTTCGCGATCAAAAAGAACGGCGAGCTCTACAGCTGGGGCGAGGACTGCTGCGGCTCGCTCGGCCGCGTGACGACCGAATGGCCCGAGACCCTGCCCGTGCTCGCGGCGACCGGCGCGGCCGAGGTCGTGACCGACGGCTGGAGCACGTTTCTGCTCAAGAAGGACGGCACCCTGCACGCGAGCGGCTACAACGGCGACGGCCTTTTGATCGGGCACCCGACCGAGCGCGCGAGGCTGGGCGACGGCAGCACCGAGAACAGGCACGAATTCGTGAAGATCATGGAGAGCGTCGTCGCGGTCTACCACGGCCTCGCGATCGAGCCCGGCGACGGGAACATCAACGATACCTTCCTCGATTACAGCCGCACCTTTGCCCTGACCGCGGACGGCAGCCTGTTCGCCTGGGGCTCGAATGCCGACGGTCTGCTCGGCACGGGCGACACCGAAACCGCGCTCTCGCCCGTCAAGCTGATGGACGGCGTACGGGTAAAATAAACTGCGCAAGATAAAGACAGGTCCGTGAGTTTTCTCACGGACCTTGTTTTATTCGGGTAAACGGGCTCACTCGACGCCGTCTTCCTCGTCGTCCCTGCCCTCCCAGTCGATCTCGTCCTCATCCTCGGGCTCGGGCTTCGGGTTGACCTTGACGATCAGCCTGGTGACGCGCAGGTTCTGCAGCTGCTTTATAGTGATGGTCAGGTGCTCGAAATCGAAGCTCTGGCCCTTGGCGGGGTAGCCGCCCAGCTGCTCTATCGCGAAGCCGCCGACCGTCGCGTTGTCGTCGTCGAAATCGTCGTCGTCGATGCCGAACTCCTCGAGGAAGTCGTAGATGCGCATGTTGCCGTCGACCTCGTAGAGATCCTCGCCGATCTGGACCACCTCGTCCTCTATCTCGTCGCTCTCGTCCCAGATGTCGCCGACGAGCTGCTCGAGGATATCCTCCATGGTGACCAGGCCCATCGTGCCGCCGTATTCGTCGGTGACGATCGCAAGGTGCAGCTTCTTTTCGCGCAGCTCGCGCAGGGCCTGGGGCAGGATCGTGGTCTTGTGAAGATAGACCACGGGCAGCAGATAGCTGCGGATATCGAAGGGTTCGCCCGCGGCGAGCGCCTTCAGGAAGCGGTTGAGGTGGAGCACGCCGATGATATTGTCGATGCTGTCCTCATAGACCGGGATGCGCGAATACGCGGAGCTCTCGATCGTCTCCATTATCTCCTCGCGGCTGTCGTCGACGTCGATCGCGATCATGTCCACGCGGGGCGTGATGATCTCGTAGACCGCGATATCCGGGAAATCGAGCGCGGACTGCAGCAGCTCGCTGGTGTCCTCGTCGATGACGCCCTCGTCCTCGACGGTGTCGATCATCTCGGAAAGGTCGTCCTCGGTGACGGCGGCCTCCTCGTCCTTCTTCCAGTGTTTGGAAACGGCGCCGACGATCTTCATCACCACGAATACGATGGGCTTGAAGACGATCATGAACCCCTTCACGGGGCGCGAGACCTTCATCGAAAAGCGCTCGGGGTCGCTCTTCGCGGCCAGCTTGGGCAGGATCTCGCCGAAGATCAGCACGAACACGGTGATCGCCGCCGTGGAGATCGCCGCCGCTGCGTTCTCGCTCAGTATCCCCTTCTCCGCGAGCAGGCGGATGAAGAGCTGGGTGGAGATCGTGGATGAAGCGAGGTTCACGAGGTTGTTGCCGATCAGGATGGAGCTGAGCGCCCTGTCGTAATGATCGGTGATATAGAGCGCCCTCGCCGCCTTCCTCGACTTGGTCTCGGACTCGATGCGGACCAGGCGCATGCGGTTGACCGATGCGTAAGCGATCTCGCTGCCGGAGAAGAACGCCGAGAAGAATACCAGCACGACGAGCGCCAGAACGTACAAAAGCCACGTCATGCGCGCTCACCGCCCTTCACCGGGTCCTGATCGGACTCGTCGAAGATCTCGCCCACGAGCTCCTCGAGGATATCTTCTATGGTTATTATGCCCTTGACCTGCCCCTGCTCGGCGACGAACGCGAGATGGATCTTGGAATGGCTCATCTCGGAAAGCAGCTCGTCCACCGGGATATCCGGCCGCACGAACAAAGGGGTGTCGATAAGGTCTATAAGCTCGGTCTCATCGCCGTCCTTCATGTAGGCGCGAAGGAAGGGCCTTATATTGAGCACGCCGACGACGCGGCCCTTGGCGTTCATCATCGGGAAGCGGGAATGGTTCGTCTGCTGCACGCGCTCGTAGATCTCGGGGATCTCCATCGAGGAATCGAGGGTCTCCACCTTCTCCCACGGGGTCATAGCCTCGCCCGCGGTCTTGTTGCCGAAGCGGAGCGCGCTCTCCATCAGCGCGGCGGTCGCGCTCTCGGTGGTCTGGTCCTCCTCGCGCTCGTCCTTGAAGGACTTGATGATGTCGGTCAGGTCCTCCTCGGTGATGTCGGGCTCTTCCTTCGCCCGGCCGAAGAACAGCTTGTGCAGCCCCGCGCCGATCCAAGTGAATACGGCGGCGAGCGGGGTAAGCAGCTTCATCAGCACGTAGAGCGAGCGGCCGATGCGCAGCGAAACGGTCTCGCTCTGCGCCTTGGCACGGTATTTGGGGATCATTTCGGCAATCAGAAACACCACCATCGTCGTTATCACGGTTGATACGACGAGGGCAGCGTCCAGATACTTGCTGCCGCGGAAAAACTGCCTTGTGAGCAGCGTCGCGATCGCCGCGGCGGCGATATGCATTATGTTGTTGCCGATCAGGATCGTTGAAAGCGCTTTATCGAAATTGTTCAATATGTACATTACATACTGCGCTCTCCTGTTACCGTCCTCCGCGTAGGACTTCATGCGGATGCGGTTGACGCTTGCGAGAGCCGTTTCGCTTGCGGCAAAATATGCGCCGCCGGCGACCAAAAGCGCAATAAGGATAATGTAAACAGCGATAACGCCGAAATTCAGTCCGCCGCTCACCGCGGAGATCTCCGCAGCCTGCGCGGACACGCATCGCCATATACTACTGTCGTCCACGAAATTACCAACTCCTTTATGGACAAATTACAATTATTTATTATAGCATACTGTTTTGGCGATTGCAACATCGTTTTGATGATGCTATAATTGAATCGAAAATATGCCCCGTTTTAGTGAGCGGGGCGAGCAAAGGAGAGAACTATGAACAGGATCGTTGACGAATACATCGAGTCCAAGAAGGACGCTATCGTGCGTTCGGTGCAGGAGAGCGTCCGTTTCCCCAGCGTCGAAGGCGAGAACGCGGGCGAAGGCGCGCCGTTCGGGCCTGCCGTCAAGGGAGCGCTCGAACACGCGCTGGCGCTCGGCACGCAGCTCGGCTTCAGGACCGAGAACCTCGACGGCTACGCCGGCTGCATCGACTACGGCGACGAGGGCGAGCTGCTCGGCATCGTCTGCCACGTGGACGTCGTGCCCGAGGGCGAGGGCTGGAGCTATCCCCCCTACGCCGCCGAGATCCACGACGGCAAGATCTACGGCCGCGGCGCTCAGGACGACAAGGGCCCCGCGATCGCCGCGATCTACGCGCTGGCCGCGGTCAAGGAAGCCGGCCTTAAGCTGAAGCGCCGCGTGCGCATCATCCTGGGCACGAACGAGGAGACCGGCTGGGGCTGCATGAACCACTATAAGAAGGTCGCCGAGATCCCGGCGATGAGCTTTTCGCCCGACGCGGAGTATCCGCTCGTCAATTCCGAGAAGGGCATCTACCACACCGCCTGGCGCTGCAAAACGAAGACGGGCTTCACCGTCAACGGCGGCACCCGCGCCAACGTCGTCTGCGGCAAGGCGAAGGTCTTCATCCCCCTGCCGGTCGAGACGGTAGAGACCAAGCTCCATATCGTCACCGAAAGGGGCATGAGCGTTGAGATTGCGGCCGCGGAAGGCGGCACGGCGCTGACCGTCAACGGTCTGGACGCCCACGGCTCCATGCCCGAGCACGGCAAAAACGCGATGCTGGCGGCCTTCGCGCTGCTGGCCGCGCTGCCCCTTGAGGGAGAGGACGCCCACACCGCCCGCATCCTGCACGAAGCCTTCAGATTCGATTTCCACGGCGAGAGCATGGGGCTTGACAGGAGCGACGCGAGCGGCAGGCTGACGATGAACCCCGGCGTCATCAAGTGGGACGAGGAGGGCTTCACGCTCTTCATCGACGTCCGCCACCCGACCTCGATGCCGTTTATAGAGGTCCGCGACGCCCAGCAGAAGGCCCTCGCGCCGTTTGAACCCGAGCTGCTCCACGAAAAGCAGCAGGACGGGCATTTCATCGCGGAGGATACCGAGCTCGTTTCAAAGCTGCTCGACGTCTACGCCGAGCGCACCGGCAAGCGCGAAGCGCCCCTCGCCATCGGCGGCGGCACCTATGCCCGCGCGTTCCCGAACGCGGTCGCCTTCGGCTGCGAGATCCCCGGCGTTTCCGGCCCCGTGCATATGCCCAACGAGTTCATCGGCGTCGACGAGCTGATGTTCGACACCCATATGATCGCCGATGCGATCATCGCCCTTGCCTGCGCCGAATAAGCGGGGCGTCCAAGCCATACAATAGCAAAAAGCCGGTTTTCGGCGTATCCGCATAAGGATAAACATCCTCAAAAGGGATCTTTTCGCGCCCGGCTGCGTTAAAAATGCTCGGAAGACGCTCCGAGTATTCCTGCGCTTTTTGCCTTGCCGGTCACAAAAATCTCCTCTTTTGAGACGCTTCGCGGTTTTCGGCACCGAAAAATAAACAGATCCGAGGATAATTGCGTTATCCGCGGATCTGTTCTGTTCTATGGTTTGTTTCTGCCGAAAACCTGCATCTCCTTATGCGGATGCGCCGTTCACCGGCTTTTTGTATGCATTATTCGTTTTTGTTCCTCAGCGTTTCGAGGTGTCGGGCATGAATTGCGCGTCCTTAGCGGGGATATTGAACACGAAATCCGCCTGCTTCGTTTCGCCGTTATCCGCGGTGTAATAGAAGGTGACGGTGATATCGGTATCGAACTTGGCCGGTATCGAGAAGGTGGGATAGTCCTTGTTCTGGCCGGGCTGGATCTCGCCTGCGGCGGTGCCCGCCTCGGTGCCGTCGGGCATGATCTTGGTCTCGCCGATCGCGGCATACTGCACGCGGCGGTCGGTGCAGACGATATGGGCGACCGCTTCCTTGTTCTTAACGACGACCTGTGCGGTATCGTGGAAGGTCAGCTCCCCGCCGCCGGTGACGTTGACCCTGCAGGTATAGGTGCCGTCGCGCATGGTCTCGGCGGGGGTCGGCGTCGCGCCCGAGGGACGGTCGCCGCTGCCGCGGCTGCAGGCCGCGAAGGAGATGAGCGCGAGCGAAGCGAGAATGATGCAGAAAAGCTTTTTCATGGCTGTATTCCTTTTATAAAGTATTGCGGGCGGATAAAGGCCCGCTTTGTTATTGTATCGCATCGGAGCGGATTTGGCAAGAGCAATATCCGAAAGCACGGAAAAACCAAGCCTCGTGCACCAACGGGGACGGTCCCCTTTGGTGCAGTCCGACGACCTTTAAAACAAACATTTCCCGCCGTGCAGAGCGACAAATACAGTCATCGGTTACACCCTCAAGGCATAATTCTGAAAAAGTGGAGGAAGTGGAGGGTTCACATAGTATTTTTTGAAAAATGCTTTTTTCTGAGATATTATGTTTTTTGGCTCCACTTCCTCCACCTATACGATCGTCCGACTGAAAACCTCGCAAAATCCCGGCGGTTTATTCCGTGCAGCTCGCCGAAACGGGAAAACACACCGTATCGGTGGATACCATCAGCCAGCAGGTTACAGGCGAAACTAAATACGATGGAAAAGCGAACACCGTCGCATGGCTTCCCCTATGAGGGGAAGCTGGCATCGCTGAGCGTGGAGCGATGCGAGGACTGATGAGGTGGAGAAGCAACGGATAATTGCTGCTGGGAGGAAAGTGTTTCTTTTCCACCTCATCCGAGCCCTTCGGGCCCACCTTCCCCTCATAGGGGAAGGCATGCTGCGCAGTCCGCCGCATTGCGTTTCTCCGCCGCAAGCATTTCCCGTCACAAAGCTGGCGGCAGATTGCCGCCCCTACGACCGAAAATGCCGGGAAAACCCGCCTGTTACAGGCGGAACAAAATACGATAGAAAGGCGAACACCGTCGCATGGCTTCCCCTATGAGGGGAAGCTGTCACGAAGTGACTGATGAGGTGGAAAAGCGGCGGAAAGGAGAAGCCTCGTGCACCAAAGGGCACGGTTCTCTTTGGTGCAATATGCAGCATGGAGTTGACAGGAGCCCGCCCTGCACCAAAGAGAACCGTCCCCTTTGGTGCAGCCCGCCTCCGCTACGTTCCCCTTGTTATTTCCTTTGCATAATGTTATAATCAATGCGCAAAAAATCCGAAAAGGAGAAACAACATGAATTCAGAATGGTCCCTCGACGTACTCTACAAGGGTTTTGACGACCCGAAATTCAAGGCCGATCTCGAAGCGCTGGACGCTGCGATCGCCGAAACGATCGATTTTGCCGCTCACCTCGGCGAAAAGGATCCCCGCACCACCCTGCTTGCCTACATCGACGGCGCGGAGCGGATGCAGCGCCTCGTGGCCGATCTGTTCGAATACGCGAGCCTGCGCTCGAGCACCAACACGCGCGACAACGAGGCGAACTCCGTCATCGGGCGCCTGATGGGCAAGCTCTCCTCCACCGCGAAGGCCGAGACCGCGATCCGCAAGTACATCGCCCGCGTCGAAGAGCTCGACCGGCTCATCGAGGAGGAGCCGATTCTCCGTGAATACGGCTATATGCTCCGCAACATCCGCGAGGAGGACAAGCACCTGCTCAGCGAGGACGCCGAGCAGATCATGGCGCTTTACAACATCAGCGGCGCCTCGGCCTGGAGCGACCTGCATTCGTTCCTGACCAGCACCGTCACCTGCGATTACCGCGGCGAAAAGCTGAACCTCTCCTCGGTCCGCAACCTCGCCTACGATCCCGATCCCGCCGTCAGGAAGGACGCCTACGAGGCCGAGCTCGCCTGCTACAAGAAGATCGAGGACAGCATCGCGTTCTCGCTCAACTCGATCAAGCGCGAGGTCATCAACAACGCCCGCCTGCGCGGCTTCGAAAGCCCCCTTGCGCAGACGCTCTTCGGCGCGCATATGACCCGCGAGACGCTCGACGCGCTGCTGGGCGCGATGAACGAGCATTTCTCCATCTTCCGCCGCTATCTCAGGATCAAGGCGGAGGCGCTGGGCCATAAGAACGGCATGCCCTGGTACGATATGTTCGCGCCGATGGGCAGGAGCGACAGGAAATACACGGCCGAGGACGCCAAGGCCTATCTTTTGAACATCTTCGGCGGCTTCGACAGGGACCTTCACGACATGGTCGAGCGCGCGTTCGACGAGGCGTGGATCGACTTCTACCCCCGCGAGGGCAAGGTCGGCGGCGCGTTCTGCGCGGGGCTCTCCGGCCATAACCAGAGCCGCGTGCTGACCAATTTCGACGGTCAGTTCACCGACATCGTGACCCTCGCCCACGAGCTCGGCCACGCGTTCCACAATCTCAACATCGAGAGCCACCGCCCGCTCAACGACGACTACTCGATGCCCGTTGCGGAGACGGCCTCCACCTTCAACGAGAACGTCGTTATGAACGCCGCGATCGCGGCGGCGGAGACGGACGAGGAGAAGCTGTTCCTGATCGAGAGCCAGCTGATGGATACGACCCAGATCATACTCGATATCTATTCCCGCTACCTGTTCGAAACGAGCGTCTTCGAGAACCGCGAGGAGGACTTCATGCCCGCATCGCGCATGTGCGAGCTGATGCTCGACGCGCAGAAGCAGGCCTACGGCGACGGCCTCGACCCCGAGTTCCTGCATCCCTATATGTGGCTCTGTAAGGGGCATTATTACAGCACCCTCTCGTTCTATAACTTCCCCTACGCCTTCGGCGGCCTGTTCGCGCGCGGCCTGTACGCAAAGTACGAGAAGGAGGGCGCTTCCTTCGTGCCCACCTATAGGAAGCTGCTCTACACCACCCCGATCGCGACCGTTGAGGACACCGCCCTCGTGGCCGGCATCGACCTGACCAAAAAGGACTTCTGGGCCGAGAGCCTCGAATCCTACAGGAAGAACGTCGACGAGTTCGAGAGGCTGGTCAAGAAGCTTTATAAGTAAGAAATTGCTTTCCTGCGGACCCCGAAAGGGGTCCTTTTTATTCTCGAAGCGTCTCCGTTTTTCTTCGGTTTCCGTTTTTTTCCTGCATACGCTTTTCCCCGGGCGGCAGAATATGAAGGACGGTTTTTCCGTTAAAAAGGCCGTACCACGGCTGTTTTCCAAGGAGATCAACAGATGAAGATCATGCTTTTTAAGGCGCGGGGCCGCGCGGCGCTGCTGGCGCTGCTCATCCTTGTTTTCGCCTTCAGCGCGTGCAGCATGCGTGAAAACGGCTCAAAGCCCTCGCCGACCGCGGGAGCGGGAACGAACGAGCCCGCCGTTACGCTGCGCCCGACCGAGGAAGCAAGCGCTTCGCCCGACGTCGGCGCCTCGCCCGATGCAAGCGGCTCGCCGGAGGTCAGCAATTCTCCGGAAGTCAGCGATTCGCCGGAGGTCAGCGGTTCGCCCGACGCAAGCGGCTCGCCCGATGTGAGCGGATCGCCCAGGCTGGCCATTTCGGACTTCATGCAGGGCAGGGTCGTCGACCCCGCCGACGTGCCGGAGCTTGCGGCGCTTATCGGCAGGGAGTTCCCCGAGCACGCGATTCAATCCGTGACCGAGGAATACTGGCGCGAGCTGCCCGCCTACCGCGTGACGCTGCAGTCCCGGGGCGAGCTGAGCCGGGTGCTCTTCGTGCTCGAGGACGGTTCGATCGTGCTCTCCGGCATGGACTGAATCGCCCTTTTGACGCCGTGAAAGCCTCGGCAAAAGAAAAATGTCCGCCGTTCCAAGCGGGCATTTTCTTATTCTCCTTATTCGGTTCAGCCGTTCACCACGGCGCATTCGGTCTTTAAAAAGGCGATCATCAGTTCGGCGGCCTCCCGGGTTATCAGCTCGCCCGGGATCGCTGGCGGCACGGCGGGCGGGCAGGCGCAGTGATCATTGCCCATGACCCGGCCCTCGGCCCTTTCGGTCGGCACGAATTCCTGCGGGGCGAGCATCGCTTCGCGGACCGTCATCACGCGAGTAAGCTTCGGCAGGCGGAGGTCCATTTTTTCAAGCGGCGCGCGCCTTTCAAGGGTGAGGAGCGCCGCTTCGATGCGCCGGAGAGCTTCTTCGCCGTTCTGCGCACTCAGCATCAGCACGGTGTGCTCCTCGTCCGCGTACTCGCATTCGACGCCCCTTTTGCGCAGCGTTTCGGCGAGCTCGAGGCCCGTATACCCACAGCTCTTCGGCGCGAGGGTCAGCTTCAGCTCCTCGGTCCCTACGAGCGAATAGCCTCTCTCGGCAAGGCGTTCCTTAAGCCGGCCAAGGCCGCGGGCGAACGCCGCCAATTCCTCGCGATAACCGCTTTCGAGCCTTGCGTTCATCGCGTCGAGCGAGGCGAGGATCAGATAGGAGGGGCTCGTGGAGGCGAAGAGGGCGAGCGCGCGCTCGGCCGTTTCGGCCATCACGGCGGGGGCGTATTTCGAGATATGCAGGTACGCGGCGCCGGTCAGGCACGAAAGCGTCTTATGCGCCGAATCGCAGCAGAGGTCCGCGCCGAGCTTCATCGGGTGGCGGTCGTTTTCGACGAAGCCGAGATACGCGCCGTGGGCGTTGTCCACCGCAAAGGGCACGCCGTGCCAGTGCGCGGCAAGCGCGAGCTCCGCGATCGGCTGCTCGGCGCCGAGGTAGTCGGGCGAGGTCACGTAGACCAGGATCGGCGGCGTTTTTCTTTCATCGAGCGCGGCGAGGGCCTCGTCGGCCATGCGCGCCGTGACCGGGCAGGAGAGCAGCGCGCAGCTTTCGGGCATCAGCCATTCGATATCGAGATCGAGGGCGGCGCAGGCGGCGATGAACGCAAAATGCGCGTTGCGGGCCGCGAGCACGGTATAGCGCTCCGTTTTCGGGCGGAGGCCGGCGCGCTCCAGCGCCTTGGCATTTATGAGCGCGAGATACAGCATCGCGCGGATCGCGAGGCTCGAGCCCTCGGTGGAATACAGCGTGCGCCCCGCGCCGAAGAGGCGGGCGGCGTTCTTCTCGCTCTCGCGGATAACGCCCCGCGCGCAAAAGAGCTCGTCCGCGCCGGGGATCTCGGTGATATCGTATTTCGCCGCCTCCGAAAGGAAGCCCGGAAAAGCGCCCTTATGCCCGGGCATATGCGCGCGCACCGTGTTTTTTTCGGCGTATTCCTTTAAAAAATCGATTATCGGCGTGGAGCTCATCTTATTTTTCTTCAGTTTCGGCGCTCTCACAGAGCAGGCGCTTCGCCTCGAGCATCAGCGCGCACTCGATGCGCTTCCGGAACAGCACGCAGCCCTTTTCGTAGACGCCCTTTATGGAGCCTGTGGCGTGATAGGCGTTCGCGGCGCAGCCGCCCGAGCAGTAGAGTCTGGCCCAGCAGGAACGGCATTCCTCGCGCGAATAGAGGCTGCAGGAGGCGAACTCGTCGCGAAGGGCGGTGTTGGTGACGCCGTCCCAGACGTTGCCGAGCAGGAACCTTTCCTCGCCCACGAACTGGTGGCAGGGGTAGAGCTCGCCCGCGGGGGTGACGGCCATGTATTCGGTGCCGCTGCCGCAGCCCGAGATGCGCTTATAGACGCAGGGCCCGGCCTTGAGGTCGATCATATAGTGGTAGAAGGTGAAGGGCTTGCCCGCCCGGCGGCGCTCGTCCATCAGCTCGGCCAGCTTTTCGTACTGCTCGAGCACGACGGCGACGTCCTCATCGGTCAGCGCGGCGGGATCGTCCTCGGCGCAGACGACGGGCTCCATAGAAAGCTCGGTGAACCCGAGGTCGAGCATCGCCCTTATATCCTCGAGGAAATCGGGGTTATAATGCGTGAAGGTGCCGCGCATATAGTAGTTCTTCCCGCCGCGGGCCGCGACGAGCTTTTGGAACTTCGGCACGATGCGGTCGAAGCTGCCCTTCCCCGCCCTGTCGACGCGGAAACGGTCGTGGACCTCCTTCCGCCCGTCGAGGCTGAGCACGACGTTGCTCATCTCCTTATTCGCGAAATCGATGACCTCGTCGTCGATCAGCATGCCGTTGGTGGTGAGCGTGAAGCGGAAACGCTTGCCCGCCGCCTTCTCGATCGAGCGGGCGTAGGCGGTCAGCTCCTTAACGACGCCGAAGTTCATCAGCGGTTCGCCGCCGAAGAAGTCGACCTCGAGATTATGCCGCGTGCCGGAGTTGGCGACGAGGAAATCGAGCGCCTGTTTGCCGACCTCGAAGCTCATCAGCGCGCGTTCGCCGTGGTACTTGCCCTGGCTCGCGAAGCAGTAGGAGCAGTCGAGATTGCAGGTGTGGGCGACGTGCAGGCAGAGCGCCTTGACTATGCCCTCGCTGCGGCGCTTGAGCTCGCCCGCCAGCGGCTCGAAGGTATCGGGCGCGAAGAGGCGGCCCTGCTTTTCGAGCTCGGCGACGTCGTTATAGGCGGAATCGACCTCGTCATAGGGCAGGGCGAAGCGGACGGTCAGCTCGGCCACGAGGTTCTCGCGCTGCTTTTCCTTATATGCGCCGATAAGAGCATAGGTCACTTCGTCCACGATGTGGACGCTGCCGGAGAGAATATCGAGCACGATACTGAGTCCGCCCAGTTTATAGCGATGGATCATCGGTCCTCCTTACGGTCGATGGTTTGGCTTAAAGAGAAAAAAAGCCGCCCTCGGCGTATCCGTGGCGGCATTTTTCGCAATGCTTACTCGTCCTTGCCGGCATTCTCGCACTGCTGGTTCGCGATGCCGCAGCTGGTCTTGCAGGCGGACTGGCAAGAGGTCTGGCATTCGCCGCAGCCGCCGTTCTTCGCGCTCTCGCAAAGGGTCTTGACGGTCAGAGTAGTGATGTGCTTCATAAGAGTTACCTCCTCTTGAATTTTTGCATTTGGCTTATTATAACACGCGTTTTTCGATAAGTCAATAATAAAAACCGGGGCCGTACGCCGGCGCTCACTCGGGGAGCTGCCAGTCGATCGGCGTCTGACCGGAGGCGATCAGGGCCTCGTTGCACCGTGAAAAATGGCGGCAGCCGAAGAAGCCGTTGTAGGCCGAGAGTGGGCTGGGGTGCACGGTCTCGAGCTTGATATGGTTGGGGTTCGTGATGACGCGCGCCTTCTGCCTGGCGTTCGCTCCCCAGAGCAGGAACACGACGGGGCTTTCCTTGCGGTCCAGCTCCTTTATGACCCGGTCGGTGAAGAGCTCCCAGCCCATGCCGCGGTGGCTGTTCGGCTGATGCGCGCGCACGGTAAGAACCGTGTTGAGCAGCAGCACGCCCTGCTTTGCCCACGCGGTCAGCTCCCCGTGGCCGGTGTAGCGGAAGCCGACGTCGGTCTCCAGCTCGCGGAAGATGTTTTTGAGCGACGGCGGGGGCTCCGTGCCGCGGCGCACCGAGAAGCAGAGCCCGTGGGCCTGCCCCTCCCCGTGGTAGGGGTCCTGACCGATGATCACGGCCTTCGTATCCCCGAACGAAGTATAGCGAAGCGCGTTGAAGATATCGTACATATCGGGGTACACGGTCCCCTGCCGGTATTCCTTCGCGAGGAACGCGCGCAGCTTCAGATAATAATCCTTGGTGAATTCGTCCTTAAGGATCTCGTCCCAGTCGTTGCCGAGGTTTACCATATTGGCCTCCGTTGCGTTTTATCGGTTTAAAGATACAGCGGATGCGGCCCGTTGTCAAGCAAAACCGGCCCGGACGGGTGTGTTTTGACCCGAACGCGGGCCGCGGCGTTATTTCGCGCAAACGAAAGCCCCGCCGAAAAGCGGGGCAGTTTATCATAGAACAGGTCAGAAATCGAGGTCCCCGGGCAGGATGCGGTAATCGATGACGACGCCGCCGGCGTTGGCGAGCTTCCAGTCCGCGCCGTAGGTCATGGCCTCGATCACGACGTCGCCGGCCTCGTCAAGACCGTAGTCGATGCGAAGCACACCGTCGGTGAGGTAGTGAAGGGTCGAATAGGGGTTGATCTCGATCCCAAGTGACGCCGCCTTTTCTGCCCAATACTCAAATACGAAGAAGTTCCCTTGAAGCTTCTGATTCTCCGTTATCGCTCTGTAATGCAGCGCGAACGAGGGATCCACTTCTCCGACAGACTCGATCGAATCGCCGATCTCGAGCGAAGCGAAAGCTTCATATTCGAGGGGCGTGCAGACAAACACCGGAAGACCCGCATAACCTCGGAAATCATTATGATCATCGTAGAAAATGAAGATCCTGGTATCGTTTTCGGTATCCATCATATAGTAGAAGCAGCTTTCATCCCTTGTCCGCTTGGCATTTTCGGCTTCCGGAAAATAGTGCAAAAAGCCCTCCGGTCCGGCGCCGCCGCCGCCCGACAAAGCGTCGCAAGCCCAGTAGCCATCGGAATCGTAGGAGCCGAAGAAACCGTTCTTCTCAAATGAAAGCAATTCCTCATACGAATAGAAAGGTATATCGAGCGGTTCGAGCGTCGGCTCCGGCTTGGGGGTCGCTGTCGGAACGGGCGTTTCGGTCGGAACGGGCGTTTCTTCCTGCTTTGGCGCTTCGGTGACCTTGCCGACGTCGGCGGGCTTGGGCTTTTCGGTGCAGGCGGCTGCCGTCAGCACCGCCGCGATAATGACAATGACCGCGGTCATTACTGTAAACACATTGCGTTTCATTGATAATTCCTCCTTGTTTTTTACAGCGGTTCCCCGATGATCGTTTATCCTGCTCCGATTATATTATACATCGGGGGGTAGATGTCAAGCAAAAAACCCGGTGCGGCGCGGGCCGTCCCGCCCGTCCTCCGTTCATTGTTTGCTTCGCCGACTGTTGCACTCCATCACTATTTGGTGTATAATTACGATGTAGAATTATTTGCGTTTAAGAGGAGCGTACTTTGGTCATCTACCGAAGATCGAAATACTATACGGAGGAAAGGGACGCCGACAGGGGAGGCAGGCTGTCTCCGCTGCTCATGCGCGCGCTCCGGGCCCGCGGGGCCGAGACGCCCGACGAGATCGAGCGCTTCCTCGACCCGTCGCCCGCCGGGTTCCACGACCCCTTCCTGCTTCCCGATATGGACAAGGCGGTGGAGCGCATTCGGCTGGCGCTGGATACGCGCGAGCGCATCTGCGTGTTCGGCGATTACGACGTGGACGGTATCTGCTCGACCGCGATGCTGACCGACTATTTCCGTTCGGTCGGCGCGGACGTGGTCTATCATATCCCCTCCCGCAGCGAGGAGGGCTACGGCATGTCCGCCGCGGCCGTCGAAAAGCTCTATGAGCAGGGCGTGGGCCTTATAATCACGGTCGACAACGGCATCTCCGCATCGAACGAGATCGCCCGCTGCCGCGAGCTCGGCATCGACGTGGTCGTGACCGACCACCATATCCCGCCGGGAGAGCTGCCCGAATGCAGCGCCGTGGTCTGCCACACCGTTCCCGGCAGCCGCTACCCCGCCTCGATCCTCTGCGGCGCGGGCACGGCCTTTAAGCTGCTGCATGCGCTGGCCGGGCTCGATACCGCGATGCGCTATATCTCGCTCGCCGGGCTTGCGAGCGTGGCGGACGTGGTTCCCCTGCTCGACGAGAACAGGATCTTCGTCAAGCTCGGGCTCGACGCGCTCAATTCCGGGGCCTGCCCCCTGGGCCTGACAAGGCTGATCGAGAGCATCCCCACCATCAAAAAGCCCTACAACACCTGCAATCTCGGCTTCGCGATAGCCCCGAGGCTCAACGCCTCCGGCCGCATGAGCGACGCATCGCTCTCCGTGGAGCTCTTCCTTTCAAACGATATCCCCCGCATGGACGCGATCATCGCGGAGCTGAACCGGCTGAATGAATTGAGGCAGCAGGATGAATCGAGGATCCTGCGCGACGCGCTCGATATGCTCTCCGGCGCCGACCTTTCCGACGCCCGCGCGATCGTGCTTATGAAGCGCGACTGGAACGGCGGCGTCATCGGCATCGCGGCCTCGCGCATACTCGATATGTTCCACCGGCCCACGATCCTCTTCTGCGAATCGAACGGCGCCCTCAAGGGCTCGGCCCGCTCGATCGACGGCGTCAACATCCACACGGAGCTCAGCCGCGTTTCGGACTGCTTCCTGCGCTTCGGCGGGCACGCCAAGGCCGCCGGCATCACCATGGAGGAGAGCCGCTTTGAGGAGTTCAAGACGAGGCTCAACGAGGCGCTGCGCGAGGACTATCCCGACGAAGCCTTTGCCGCGAGCCGCGATTACGAGTTCGAGATCCCGCTCGACATGGTCACAGGCGAGCTCATAAACGAATTCGCCCTGCTCGCGCCCTTCGGCGAATCGAACCCCTCCCCCGTGTTCCGCTCGAGGAACGTGGAGATCCGGCGGCTGCGCCGCTGCGGCAGCGATTCCCAGCACACGCGCATGGAGGTCGCCTCCGGCACGGGCGCTGCCCAGGGCGGAGCTTCGGCGCTCGAAGCGATCTGGTTCTGCAGCGCGCCGTATTTCCGCTCGCTGCTCGCTTCCGACAGGGCGGACATCCTCTACACCCCCTCGATCAACCGCTGGTGCGGCACCGAGGGCATCCAGCTCCGCCTGAAATGGGCGGAGAGCGAGCTGCCCGCCGACATTCCGGCCTATATCGACGCGGGCATGTGGAACTTCTGCGAGGCGATCGTCGAGAACGCCCAGCTCACGAAGCCGGAAGACGACGAGGCCTTCCTGCCCCGCTTCGGCGGCGATCTTAAAAAGCTGTTCTCAAGCAGGCTCTCGGGCATAATGGCGCTTGCGTTCTCGCCCGAGGCCGCTGAAAAGGCCCTGCGCGAGATCTCCGAAACCGGCATCGCGGTCGACGTCTGCTACGGCTCGCCGACGGACCCGACCATCCGCGACCATACGCTCGTGCTGGCGCCGAAGCTCGGCTCGCTGCCCGAGCGCGGCTATCAGAAGGTGGTTTTGCTCGACATGCCGCTCTTTAAAGGGACCGAGGCGTTTTTGAGAAACCGACTGCCGGACGCGGAGCTCATCTCCATGGCCGAGCCCTACGCGCGCTTCCCCTCGGGCTTCACCCCCGCCTGCCTGCGCTTCAGCCTTGAGCGCGAGTTCATGGCCGACTGCTACCGCGCCGCGCACAGGCAGCTTTCGGAGGCGGACACCTCGTTCGAGGAGCTTGCGATAAGGCTCTCGGAGCGCACGTCCACGCCGCGCTTCGCCGCCCGCTTCGCGCTCGCGGTCTTCACGGAGCTCGGGTTCTTCGTGTTCAACGAGCGCGGCTCGCTCTCCCTGGCCGAGGCCGAGCGCGCGCCGCTGACGGACAGCCGGCTCTACAGCGCGGTGGTCCGGACCCGCGAAAAGCTTATCCCCGGCAGATAACGCCGGCAATCATATTAAAGATCATGCTCCGGCGCCGTGCCGGTACCATACGGAGGTAAAAAGCATATGATGAACGAACAGGAACTCAAGGACACTATCAGGAGCATACCCGATTACCCCATCCCCGGCGTGCTCTTCAGGGACATCACCACCCTCGTCAAGGATCCCGAGGCCTATAACTCCCTCATCACGATCCTTTCGGACGAGCTGAGGCCCCTCAACGTCGATATCGTCATCGGGCCCGAGGCAAGGGGCTTCGTTTTCGGCGCCGCCGTCGCCTACGCGATCAACGCGGGCCTCGTGCTTGCGAGGAAACCCGGCAAGCTCCCCTGCGAGGTCAACCGCATCAGCTACGGCCTTGAATACGGCACCAACTCCCTGGAGGTCCATAAGGACGCCATCCAGCCCGGCATGAGGGTCGCGATCGTGGACGATCTGCTCGCCACCGGCGGCACCGCCCGCGCAGCGGTCGAGCTCGTGCGCGAGATGGGCGCCGAAGTCGTGGCCGCCGCGTTTGCGATAGAGCTGACTGACCTCGGCGGCCGCGAGAAGCTTGCGGACTGCCCGGTATTCACCGCGATCAAGTATTGATAACCATTTGACCCTTTCGGGGCACGCCCCGTATTTCAGCGCACCCGACGGCGCGTAAGATAAAGGAGGTCGGCATGGACAGACTGCTCTCCGTCTGCGAAAAGAAGTTTTCGCCCGACAAGATCGAGCTGCTGAAAAAAGCGATCGACTTCGCCAAGACCATCCATCAAGGCCAGAAGAGGGAATCTTCCGAGCCCTATTACGTGCACCCCGAAGCCGTGGCGCTGATCCTCGTGGATATGGAGATGGACGCGGACACCGTGATAGCGGGTCTGCTCCACGACACCGTGGAGGACGGGCTGGACGTTTCGATCGACCAGATCTCGCAGATGTTCGGCAAGGACATCGCCCGCATGGTCGACGGCGTCACCAAGCTGACCAACACGAACCTGACCAAGATGCTCTCCCGCGAGGACAGGCAGGCCGAGAACCTGCGCAAGATGTTCCTCGCCATCGCGAACGACGTGCGCGTGGTCATCATAAAGCTGGCCGACCGCCTGCACAACATGCGCACGCTGGGCTACTGCTCGCGCGAGAAGCAGCTGCGCAAGGCGCGCGAGACGATGGACGTCTACGCCCCGCTCGCGGACCGCTTCGGCATGGGCATGGTCAAGGCGGAGCTCGAGGACCTTGCATTCGGTTACCTGATGCCCGAGGAATGCCGCAAACTGCAGTCGCTGATCGAGCCCAAGCAGGAGGAGCGCATGAGCCTCCTCAAGACCGCGGCGAGAAAGATCGAGCTGGCGCTCAAGGAGGCGGGCATCGAGGCCGAGATCAACGGCCGGCCGAAGCACCTCTATTCGATCTACCGCAAGCTCAATATCAAGAAGGCCACGCTCAACGAGATCTACGACCTGGTCGCCCTGCGCATCATCGTCAACACCGTCAAGGACTGCTACGGCGCGCTCGGCATCATCCACTCCCTCTGGCGCCCGGTGCCGGGCCGCTTCAAGGACTATATCGCGATGCCGAAGACCAATATGTACCGGTCGCTGCACACCACGCTGTTCAGCGACCAGGGCATGCCCTTCGAGGTGCAGATCCGCACCCACGAGATGCACCGCACCGCCGAATACGGCATCGCGGCGCACTGGATGTATAAGGAGGGCCGCAGCGAGCAGGACGAGCTGGACAAGAAGCTGGAATGGCTGCATCAGCTCGTGGATTACGAATCCGACGCCAGCTCCACCAAGGAATACGTCGACAACGTGCGGCAGGATTTCTTCGCGGACTACGTCTTCGTTCTGACGCCGAACGGCGAGATCTTCGACCTGCCCATCGGATCCACGCCCGTGGACTTCGCCTACCGCATCCATTCCAACGTCGGCGACCACACGCAGCACGCCAAGGTCAACGGCGTGCCCGCCAAGCTCGATTACAAGTTAAAGACCCACGACGTCGTGGAGATCATCACCAGTCCGCAGGCCACGCCCAAGCGCGACTGGCTCAATTTCGTCAAGACCTCCCAGGCCAAGAACCGCATCAAGCAGTATTTTAAAAAGGCCAACAGGGAGGAGAACGTTTCAAGGGGCAAGGAGATGCTCTCCGAAGCCGCGAGGCGGCAGGGGCAGAAGCTCTCCGAGATCACGAAGCCCGAATTCGTGCAGCAGGTGCTCGCGCGCTTCACCCTCAACGAGATGGACGACGTGTACGCCGCGATCGGCTACGGCGGCCTGACCACGGGGCAGGTGCTCAATAAGCTTATGGAGGCCCAGCGCAAGGCGCGCAAGGAGCAGGAGCTGATCGACAAGCTCGAGAACACCGAGCCCGTGCAGACCAAGAGCTTCGACGCCGACGGCCGCGCGGTCATCGTCAAGGGCGAGGCCAATATGGTGGTCCGCTTCGCGCAGTGCTGCTCGCCCCTGCCGGGCGACAAGATCTTTGGCTACATCACGAGGGGCCGCGGCGTTTCGATCCACAGCATGAACTGCCCGAACGCCGCCGCGCTGCTTGCGGACGCCGAGCGCATAATAGGCGTTGCCTGGGCCGACGAGGAGAGCGCGAAGTTCCCCGTCACGATCCACATCATGGCCAAGGAGCGCCCGAACCTTCTGATGGATATCTCGCAGCTGCTCGCGAACCTGCATATCAACCTGCGCCGCATCAACGCCAAGATGAGCGACGACGGCGCGGGCGTGGACGTATCGATGAGCTTCGACGTGCAGAACGCCGCGCATCTCGATACCATAACCAGGGGGCTTTTGAAGATCCCCGGCGTGAACGACGTTTCGAGGCAGCTGAACGGATGAAGGCGGTAGTGCAGCGAGTCAAAAACGCGAGCGTCACGGTCGGAGGCGAAACGGTCGGCGCGATCGAAGGCGGCCTGCTGGTGCTGCTCGGCGTCGAGCCGGACGACGGCCCGGAGGACATCGCCTATATCGTCAAGAAGACCGCGGGATTGCGCATCTTCGAGGATGCGGAGGGCAAAATGAACCTCTCCGCGCTCGACAAGGGGCTGAAGGTGCTGCTCGTTTCGCAGTTCACGCTGCTCGGCGACGCGCGCAAGGGCTTCCGGCCCAGCTTTTCAAACGCCGCCCCGCCGTCCGTCGCGATACCGCTCTATGAGGAGACGGCCGCGAAGCTGCGCGAGGTCATCCCCACCGAAACGGGGATCTTCGGCGCGGACATGCAGGTGGCGCTCGTCAACGACGGCCCCGTGACGATCCTGCTCGACAGCAGGCGCAGTTACTGAAAGCGTTATAAAACATGGAGATCATCAAACTACTGACCGGCCCGATCGGCACGAATACCTACATAGTCTATAAGGAGGAGGGCACGGCTGAAGCCCCCGCTCCCGCCGTCTGCATCGATCCGGCCGACGCAAAGCCCGTGCTAAGGGCGCTTAAAAACCACGGCCTGCACCTTACCGACATACTGCTGACCCACGGGCATTTCGACCACATCCTCGGCGTGCGCGAGCTGCGCGACGCCGAGGGGGCGAAGGTCTATATCCATCCCCTGGACGCGCCGGCGCTCGAGACGGGCGAAGGCAGCCTCTCGGTCATGTGCGGCATACGCCCCGTGACCTGCCCCGCCGATAAGCTGCTTCGCGACGGCGAGGAATTCACCGCGGCCGGCATCACCTTCCGCTGCATCCATACCCCAGGCCACACGCCCGGCGGCGTATGCTTTATCGCGGACGGCGAAAAGGATAAGCGCGGCCTGCCCGTCATCTTCTCGGGCGACACCCTCTTCTGCTTCAGCATCGGGCGCACCGACCTGCCCGGCGGCTCGACGGAGGACCTGATCGATTCGATCGCCTTCAGGCTCTTTACGCTGCACGGGGACTACACGGTCTACCCCGGGCACAACATGACCACGACGCTGGACGCCGAAAGGCAGCACAATCCCTACGTTAAATAATGCAAATACGGCGCCTCAAGCGCCCTGCCGATACCCACGGAGGAGATATGCGACTTTACACAAACAGAGAAGAATTCTACAACGACCTGTGCGAGGTCATCCGCCTGTTCGTTTCCCAGAGCTATATCGAGCTCTGCGGCAACCCCGGCGCCTTTGCGGACGAGACGAGCACGCTCAACTTCAACAAGTCGGACGCGCTGCGCGTCATGCTCTGGCGGGACGGCGCTTACTACACCGCGGCAGCCGACTTCGTGCACAACAGCCAGGTGCATTCCTACACCTACCGCAACTCCTTCTCGGATATCCAGTATTATTCTGAGAGCGAGGGCGAGGGCTATATCGGCGCCTACGACGACGAGCGCGAGGAGAGCCTCCGCGACAAGCGCTATTCCAAGCGCTGCGCCAAGATCGCGGCGTTCCGCGCGATGCGCCAGGCCTATCCCGGCACGCCCCTGCCCTGGGGCAGCCTTACCGGCATCCGCCCCACGCGCCTGCTCCGGGACCTGGAGGACAGCTACGGCGAGCAGACGGCGGAAGAGATGATGCTGCGCGATTTCGACGTTACGCCCGAAAAGCTCGAGCTCGCCTCCCGCATAGTTTCGGCCCAGCGGCCCGTGCTGGCCGCGCCGGACGCGGGTCTATGCGATATCTACATCGGCATACCCTACTGTCGCTCGCGCTGCCTCTACTGCTCCTTCGCCTCCGAGGTGCGCACCCGCAGGACCGATATCAGCCCCTATCTTGCCGCGCTCAATAAGGATATCGAGCATGCCAGTGAGCTCGTAAACGCCGCGGGGCTCACCGTCCGCGCGGTCTATATCGGCGGCGGCACGCCGACCGTGCTCACGGCCGAGGAGCTTTCGGATCTGCTCTCGCAGGCCAGGGAACGCTTCTGCCTCGGCGGCGGCGTCGAATTCACGGTGGAGGCCGGCCGGCCCGATACCGTGACCGAAGAAAAGCTCGAGGTCATGAAGCGCTTCGGCATCAACCGCATCTCGATCAACCCCCAGACCATGAACGACGCGACGCTCTCGCTCGTTGGCCGCTACCACACCGCCGACGATATCCGCGACTGCTTCCGCATGGCGCGCGCGGCGGGCTTCGACAACATAAACACGGACCTTATCGCGGGGCTTCCGGGCGAGACGGCCGACGATATGCGCCGCACCCTCGCCGCGGTCGCGGAGCTCGGCCCCGACTGCCTGACCGTGCACACGCTGGCGATCAAGCGCTCCTCCCGCCTGCACGAGCAGCTTGCGAGCTACGAGCTGCCCCCCGTGCCCGAGGTGGAGCGGATGACGGCCCTCGGCCGCGCCGCCGCCGAGGAGATGGGCATGGCGCCCTACTATATGTACCGTCAGAAGTACATGGCGGGCAATATGGAGAACGTCGGCTACGCCAAAGAAGGCAAGCTCTGCCTCTATAATATCGACATGATGGAGGATTCGATCTCCGTCATCGCCTGCGGCGCGGGCGCGATGACCAAGCGCGTGTTCCCCGACGGCCGCCGCATCGAGCGCGTGCCCAACCCCAAGGACATACCGACCTATATCGATAAGATCGAACGGACCCATACGGACAGGATGAAGCTTTTCGGCCTGTAAGCGCCGATCATAATACCCCCAAAACCAAAAAACGGAGGCAAGCTATGTATTCAACAAGAAAAGTGACCGACGATCTCGTCTGGATCGGCGCAAACGACAGGCGCCTTGCGCTGTTCGAAGGCGTCTACAAGGTCCCGACCGGCGTAAGCTACAACTCCTATCTGCTCCTTGACGAGCAGACCGTGCTGTTCGACACCGTGGACGCCGCGGTCTCGACCCGTTTCTTCGAGAACCTCGAGCACGAGCTCGGCGGCAGGCCGCTCAACTACGTGGTGGTGCACCACATGGAGCCCGACCATTCCGCGACCCTCGGCGAGGTGCTCCGCCGCTACCCGACCGCGGTGGTCGTCTGCTCCAAGATGGCGGGCGACATGATCCGCAACTTCTTCCCCGGCGAGATCGGGAACCATATGTGGATCGTCAAGGAGGGCGATAAGCTCAGCTCCGGCAGGCACGAGTTCACGTTCCTGACCGCGCAGATGGTCCACTGGCCCGAGGTCATCGTCAGCTACGATTCGACCGACAAGCTGCTCTTCTCGGCCGACGCGTTCGGCACCTTCGGCGCGCTCGACGGCGCCCTGTTCGCGGACGAGGTCGATTTCGACCGCGACTACATGCACGAGGCGCGGCGCTACTACACCAACATCGTCGGCAAATACGGCACGCAGGTGCAGGCGCTGCTCAAGAAGGCCGCGACCGTGGAGATCAACATGGTATGCCCGCTTCACGGCTTCGTATGGCGCAGCAAATTCAATGAATTCCTTGAAAAATACATGCTCTGGAGCACCTACACCCCCGAGGAGAAGGGCGTTATGCTGGCCTACGCCTCGGTCTACGGCAACACCGAGAACGCGGTGGAGATGCTTTCGAGCGAGCTCCGCAAGCGCGGCGTGAAGGTCAAGGTGTTCGACGTTTCCGTCACCCCGTCCGACGAGATCATCGCCGAGAGCTTCAGAAAGAGCCATCTCGTGTTCGCCTCCACCACCTACAACGCAGGCATCTTCGTGCGCATGGAGGAGCTGCTGCACGACCTGGCCGAGCACAATATCGGCAACCGCACCGTCGCCTTCATGCAGAACGGCTCCTGGGCGCCGACCTCCGGCAAGCTGATGCACGCGATCCTCGCGCCGATGAAGAAAATGACCTTCCTCGAGCAGACCGTGGACATCCGCTCCGCCGTCAAGCCCGAGCAGGCCGAGCAGATCGCCGACCTCGCCGAAGCGATCGCCGTCAGCATCCGTGGCGAGGAAGCGCCTGCCTCCTCCGCGCCCGCCGCGGCCGAAAACCCCCTGATCGACAACACCGCGATGTTCAAGCTCAGCTACGGCCTGTACGTGCTGACCGCGCGCGACGGCGCGAAGGACAACGGCTGCATCATCAACACGGCCGTGCAGGTGGCGGACAATCCCAAGCGCATCGCGATCGCCGTCAACAAGGCCAACTACACCGAGCAGATGATAAGGAAGACCGGCGTGTTCAACCTCTCGTGCCTGACCGAGGCAGTGCCGTTCAAGGTGTTCAAGCATTTCGGCTTCCAGAGCGGCAGGGACGTCAACAAGTTCGAGGAGCACGCGAACGTATGCCGCAGCGTCAACGGCGTGTACTATATTCCCAAGTACACCAATGCCTTCATCTCCTGCAAGGTGGTCTCGAGCGAGGATCTCGGCTCCCACACCCAGTTCATCGCCGAGGTGACCGAGGCCGCGGTGCTTTCGGACGAGCCGAGCTGCACCTACGCCTACTATTTCGCGCATATCAAGCCCAAGCCCGCCCCCGCGGACGGTCCGAAGAAGGGCTTCGTATGCAAGATCTGCGGCTACGTCTACGAGGGCGACGAGCTGCCCGAGGACTTCATCTGCCCGCTGTGCAAGCACGGCGCCGCGGATTTCGAGCCGCTCAAATAATACCGAAACACAGCAAAGGGGCCGGAAAAAAACCGGTCCCTTTTTCATTCTGCACCGAAACGGTCATTTCTTCCCCGCCCCAAGCATATCCTTCGATAAAGGATGCTTTATTGGAGGCGCTATGGTTAAAACAGGCAGAAGACCCGTTTCCCCGGCGGCGGGAGTACTTTGGGGCGCGCTCGCGGGGCTGGGCGCAAGCCTTGCGCTGACCGCGCTCGCGGCGCTGCTGCTGCAAAAGCAGCTCATAGGCGAAACCGCGATCGGCCCGGTCAATATCGCCGTCAAGGTGCTCTCCGCTTTCGCCGCCTCGCTCGTCTGCTGCGCGGCGGTCAGGCATAAACGCGTGCTGCTCGGAGGCCTCGCAGCGTTCGTCTATATGTTCTCCGCGTTCGCCGCCTTCGGCCTGATCCTCGGGCGCTTCCGCTTCACGCCCGCCCTGCTCTGTGACCTTGCCATGGCCGCGGCGGCGGGGCTGCTCGGCGGCGCGGCGGCGGGACTGTTTTCGAAAAAAGGGTAAAGGAAAACCGGGCGCAGTGCGCCCGGCTTTGAACGTTAAACCTATTTACTTTCTGAGAGGGACGCCGACGTTGTCGCGGAAGGCGCCCGTCGCGATCTTCATAAGGTCCGTCATCCAGCCGAACAGGAAAAGACCCAGCGTGAGCAGATACAGTATGCCCCTGCCGATCCTGCCCACGTAGAAATTATGCAGGCCGAGAAAGCCGCCGAACAGGCAGAGCAGGAAGGCCGTTTGCTTTTTCTTATCGGAGGTCGGCGTAACGTAGTTGGCCATTATTTCTTCTCGGTGTTCTCGACGATCTCGCCGTCGATGGTAGCTTCGACAGGCGCATCCTCGATGCTGGCGATCGCCTGCCTGCTGAAGACGAGGCGGGCCTTGTCGGGACCGACGGAGACGAACACGACGTCGCCCTTGACGCTGGTCACGGTGCCGTAGATGCCGCCGATGGTGCGCACGCGGCTGCCGGGCTTGAGGGAATCGAGCATCTCCTGATACTGCTTCTGGCGCTTCTTGTTGCTGCGCGAAGAGAAGAAGAACATCGCCACGAGGGCCACGAGCATGATGATGATCAGGCCCCACTGAGCGAAGAAATTACCGATGGCGTTGCCCGCGTCCTCGGACATCATTTGGATGAGATTGATGTGCATTGTTTTTTACCTTTCCGCCGGAGCCTCGGCTCCGGAACTGTTGTTGTGCGCCCCGTGGGGCATGCTTTCACGCAAACAATAATAATGCAAAAAGCGGAAAAAGTCAAGCGCCGTTATTGCTTCGGTAACGGCGCTTTGCTTATCAGAACATCCTGACCTGGTTGCTGTCGGGCAGGCCCTCGAGGCACCCGAGGCGGTCCAGCGCGTCCATAACGGCGGAATTGGCGTGGGTGCGGCGCACGAAGTCCTCGCGCGAGATGAATTCGCCGCCCTTCGCGCCCTCCTCGATCTGCTTCGCCGCGTTGTCGCCGAGGCCGGCAATGGAGTTGAACGGCGGGCGCAGCTTCCCGTCCTCGATCGAGAAGCGGGTCGCTTTGGAACGGTAGATATCCACGTTCAAAAGCTCGATGCCGCGCAGGTTCATCTCGTAGACGATCTCGAGCAGCGTGATCTGCTCCTTCTGTTTGGGGTCGGCGTCCCTGTTCTCCTTCAGCTCGCGCAGGGTCGAAAGCACCTTATCCGCGCCGCCGAGCGCGAGCTCGATATCGAACGCGTCGCCGCGGACCGAGAAATACACCGAATAGAACGCGAGCGGATAGTGCACCTTGAAGTACGCCACGCGGAAGCTCATCATGACGTAGGCCGCGGCGTGGGCGCGCGGGAACATGTATTTGATCTTCTTGCAGCTGTCGATGTACCACTGGGGCACGTTGTGCTCGAGCATCGCATCCTCCATCTCCGGCGTCAGGCCCCTGCCCTTGCGGACGCTCTCCATGGTTTTGAACGAGAGCGAGGGCTCGCCGCCGTGGGCGATGAGGTAGTTCATGATGTCGTCGCGCGTGCAGATGCACTGCATCAGCGTGGCGGTGCCGCTCTTGATCAGCTCCTCGGCGTTGCCGAGCCAGACGTCCGTGCCGTGGGACAGGCCCGCGATGCGCACGAGCTCCTCCATCGTGGTCGGCCGGGTGTTCATCAGCATGCCGCGCACGAAGCCCGTGCCGAACTCCGATATGCCGAGGCTGCCGACGTCGCAGCCGAGCTCCTTGAGCGAAACGCCGAGGGGCTCGTCGGTGCGGAAGATCCGCATCGTCTCGGGATCGGCGAGCGAGATGCTCTTGGGGTCGATGCCCGTGATATCCTGCAGCATGCGGATCGTGGTCGGGTCGTCGTGGCCGAGGATATCAAGCTTGACGAGCTTGTCGTCGAGCGCGTGGAAATCGAAATGCGTGGTGATCGCGTCCGCATCCGTCTTCTCGGCGGGATGCTGCACGGGGCAGAAATCGTAGATCTCGAGATCGTCCGGCACGATGACGATGCCGCCGGGGTGCTGGCCCGTGGTCTTGCGCACGCCGACGCAGCCCTGCGCGAGGCGGTTCTTCTCGGCCTCGGAGAGGTTCAGGCCGTACTCCTCCTGATAATGCAGCACGTAGCCGTAGGCCGTCTTCTCCTGCAGGCCGCTGATCGTGCCCGCGCGGAAGGCGTGCCCCTCGCCGAACATGACCTCGGTGAACTTATGCGCCACGGGCTGGTATTCGCCCGAGAAATTGAGGTCGATATCGGGCGTCTTGTCGCCCTTGAAGCCGAGGAAGGTCTCGAACGGGATCTCGTAGCCGTCCCTTTTGAGCGGCGTGCCGCAGACGGGGCAGTCCTTCTCGGGCAGGTCGATGCCGCAGCGGCTCCTGTCGCCGACGTTCGGGAACTCGGAATACCTGCACTTCGGGCAGCGGTAGTGCGCGGGCAGGGCGTTGACCTCGGTTATGCCCGAGAGATACGCCACGAAGCTGGAGCCGACCGAGCCCCTGGAGCCCACGAGGTAGCCGTCCGAAAGGGATTTTGCAACGAGCTTCTGCGCCACCATGTAGAGCGAGGAATAGCCGTTGGTGATGATGGAATTGAACTCCTTGTCGATGCGCTTTTGAACGATCTCGGGCAGGACCTCGCCGTAGAGCTCGTGCGCCTTCGTTTCACAGAGGCTGACCAGCTCCTCCTGCGCGCCGGGAAGCTCGGGCGCGTAGGTCTGCTTATCGTCCAGGAACGGGCGCAGCTGCGGGCATTCGTCCGCGATCAGGTTCGTGTTCTTTACAACTATTTCATACGCCTTCTCGCTGCCGAGGTAGGCGAACTCCTCGAGCATATCCCCGGTGGTCTTGAAATAGAGCGGGGGCTGGATATGCGCGTCCTTATAATTCGAGGCGCACATCAGTATGGAGCGGTAGATCGCGTCCTCCGGCTCGAGGAAGTGCACGTCGCCCGTCGCGACGACGGGCTTATCGAGCCTTTCGCCGAGCTCCACTATGCGGCGGTTGTATTCCCGCAGGTCGTCGTCGCTCTTCGCGGTCCCCTCGCGGATAAGGAAGGCGTTGTTGCCGATGGGCTGCACCTCGAGATAGTCGTAGAACGAGGCGATCGCCTCGAGCTCGCCGTCGGATGCGCCGTCCACCATCGCGCGGAAGAGCTCGCCCGCCTCGCAGGCTGAGCCGAGGATCAGCCCGTCGCGATGCAGGTTCAGCAGGCTCCTGGGTATGCGCGGGGTCTTGTAGAAATGGTCGAGGTTGGAATAGGAAACGAGCTTATACAGGTTCTTGAGGCCCGGCTCGCTCTTGGCAAGGATAATTATATGGTTGCTGCGCTTCTTATTGAGCTCCGCGTCGGTCGCGTCGATCACTGGCAAAGTGTGCACGCCGCGGGCGACGGTCAGTTCGATCGTTTCAAGCGCAAGCTCCATAGTCTTCCTCGCGGCGGCTTCGGCGGACAGCTCGCCGAACTCCCGCTGTTCGGGGCTGAGATCGCGCCTTAGATACTGCAGCAGCATCGAGGTCAGCACGCAGTCGGAGGAAAGGCCGATGCGCCTTGCGTCGATCATCGTGTGGAAGACGTCCAGCGTCTCGCGGTCGTGAACGAAGATAAGGTCGTCCCCGATGAAGTCCGCGAGCCTCGCGGCGGCCTCTGAAAGCGTGGGCGCGTCCTCGATCTGCTGCTCGGTAAGATCGGTCAGGTGCGAGAGCTTGGGCGGGATCGGCACGCCGGGATTGACGGGCGTATAGAAGCGCTCGCCTTCGCTTACTTCGTCCCCATCCTGCGTAAAGCGGAAGGCGCAGATCTCGAACACATGCGAATGCGTGCCGCTGCCGCTCACGGTGGCGGCGAGGGCGACATAGCGCTCCCCCGGCCCGATATAATGCAGGCTGCAGTCCGGCACGAGGTACCCTTCGCAGCCGAAAATGACCTTGACGCCGTGCTTTTTGGCGAGCTTGCGCGCCTCGGGGAACGAGTGGACGACGCCGTGATCGGTGACGGCGATCGCCTTATGCCCCCATTTTGCCGCGCGCTCCACGACCTCGGAGAGCTTGGTGGTGGCATCCATCGCGCTCATCTGGGTATGCAGGTGCAGCTCCACGCGCTTCTCGGGCGCGTCGTCGGTGCGGATCTCGATCGGATAGCGGTTTATATCGTCCGCAAACAGGCAGTAGTCTCTTGCGAAGGTATCATAGCGGTACATGCCGCGGATCAGCAGCAGGCAGGGTTCCTTTCTGGCCTTCTCGAGCAGGCGGACCGTGCGCTCCTTCATGACCTCCTCGGGGAAGAGCTTGACGTAGACAGTGTTGGTCCTGTCGGTCACGGTCAGGGTCAGGATCGTCATGCCGCGCTTCTTCGAGGTAAAGCTCTCGACGGAGAGCAGCTCGCCCCTGACCGACACCCTGCCGGAGCGGTCGGTAAGGTCCGCCATGCGCACGATCTCGGGCTTCATTATCTCCTTGCCGAAGATGATATCCTGCGGGTCGAGCCTGCGCGGCTGCCTGCGCTGGGGCCTTGAGGAGACAGCGGGCTTGACGCTGTGCCAGTCGCGCTTGACGATGGGCTCCGCGCCGTCCATGCCGTCAGCAAGGCCGTCGTCGGCGAAGATGCTGATCGCGGCGATCCAGGAATAGACCTTGCCGAGATAGCTGCGGAACTCGTTCGCGGCGGTCTGCGTCAGGGCCAGCATATAGCGCGAGGGCGTGCGGATCACGAATTCGCTGCCGCGCTTCTCGAAAACGCAGCGGCGCAGGATGGGCTCGAGCTGGGGCGAATGCTCGCACCAGAGCTCGAGCAGGGCCGAGGCGGAGAGGCTGCTCGACCTGTTGACGGCGTCGATCGCGCTGTCGAAGCAGAAGACGATCTCGGTGTCGATCGGCCGGAGCTTTTCGCGGATCTCCTCGGTGATGAATTCGATCTCGCTCGAAAGCAGGAACCGGCTGGTGTCTATAACGACCTGCACGCGCTCGGGCTCCTTCATATGGACGGCCGAGCGGATGCGGACCGTGCCGGAATCGATATAGTCCTGCACGCAGCTTGCGCTGCCGGGGACCAGATCGCGTCCGGGATTCTGTTCATCGGTAAAATAACTCATATGCTTATAATAAATGATCGGTGAAGGTGAAATGAGGGGAAGAGGGGGCGTTTCGCCCCCGAAAGGGCTTATTCCTTCGTGCAGAGCTTCTTTGCGTCCTCGATAAAGCGGTCGATGACGCCGGGGAGCTTATCGGTGTAGAGTATCCCGCCGCGGCCGAATACCGCCGCGTTGACCGAGCCGAACGCGATGCCGATATCGGCCTCCCGCGCTTCGCCCGGGCCGTTGACGGCGCAGCCCATGACCGCGACCTTGATGGGCTTGACGCCCTCGAATGAGAGCGCCTCGCGCACGCGCTCAACGATGGACGCAAGGTCCACCCTCGTGCGGCCGCAGGTGGGGCAGCTTACGATCCTGACGGTATCGCGCCTGATATCGAGCGCGGCAAGTATCTTCTTCGCGGCCTCGACCTCCTCGATGACGCCGCCGGTCAGGGAAACGCGCATGGTGTCGCCTATGCCGTCGAGCAGCAGGCTGCCGACGCCGATCGCGGAGCGCAGCAGCGCCTCCTCCCCCATGCCCGCCTCGGTGATGCCGAGGTGCAGCGGGTACGGCAGTAGCCCGGCCGCGCGGCGGTAGGCCTCCACCGTGGTCTTGACGTCGGAGGATTTGAGCGAGAGCACGATATCGGAGAAGCCGTATTTTTCTAGCATCTCGGCATGGCGGACGCCGCTTTCGACCATCGCCTCGGCCGTGACGCCGTATTTTTCGAGCAGGTCCTTCTCAAGCGAGCCGCCGTTGACGCCGATGCGGATCGGAACGCCGTTCGCTCTGGCGCAGTGGGCAAGCTCCTTTACGCCCGCCTCCGAGCCGATGTTGCCCGGATTGATCCTGACCTTCGCCACGCCCGCGCCGATCGCCGCTATCGCAAGGCGGTGATCGAAATGGATATCCGCCACGAGGGGGATATGGATGCGCTTTACGATCTCGCGCACGGACTCGACGCAGCGCTCGTCGAAGACGGTGGAGCGCACTATCTCGCAGCCGGCCGCCTCGAGTGCCAGGATCTGGCTGACGGTCGCCTCGGTATCGCGCGTGTCGGTATTGGTCATGGACTGGATCGAAACGGGCGCGCCGCCGCCGACGGGCACGGCGCCTATCATGACTCGGTTCCTGCTCATTCTGGGCTCCTTGAGATGCTTTATTTACTCTGCCATTATACCATGGCGGGGGGTGTTCTTTCAACCGTGAATACGCCGGTCCCCTGCCCCGATCCGCCATGCTTTAAGGGCGATTTTTCCTTTAAAACAAAGGCTTTTAAACAAAAAATCGAAAAACGGCGAAAACGGAAGAAGAAGTCCGTACAGCGGCGTATAAAACCGGCCGGAAAGGCGGATACTGTTTATACCGCGAAAGCGGCATTTCGTTTAAGGAGGCGGGAAGATGAAGGTGATCGGTTTTGCCTCGGGCATGGTGCTCGGTATGGCGGCGGCCGCGGCGGCGGTCTCGGCGATGTATCCGGACGTGCCCAAGCGCATCAAGCGCGACTCCGGGCGCGTGCGCCGGAGCATCATGAAGCTGCTGTGAAAGAGGGAACGATGGGTCTATATGCGCCCCGGGAAGTGAAACGGGGCGCGGCCGCCTTCGGGCGGCCCGATCGGGTAAGCGTATGATAGCCCATCGGAGCGCGAAAGTCAAGTCCGAAATGCGGGAAAAACGGGCTCTTCAGCGCCTCAAAGCGCTTTTTTGACCGAAATTGGTACAAAAATCCGTACTCAGGGGCGGCCGGAGAGCCAGTGTACCAAAATATGTGCTGACAGCTTTAAAAAGCGGTGATATCATTCATACCGTCGAAGGGGACAAGGACCCGAAAGGGCCATGCGGCCGTCCCCCGCGGCGAACGAATTTTCCGTCAAGGAGGTTTTAGATCATGTTTTGGATCATCGCTTTCTCGTGCCTGTATTCCTTCGGACTGCTCAAGGGCCTCAAGGTCATATAAGGCCTTGCCCCGGGGCCTATGCCCCATGCATCCGTTTTCCCGTCCGTTTTGACCCAAGGAGGCGCCCATGCTTTCGCTGATCATCTGCGTTATCGCCGTTTTATCCGGGCTGCTTAAAGGCCTCGGCGTGCTTAAAAAGTGAGCGCCCTTCGGCGTATCCGCATAAGGAGATACGCCGTCCCCCGTCCGTGCTCCGGCACGGCTGCCATATTAAAGGATCCGCAGGAGTTCTCCCCTGCGGATCCTTCGTTTTCAGTATTTTACTTCTGCGCCTCGGCGATGTTCAGCGCATGGTCGGCGACGCGCTCGAGGTCGGTCAGGATCTCGACGTAGAGCATGCCGATCTCGGCCTTGCATTCGCCGGTGTTCATGCGGCGGATGTGCTGCTCCTGCATGAAGTCCACATCGTTGTCGACGCTGTCCTCGATGGCCTCAAGCTCCTCAAAGGTCTTCTCGGAGCTGCTGCGGTAGTAGCGCTGCGCCTCCTCAACGAAGTTTGTGACCTTGGTCGTCAGCTCGGTGATCTCGCGCCGCGCGCTTTCTGAGAAGCCGAGGCCCTGATCCATGATGTGGCGGACGTAGCCCGCGATATTGTCGGCATGGTCGCCGATGCGCTCATAGTCGCAGATGACGTGGTGCATGCCGTCGATGATGCGCGCTTCATGCGGGCCCAGCACGCAGGCGCCGGTGATCTTGATCAGCGCGTCGGTGATGGCATGGTTGAGGAAGTCGATCGTATCTTCGTTCTTGGCGATCAGCTCCAGGTCCTCACGCGGGGGATGCTTCTCGGTCAAAAGCTTGCAGGAAAGGTCGAGATTCGTCTTTGCAAGGCTGTACATCCTTGCGACCTCGGCCTCCGCCTGCGCGATCGCCACGGAGATGGTGCCGATATCGTTGTTGTTGATATGCAGCAGCATATCGCGCTTCTCGGATTCGTCCTCGCCCGGGAAGATGAGCTTCGCGAGCTTCTCCATCAGCGGCAGGCAGGGGAACAGGATCGCCGCGCCGACGAGCTTTTCGATGACGTTCATATAGGCGATCTGCTGAACGACGTTGGGCGAGAGCGCCTCAAACCAGCTGCGGACGGGCAGGAGCTTCCAGCCCACGCCCCAGATCAGGCCCGCGAACACGTTGAACATGATGTGGATCATCGCGGTGCGCTTTGCGTCCTTCTTGCCGCCGATCGCCGCGGTGACCGCCGCGGTGCAGGCGCCGATGTTGAAGCCGAGGATCAGGAACACGACCTGGTCGAGGCTGGTGACGGCCCCGGCGAGGGCCATCGCCTGAAGGATACCGACCGAGGCCGAAACGCTCTGAACGATGAGCGTGACCAAGGTGCCCACGAGCACGGCCAGCAGGAACTTGTTCTCAAAGCTCAGCAGCATGTCCGTGAAATATTTCTCGGTGGCGAGCGGCGCCATATTGTCCTTCATCAGGTTCATGCCGATGAACAGGATGCCGAGGCCCGCCACGACGCTGCCGATATTATTGATGCTCTTGCGCTTGATGAACACGACCGCGACGACGCCGACGAACGCGATGACCGACGCGATGCGGCTCATATTGAGCGCGATCAGAAGGCCGGTGGCCGTGGTACCGATGTTCGCGCCGAGGATGACGCCCGAGGCCCTCGAGAACTCCATCAGCCCCGCGTTTACGAAGCCGACCGTCATCGCCGAGGTGGCGTTGCTCGACTGGATTATCGCCGTAATAAAAACGCCGACCAGAAGACCCACGAAACGGTTCTTTGTCAGCTTTTCAAGTATGTTTTTCAGTTTAGCGCCGGCAAGATGCTCGATGCCCTGGCCCATCATGCGGATACCGTAGAGGAAGAGCGCAAGACCGCCCGCTATACCGGTCCAATTTGCAATAGTCATATCTTTCTCCTTTGCCTTCGGGAACGCGCTTCCCGGGGCGCCGTGCCGCGGCACGGTGTTATTTGTTTTTTCCGTCAGGCTAAGTATAACAAATCCTTCGTTGGTTTGCAACATTTTTCGGCCGATATGCCCCGTTTTCTTCGAATATAATCGTGATTGCAATTCGGGCGTAAAGATGGTATCATTAGGCTGAAAAAGAAGGCGGCCGAGGCCGCTTCGGAGGCATAATGACTATATTCACGGCAGTTTCATTCATCATATCGGCGCTCGTCGCCGCCGCCGACCAGCTGACCAAGGCGCTGATCTGCCCCGGGCTCGTCACGGGCGGCCCGAGGAGCGTGATCCCCGGGCTGATCGGCTTTGAATACGTCCGCAACACCGGCATGGCCTGGGGCCTGCTCAAGAACGCGCGCGTCTTCCTGATCGTGTTCAGCATTCTGGCTTCGCTCGCGATGATATGGCTTATGATAAAGCTCGTTAAAAACGCGCCCCGCGGCGTCATCATCGGTTTTGCGCTCGTGCTGGGCGGCGCGGTCGGCAACATCATCGACCGCATCGCGCTCGGCTACGTGCGGGATTTCATCGCGTTCGAATTCATCGAGTTCCCCGTCTTCAACGTGGCCGACGTCGCCGTCACGCTGGGCGCTGCGCTGATAGTGATAGTGCTTGTGTTCACAAAGCGCGGAAGGGCGTTCTTCGGCGAGCTGATAAAGGACGAGCCCAAGGAGGGGTCCGCACCTGCCGAGGGTGAAGCAAAGAACGAAAAGGAGCCGGATGCCGGTGAGTAACGGTGAAAAAAACGAGCTCGGCGAGCTGTTCGACCCCGAGGACGCCTGCGCCGAAGCGGCGGAGTTCACCGCCGGGGAGGACTGCGGGCGGCTCGACGCGTTCGTTGCGGAGAATACGGGGCTGACGCGCTCCCGCGCAGAAAAGCTGATCAAAAGCGGCGCAGTGCTCGTGGACGGGAAGCCGCGCAAGGCGGGCTTTTCCGTGCGCGCGGGCAGCAAGGTCAGCGTCACGCTCCCCCCGCCCGAGCCCACGGAGCTGATCGCCGAGGATATCCCGCTCGATATCGTGTATCAGGACGCGGATATCGCGGTCATCAACAAGCCCGCGGGCATGGTGGTGCACCCCGCGGCGGGCAATCCCTCGGGCACGCTCGTCAACGCGCTGATGTTTCATATAAAGGATCTTTCCGGCATCGGCGGCGAGCTGCGCCCCGGCATAGTGCACCGCATAGATAAGGACACCTCGGGCCTGATCGTGATCGCGAAGAACGACGCGGCGCATAATTTTCTTTCTTCGGAGCTCAAGACGCATTCGGTGGCGCGCACCTATATCGCGCTTGCTACGGGCGGCTTCCGAGAGGACGGCGGCACCGTGGACGCGCCGATCGCAAGGCACCGCACCGACCGCAAGAAGATGGCCGTCGTGCCCGGCGGACGCGAGGCCGTGACGCACTGGCGCGTGCTCGAGCGCTTCCCCGGGAAGACGCTGCTCGAGGTGGAGCTCGAGACCGGCCGCACCCACCAGATACGCGTGCATATGGCGTATATCGGGCATCCGCTCGTCGGTGACCCGGTCTACGGCAGGGCCGAGAACGGCCTGGGCTTTACCGGCCAGGCGCTGCACGCCGCGCGCCTGCGCCTCACCCACCCCCGCACGGGCGAAAGGATGGAGTTCACCGCCCCGCTGCCGGAGGTTTTTAACGGAGCGCTCGAAAAGCTGCGCAGGGAGAACAGGAACGGATGACAAGGGATCATAAAACGGCGCGGAAACTGACGCGCGAAGAAATAATCGAAAGGCTCGAAGCGCCGAACGGCGCGCTGGAGCTCGCAAACGACGCGGGTCTCGACAGGGACGCGCTTTTTGCCGCCTCGGCGGAGCTCTTCGCCGGCGAGGGGCTTGCCTCGGCCCTGCTTATACGCCTTATCAAGAGCGACAAAGCGCTTGCCGCAAGGGCCACCGGGGACGAAGGCTTCATGGCCGCCGTCCGGGCCGCCGTCTCGGCCGAAAGCCCCAAGCTGCGCCGCAACGCCTGCCGCCTTATCGGCATGCTCTCCGATAACGAAAACGACGCCTCGCTTCTGATCGACCGGCTCGATAAGGAGGGGACCCGTTTCGTGCGGCCGTCGCTCCTGCTGGCCCTCGGCGCGATAGGCGGGGAAGCCGCGGAGAAGGCGCTTTCCGGTTACTCCCCCGCTCCCCCGAAAGATGAGACCGAGGAGAAGCATTTCAGGGAGGAGACCGACGCGCTCAAGCAGGCGCGCGCGGCCTGCGTCAAGCACGTTAAGCACCCCTTCACAGGCCTCGGCGAAAGGACGGATATCGAGCTGCGGGCGCCGCAGAACCTTTCCTACCGGCTCGCGGCCGAGCTAAGGGACCTGGGGCTCGAGCCGAGGAACGTCACTCCTTCCTCGCTGCGCGTTTTCACAGACGATCTAACCGGCCTCTTCGCCTGCCGCTGCTTTACCGAGGCGCTGTTCCCGGTCCCCGCTAAAGGCGTTGCGGCCGATCCCGCGGCCATCGCCGCGCGTTTTCGCGAATTCGTGCCGGGCTTTATGGCGAGGACGCACGGGGGCGAGCCGCCCTGCCGCTACCGCATCGAGACCGAGGGCGAGCCGCCCACGGAGCGCACGGCGTTCAAAAAGGCCCTGCGCAACGCGCTGGACTGCGCCGAGCTTATCAACGCGCCGTCGGATTACGAGATCGAGCTGCGCTGCTCGTTCGATGGAGGCTTAAGGCTTTACCTCAAGCTCTTCACGCTCGCGGACCCGCGCTTTGCCTACCGCAGGGAGAGCATACCGGCCTCGATGAACCCCGCGACGGCGGCGGCCGTGCTGCGCTTTGCGGAGGATTTCCTCACCGTCAACGCGCGCGTGATCGACCCCTGCTGCGGCAGCGGCACGCTTTTGATCGAACGCGGCCTTCTCTCCCCCTGTGATTCGCTGACCGGCGTGGATATCTCGCACCGCGCGATCGACGCGGCGCGCACCAATTCCGCCGCGGCGGCGGAGCTCTTCGGAATAAAGCAAGCCAAATTCGTGGCCAACGACATACTGCGCTTCGAGGCCAAGCGCCCCTACGACGAGCTGATCTCGAACCTGCCCTTCGGCAACCGCGTGGGCAATCACGAGAGCTGCGAAAGGCTCTACCGCGGGCTGGTGGAGAGGCTGCCGAAGCTGGTCAAAAAAGGCGGCGTGGCGGTCCTCTACACGATGGAGTTCACGCTGCTCAAACGCCTCGTGCGCGAGAGGAAGGACCTTGAGATTTTAAGGACCGAGCGCACCGAGGCCGGCGGGCTGACCCCGATGATCATGGTGCTGAGGGTAAACTGAGCTTATCAAAATATATTTTATTTGCGCTATCGGCGGGAGTATAATAGATATGATAAGGGCCGCCCGGAAAGCGGCGTTTGTGGGAGGTAAAAAGCATGATCCTGTTTGAGAAAAAGGGCTTCGTCGGCGTGCTGACGATCAGCCGTCCCGAGGCGCTCAACGCGCTCAATTCCGCCACGCTCGACGAGCTTTATGCGAGGTGCGAAGAGATCAAAAACGATCCGGAGCTCCGCTGCCTGATCATAACCGGCGCGGGCAAGGCGTTCGTCGCCGGCGCGGACATCGCCGAGATGCGCGGCCTTACCAAAGCCGAAGGCTATGAGTTCGGCATGCGCGGGCACAGGGCGTTTTCGGCGCTCGAAAACCTTGAGATCCCCGTCATCGCCGCAGTCAACGGCTACGCGCTGGGCGGCGGCTGCGAGCTTGCGCTCTGCGCGGATATCCGCATCGCGTCCGAACGCGCGAAGTTCGGTCAGCCCGAGGTCGGCCTCGGCATCACCCCCGGCTTCGGCGGCACGCAGCGGCTCGTGAGGACGGTCAACCGCGCCGTCGCGATGGGCATGATACTGACCGGCAAGGTCATCAACGCCGAGAAGGCGCTCGAGATCGGGCTCGTGACGAAGGTCGTTCCCGGCGAACAGCTCATGGACGAGGCGATGGCGATCGCCAACGCGATCGCACAGAACGCGCCCATCGCCGTGCGCAACGCCAAGAAGGCCATGCGCCGCCGCTATCTCGACGCGCTCGATGCGGATCTCGAGGCCGAGGCAAAGCTCTTCGGCGACTGCTTCGAGACCGAGGATCAGCAGATGGCCATGACCGCGTTCGTCGAGAAGACCGAGAAAAAACCCTTTACCGGAAAGTAATAATAAGGGAGCGAAGCGACCGACCAGCGAGTCAGCGCGCGGCGCCGCGATAGGCGACGAACCGCGGCGACCAAGCAGCTAAGGACAGGGTCGCGCCGCAGGCGCTGCACTCCCTTCACGTTTGTGCGCATAAGCTTGAGAAAATACAATTTGCGGAACGGGTCATATTCTCAAAAAGAATTGCCCGCACCGTCAAAACAAATAAACTTAACCAAAACAGAAAGGATCAATACCATGAAAAACATCTTCGTTATCGGAACCGGCACCATGGGCCTCGACATCGCCCAGGTATTCTCCACCAAGGGTTACAGCGTCAAGCTCTTCGGCCGCACCCCTGAAAGCACCGGCCGCGCAAGCGCCAAGCTGCAGAAGGGCCTTTTAAAGCGCGTCGAGCGCGGCAAGATGACTCAGGAAGCCGCCGACGCGATCATCGCGGGCGTGACCTTCACCAACAGCTATGAGGACGCGAAGGACGCAGACCTCGTGATCGAGGCCATCATCGAGAACATGGACCTCAAGAAGATCCTGTTCGGCACCCTCGAGGGCATCTGCCCGGAGAGCACGATCTTCGCGACCAACACCAGCTCCATCTCCATCACCGAGATCGCGGCCGCGACCAAGCGCCCCGACAAGTTCATCGGCATGCACTTCTTCAACCCCGCCACCGTCATGAAGCTCGTTGAGCTGATCCGCGGCATGCACACCTCCAACGAGACCTTCAACGCGATCAAGGAGCTCACCGTCGCCATCGGCAAGGAGCCCGTCGAGGTCGCCGAGGCCCCCGGCTTCGTGGTCAACCGCCTGCTGATCCCGATGATCAACGAGGCCTGCGAGATCGTTCAGAACGGCGTCGCCTCCCCCGAGGACGTCGACAACGCGATGAAGCTGGGCGCCAACCACCCGATGGGACCCCTCGCGCTCGGCGACCTGATCGGCCTGGACGTGTGCCTCGCCATCATGGATACCCTCTACAACGAGACCCACGACGGCAAGTACCGCGCAAGCTGCCTGCTCCGCAAAATGGTCCGCGCGGGCAAGCTGGGCAGAAAGACCGGCTGCGGCTTCTTCCAG
>JAEEKE010000046.1 GCA_016282255.1 Bacillota bacterium
ATCTTCAACACAGTCGTCAATAAAATCACCGGCGCGAGCCTGGATGAAGGCATCGGAGGTTAATTATGCCGAAAATCGTATTGGAAAACATAACGAAGCGTTGGAAGAAATTCTACGCAGTCGAAAATCTGAATCTCGTTATCGAGGATAATGCGTTCGTCACGCTGCTCGGCCCGTCGGGCTGCGGCAAAACGACGACGCTGCGCATGATCGCGGGTCTCGAGACCCCCACCGAGGGTCGCATCACCATCGGCGACCGGGTCGTGTTCGACAGCGCGGCGGGCATCAACATCCCCGCCAACAAGCGCAAGGTCGGCTTCCTGTTCCAGAACTACGCGCTCTGGCCCAACATGACCGTGTATGACAACATCGCCTTCGGCCTCAAGAACATCAACGAGCCCAAGGAGACCGTCGACTACACCGCGAAGAACTGCGCAAGGATGATCGAGATCCTCAAGGACCCCAAAGCCGTTGCGGAAGTCATCAACGACTGCCGCGACAAGAGCGGCACGGTCGATAAGAAAAAGGCCTATATCAAGCTGATCGACAACTACTCGATCTCCATGATGACCGCAAAGACGCTGCTCGGCTACGGCCTTGAGAACGATACCTCCAAGGCGGCGGCCGCTGCCAAGGAGCTTGAGGGAAAGCTCGCCTCGGCACTTGCCCAGCACAGGGAGAAGGGCGAGGAGCTCGACAAGGATTACCGCGTGCTCAAAAACGGGGAGCCGATCGTCACCAAGCGCAAGCTCAACAAGGAGGAGGTCGACCTCGCGGTCCGCAGGGTATCCCGCATCGTCAAGATCGGCATGTTCATGGACCGTTACCCGGCGGAGCTCTCCGGCGGCCAGCAGCAGCGCGTCGCTATCGCGAGGACGCTCGCGCCCGAACCGAGCGTGCTGTTCATGGATGAGCCGCTCAGCAACCTCGACGCCAAGCTGCGCCTCGAGATGCGCTACGAGCTGCAGCGTCTGCATGTGGAGACCGGCAGCACCTTCGTCTACGTCACCCACGACCAGATGGAGGCCATGACGCTGGCCACCTCGATCTGCCTTATCAACAACGGCGTGCTGCAGCAGTACGACGCGCCGCTCACCGTCTACAACCGCCCGAACAACCTTTTCGTTGCGGACTTCGTCGGCAATCCTTCGATCAACTTCATCGAGACGCACGGCGAACAGAATGCGGACGGCAGCATCGCGCTGACCCTGCTCGGCGACAATAAGGTCACCTTCCATCCGAACGCGCCCATCTCGATGAAGGAATGGTTCGCCGAGCGCGACGCTTCGATCGAGGCCGAGAACGCGCGGCGCGCGGAGCTTGCAAAGCTGAAGGGCTATGTGGAGAAGGGCAACAAGGACGAGGTCTTCCGCTACAACATCGCCCGCGTCGAGGAGGAGGATACCTCGATCGCGGATGATCCCGTCCTGACGGACGGCGACTACGTGCTCGGCGTCCGCCCCGAATTCATCCGCCTGATGGACAGCGGCATCGAGGGCGAGATCTACGGCGCGATGCCCACGGGCATGGAGTCCACGCTGAAGATCCGCACGGGAGAGTTCCTGCTCACGAGCGTCGTCTTCGGCGACACGGTCTATTCCATCGGCAGCGAAGCGCATATCGGCTTCATCGGCGATTCGATCATGCTGTTCGACCGCAAGTCCGGCCGCTACGTCACCTCCGGTTCCATAGAGATCTGATCCCAAAACAGCAGGCAGCCCGTACCGCGTTCATGCGGCACGGGCTGTTTTTTGCCCGGGCAGGGCTTAAGATCCGATTGTAAAAACACGCGGAATGTGGTAATATTGAGGGGCAAAAAAGCCGACGCCCGTGAAGCGCGGAGTGGCAAAACAAAGCCTTCACGGCGTCAAAGAAAGGTCGGAAAACAATGTCATTTAAAGAACACAGGGAAAAACTCTACCAAACGCTGGAGGAGAACACGCTCGTTATCGCCTATGCGGGCATCCCCATCCACGCCAATGAGGACGATTATTTCGATTTCGCGGTCAACAGCCAGTATTTCTATCTGACAGGCCTCGAGCGCGAGAACACGGCGTTCCTCGCGTATAAGTCGGCGGAGAAAGTGCAGGAGGTCCTTTTCATCGAGGAACCCGAGCCCCTGGCCGAGCGGTGGACCGGCAAGATGCCCACCAAGGAGGAGGTCCGGGCGATCTCCGAGATAGAGGACGTGCGCTATACGGATGGGCTTGAGGGCGCGATAAGCAGCTTCATGGGACGCTTCAGGGTGGAAAGGGCGTACTTCGATATGTACCGCTGCCGGATGAACGACCTGCCGGACTACAATCTCGTGATGGCAGAGCGGTTCAATAAGGCCTATCCGCACGTGGTCCTCAGGGACCTGCATACGGCCTGCGCGCCGCTTCGGGAGCAGAAGGATGAGGATGAGGTCGAGTGCGTCCGCAGGGCGGTGGATATCACCCGCCAGGGCCTCGAGTTCGTGATGAAGCACCTCAAGCCCGGCATGACGGAATACCAGGTGCAGGCGGACTTCGAGTACACCTGCAGGCGGCTCGGCGCGGCGCGCCAGTCCTTCCCCACGATCGCCGGCTCCGGCATCAACGGCTGCATGATGCACTACGGCACGAACCACTGCGAGGTACAGGACGGCTCGCTGATCCTGCTGGACCTCGGCGTGAAATATAAGAACTACTGCAGCGACATCACCAGGACCTATCCTGCGAACGGTAAGTTCAGCCCGAGGCAGCGCGAGCTCTACGAGCTGGTCCTCAAGGCGAACAGGGAGGTCGCCGCGGCCGCGAAGCCCGGCCTCACCACAAGGGAGCTGAACGATATCGCGCGCAGGGTCCTCGGGGAAGGCCTCGTCGCCATGGGCATGATCGCCGAAGTATCTGAGGTGGGCAAGTACTATATGCACGGCGTGAGCCACCCCATCGGCATCGACGTGCACGATATCTCCCTCGTCGGCGACGTATTAAAGCCCGGCTGGATCATCAGCAATGAGCCCGGCCTGTACGTCGATGAGGAGGCGATCGGCATCCGCATCGAGGACGATCTTCTGATCACCGAGGACGGCTGCGAGGTCCTTTCAAAGGATATCATCAAGGATCCGGACGAGATCGAAGCGTTTATGGCGGAATAAGCCCCATGCGCCGCCCAAGCGGCAGCGCCTAAAGGATCACGGAACAGAAAAAGCGCGTTTTGCAGTATTGCCGCGAAACGCGCTTTCCTTATACAAAAAGAGATGAGCGAATACTCGCTCATCCCTTATTCCGGTGATGCTTACGCCTGCACGAATGCGGGGGTATCGGCGGGTGCGTTCAGCAGCTCCTTGAGCTCGTCATCCAGCTTGAGAAGGGTGACGGAGAAGCCCTGCATATCCAGGGAGGTCATGAAGTTGCCAACGATGGTCTTGGCGACCTTGATGCCCTTGCCTGCCAGTACCTCGGCAACATGCTTGTTGGCGATGAAGAGCTCCATAAGCGGAGTGCCGCCCATGCCGTTGATGAGCACGGCGACCTCGTCGCCCTCGTTGTAGATGCCCTCGGCAAGGATCTTGTCGAGCAGCGTATCCACGATGGAATCGGCGGTGCCGATCTTCTCGCGGCGGACGCCGGGCTCGCCGTGGATGCCGAGGCCGATCTCGACCTCATCCTCAGCCAGCTCGAAGCTGGGCTTGCCGACCGCGGGAACGGTGCATGCGCTGATGGCCATGCCCATGGTGCGGACGTTGGCGATGACCTTCTCGGCCACGGCCTTGACCTCGGCCAGGGTGCCGCCGGCCTCTGCCTTGGCGCCTGCCAGCTTGTGGATGAACACGGTGCCGGCGATGCCGCGGCGGCCGGTGGTCCAGGTGCTGTTCTGCACGGCCACGTCGTCGTCCACGACGACCTTCTCGACCTCGACGCCCTCATCGGCAGCCATATCGGCGGCCATCTCGAAGTTCAGCACGTCGCCGGTGTAGTTCTTGATGACCAGCAGAACGCCCTTGCCGCCGTTGGCAGCCATAATGGCCTCATAGACCTGGTCGGGCGTGGGAGAGGTGAATACCGCGCCTGCTACGGCGCCGTCCAGCATGCCCTTGCCGACGAAGCCGCCGTGAGAGGGCTCGTGGCCGCTGCCGCCGCCGGAGATCAGGGCAACCTTGCCCTGGGAGCCGCCGGCACGGACCAGGACTTCCAGGCCCTCAAGGCGACGAACGTACTGGGGATACGCGGCTACCATACCGTCAAGCATTTCGGTTACCACGTTGTCGACTTCATTGATGAGTTTTTTCATAAAATTATCCTCCTGATAATGATCGGTTTTGGGTCCGGCAGGCGCCGGCATAGGTTCAGTTTACTTTGGGCATCTGCCGGGTCTCCTCGGCAGCTTTGATGATCTCATCCATGGAAGAGCCCATGGAGGCCTGTACAGCGGCCATGATCGCGCCTTCGACCAGCGGTGCGTCGGCGATCCGGATGTTGATACCGGAATCCTCGAGCAGCTCGATGGCGGTCTCCGCGCTCATGATCGCGCTGCCCAGGTCGCACAGGAGCACGACGCCGTCGCCGCTGTCGGCCTCCTCGATGGCGGCCATGATGCGGGTGGGGTCAGTGCCGATCTCGCCGTCCTCCAGGCCGCCGGCGGCACGGATGCCTTCATTGGCAGGCGCCACCTGCTTTGCGAGGTCCACAACGCCCTCGGCGATCTTGTTGCTGTGGGACACGATAACCAGTCCTACCATCTGCTTACTCCTCTTCCTTCAGGAAATCCCGAAGCGCTTCCAGGGTGATGGTCGCGGAGGTCGCACCGGGGTCCTGATGACCGATGCTGCGGTCGCCGAGATAGCTGGCGCGGCCCTTGGTGGCATGGATGGTCTTGGTGAACTCCACGCCTTCCTCCGCTGCGGCGCAGGCTTTCTCAAGCGCCGGGAGCAGCTCGTCGCCGGCTTCGACGGCGGCGGCATAGGTCTCGTAGGCGGGGATCAGGGCGTCCAGCATGGTCTTTTCGCCCTTCACGGCCTTGCCGCGCTTCTGGATGCCCGCGATCGCGGCGTCCAGCATGAGCTTAAGGTCCTCGGCGGTCAGCGCGGTCTTGCCCGCGACGACCTTGCCGGCCTCCATATAGGCCGTGCCGTAGAGAGGACCCGAGGCGCCGCCCACGGTGGACAGCAGCGTCATGCCGGTCTTCTTAAGAAGCGCGCCGATGTCTTCCATATCTGCGGGCACCTTTTCGGCAACCGCGTGGAAGCCGCGGGCCATGTTGACGCCATGGTCGGCGTCGCCGATCTCCCGGTCGAGATCCGTCAGATAATCCTTGTTTTCGATGATGCGCTCACCGATCTTGGTGAGGCAGTCATACGCTCTGCTCGACATAAATCATGCTTCCTTTCGGCTGAACTTTGCAGGGAAGCCCCTGCAGCTCTTAATTTGTGTTATTCGATGTTTTCGGTGGCGACCACGTCCACTCCGGAACCGCAGACGTCATGGATGACCACGTCGCCGATATGGACGGGCTTTTTGACGACGGTCTTGCGGATCTCCGCCAGCGCGTCGAAGATCAGCGGCTTGCGGATGGCGCTCTTGGTCTTTACCGAAAGCGGGATATGGGTGCCCTCCACGCCGACAAGCGCGGTCACCATCCTTGTGGGGTCGGTGATCTCGGTCTGAGCATAGGCCTTGCCTCTGGCGCAGGTGTACCCCTGGATGTTGGTAACTTCCTTGCCGTCATAGTCCGCGGTGATGCGGCAGCCCATGGGGCAGTTGATGCAGGTCAATTCGTATTTCATGCTTCGGGCACCTCGATTCTTACCAGAATGGATTCAGCCTTATCCAGTCCCTTGAGCTTTTCGACGGGAATGCTGATATTCACCATCTCTCCGGGAGCCATGATCATGGTCTTCTTGGAGAGGATGGTCTCGCCGTTCATTTCCACAATGACCTTGCCGTTCCGGTAGACGTTGCGGGGACGGAACATGAAGTTCACGCTGCCCTCCGCGTTCTCGGACACGAACTGCGGCACGATGCCGCCCACGCCGAAGCCCATCTGTACGGGGACCTTGCGGCCGCCCTCGGGCAGGCTGCCCATAACGTAGCGGCAGGCGTTGGCGCCGGCCTTCGTGGCCTCTTCGGAAACGAAGTCGACGAGGTCATGGACGTGGAGCACGTTGCCGGCGGAGAAGACGCCGTCCACAGAGGTCATCAGCTGCTCGTCTACGACGGCGCCGGAGGTGGTGGGAGCGATCTCGACGCCCGCCATCTCGGACAGCTCGTTCTCGGGGATCAGACCGACCGACAGCAGCAGCGTGTCGCAGGGATAGTACTTCTCGGTGCCGGGAATGGGCTTGAGGTCGGGCCCGACCTCGGCCACGGTGACGCCCTCCAGGTGGTCACGGCCGTGGATATCCACCACGGTGTGGCTCAGCAGCAGGGGGATGCCGAAGTCGTCGAGGCACTGGACGATGTTGCGCTTGAGGCCGCTGGAGTAGGGCATCAGCTCCACGCAGGCGTGGACCTTGGCGCCCAGGAAGGTCATGCGGCGGGCCATGATCAGGCCGATGTCGCCGGAACCCAGGATGACGACCTCCTTGCCGGGCATCAGGCCCTCAAGGTTGGTGAACTTCTGCGCGGTGCCGGCGGTGTAGACGCCGGGGCAGCGCTCGCCCGGTGTGCCCAGGGAGCCGCGGGGACGTTCCCTGCAGCCCATGCAGAGGATGATCGCCTTGGCCTGGATATGCTCCAGACCGTTCTTGCGGGATACGCAGGTGACCACCTTTTCGGGGGACACGTCGATGACCATGGTCTCGCACTGATAGGGGATCTCATAGGCGAGCACCTTCTCGATGAAGCGCTGCGCGTACTCGGGGCCGGTCAGCTCCTCCTTGAAGGTATGCAGACCGAAGCCGTTGTGTATGCACTGCTTCAGGATGCCGCCCAGGCGCTCTTCGCGCTCCAGTATCAGGATATCACGGGCACCGGCTTCGTATGCGCCGACCGCGGCAGCGAGGCCCGCGGGACCGCCGCCGATGATGAGAATGTCAGTTTTACGCATCGTTCTTGCCCTCCTCAAAGAGAAATTCCTTCAGCAGCTTGGAGGTTCCGCCGAACTTGGTGACCTCCAGCGGGGAAATGCCCAGCTCCTCGGACAGGATCTCCACCGTGCGCGGGGTGCAGAAGCCCGCCTGGCAGCGGCCCATGCCGGCGCGGGTGCGGCGCTTGATGCCGTCCACGTCCAGGGCGCCGACCGGGCGGCGGATCGCTTCGCGGATCTCCGCTTCGGTGACGGTCTCGCAGCGGCAGACTACCTTGCCGAAGTCGGGGTTCGCGGCTATCGCGGCTGCCCTCTCTTCGTCGTTCATCTCACGGAACTTGGGAATGCCCTTGCGGATGGGGTTGAAATCGGGGTTCGGAGCCAGCTCCAGCTTGGCGGCGATATCCTTGGACAGCCAGTCGGCGATCGCGGGGGACGAGGTCAGGCCGGGGGACTCGACGGCGCAGCAGTTGAAGAAGTGCGGCGCGTCATCGGGCTCGCCCAGCACGAAGTCGCCGGTGTCGCCGGTCGAACGCAGGCCGGAGAAGGTGGTGATGAAGCCGCGCATCGGGATATGCTCCCAGGTGCGGCCGGCTTCCCTGAGGGACTTGGCCAGACCTTCGGCCGTCGTCCTCTTATCTTCCTTATCATCGATGTCCTCTGCGGTGGGGCCGACCAGAACGGTGCCGTCCACCGTGGGGGCGATCAGTATGCCCTTGCCCATCTTGGTGGGCAGCTGGAACATGGCGGCGTGGAAGACGTCGCGGTATTTCTTATCCAGGATGTAGTACTCGCCGCGGCGGGGGCGGATATGCACCTTGCGCTCGGAGACCATGTTGTTGAACACGTCGGAATAGGCGCCGGCGGCGTTCACCACGGCGCGGGTCTCGAAGGTGCCTGCGGCGGAGACGACCTGCCAGTTGCCGTTCTCAAGCCTCTTAAGGTCGGTGACTTCGGCGTTGCGCCTGAACTCAACGCCGTTCATTGCCGCGTTCTCCGCAAACGCGATGGTCAGCTCGTAGGGGCAGACGATGCCGCCGGAGCCCACCAGAAGGGCTTCGCAGGCGGTGCTGCCCACGTTGGGCTCACGCTCGCGCAGTTCCTTCTCATCGATGATGCGGAGCTCGCCCCGGCAGCCGTTCTGAATGCCCTGCTGCAGGAGCTTCTCCAATGCGGGATGGTCGTCTTTATTGAAGGAAACGACCAGGGAAGTATTCCACTGAATCGGCACGTCCAGCTCCTCATGGAGCTTGTCGAACATGGCGTTGCCGAGTACGTTGAATTTCGCTTTCAGGGTATTGGGCTTTGCGTCGTAACCGCCGTGGATAATGGCGGTGTTCGCCTTGCTCTGCCCGTTGCAGATATCGTTGGTTTTTTCCAGCAGCATGACCTTGGCCTTGTAGCGGGAAAGCTCCCTTGCAACGCCGCAGCCTACAACACCGCCGCCGATGATGATGACATCATACATCATTTACACCTCACGTTCTATATAAAATAGGGGTGGTACGATGGAAAAGAGGCCGTCTTGCAGGGACGGATGCCCTTACGCAAGACGGCCCCATAGGTTCGTCAGAACAAGCTGCCGGCCGGATCAGAGGGCCATGGGAGCTTTAAGAACAAGGTAGAGCAGGGCAGCCAGAGCACCGCCGCAGAGAGGAGCGAGCACGGGGATCCAGCCGTAGCCCCAGTTGTGGGGCTCCTTGCCCAGAACGATCATGTGGGCGATACGAGGACCGGCGTCACGGGCGGGGTTGATAGCATAACCGGTGGTGCCGCCGAGGGACATACCGATGGAGACGATGAGACCGAAGGTAAACAGATTTGCAACACCGGAAGTCGCAGCGCCGCTGTCACGGTTCATCAGGATGACGAACACGAGGATGAAGGTGCCGACGATCTCGCAGAAGAAGTTAACAATGGGGTGCTTAACGGACGGTGCAGTGGAGAAGACGCCCAGCTTGGTAGCGGGATCTTCGGTTGCATCGAACTGATCCTTGAAGAAGAAGTACACGACAATACCGCCGAGGATACCGCCGAGGACCTGAGCTACTACGTAAGGAAGAACAAGGCCCCACTCAAACTTACCGGCAATGGCAAGACCGAGAGAAACAGCGGGGTTGAAGTGAGCACCGGAAACGGCACCGAAGCAGATGACGGGCATAAGGACCGCGAGACCCCAGGCCAGGGTGATCTGGATGGAGCCGGCGCCCTTCATGCCGGACTTGTTCAGGGTGACGTTGGCGACAACGCCGTCACCGAGGAGGATAAGCATTGCAGTACCGAGGAATTCGCCTAACAGTTTGGGTAACATTGTTTAGACCTCTTTCTTTTTTTATTTTTTTATTGTTCTTTATCCTGTTCCGCCGCGTTTGCCCCCACGGCGGAGCAGACGATAAACAAAGTTTGGGGGCCCGGCAAAACCGGCCGGGCGCGGTCATTCAGTAAAGACGGGGAGCGTTGCGCTTATTCCTTGGCCCAGCCGAAGGTAGTCTTGACGGCCTTCTTCCAGCCCTTGAGCTCCTTCTCCCTGGTCTCGGCGTCCATCTCGGGCTCGAACTCCTTGTCGATAGCCCAGTTCTTGATGACGTCGGCCTTGCTGTTCCAATAGCCCACTGCGAGGCCGGCGAGGTAGCTGGCGCCCATAGCGGTGGTCTCGACGCAGACGGGACGATGTACCGGAGCGCCGATGATATCGGACTGGAACTGCATGAGGAAGTTGTTCTTGCAGGCGCCGCCGTCGACCTTAAGGGCGTTGAGCTTGACGCCGGAGCCCTCTTCCATGGCGGCCAGCACGTCGTTGGTCTGGAATGCCAGGGACTCGAGGGTCGCACGGATGATGTGCGCCTTGTTGACGCCGCGGGTCAGACCGGTGATCGCGCCGCGTGCGTAGGGATCCCAATACGGAGCGCCGAGACCGGTGAAGGCGGGAACGACGTAGCAGCCGTTGGTATCCTTGACCTTGGTCGCATAGTACTCGGAGTCGGGGGACGCATCGACGAGCTTGACTTCGTCGCGCAGCCACTGGATCGCAGCGCCGGCTACGAAGACGGAGCCTTCGAGTGCGTACTCGACCTTGCCGTCAAGACCCCAGGCGATGGTGGTCAGAAGGCCGTTGTCGGGATAGAGGGGCTTGTCGCCGATGTTCATCAGCATGAAGCAGCCGGTGCCGTAGGTGTTCTTCGCCATGCCGGGCTCGAAGCAGGTCTGGCCGAAGAGCGCCGCCTGCTGGTCGCCGGCAACACCGGTGATCTTGATGGCGCCGCCGAAGAATTCGGGATCGGACTCGCCGAACAGACCGCTGGAGGGCTTTGCCTCAGGCAGCATGCTCATGGGAACTTCGAGCTGCTCGCACAGTTTCTTGTCCCAGGTGCAGGTGTTGATGTTGAACATCAGGGTTCTGGAAGCGTTGGAGAAGTCGGTGGCATGTACTCTGCCCTTGGTCAGCTTGTAGATCAGCCAGGTGTCGACCGTACCGAAGGCCAGGTTGCCGGCTTCCGCCCTTGCGCGGACACCGGGTACGTTGTTGAGGATCCAGCGGAGCTTGGTACCGGAGAAATAGGGGTCGAAAACCAGACCGGTCTTATGGTAGGCTTCGTCCGCGATCTCGGGGTACTTGTTCATCAGCTCTTCCTTCATGTCAGCAGTCCTGCGGCACTGCCAAACGATGGCGTTGTAGACCGGCTCTCCGGTCTTCTTGTCCCACACGATGGTGGTTTCGCGCTGGTTGGTGATGCCGATGGCAGCGATGTCGGCGGCCTTGGCGCCGATGTTATCCATCGCCTGGCGGCAGACGTGCAGCTGGGTGTCCCAGATCTCGTTTGCGTTGTGCTCTACCCAACCGGGCTGGGGATAGATCTGCGTGAACTCTTTCTGAGCTACGCTGCAGATCTCGCCCTTCTCGTTGAACAGGATACAGCGATTAGAGGTGGTGCCAGCATCGAGTGCCATGATGTACTTTGCCATTTACAGTATGACCTCCTTGTTTATGTGTATATTACTCGCCCGTCTCTGGAGCAAATAACATCCGAAATGAAGCGGCGTGCGCTGCCGGTGCGTCCGGCTCCTGCCGAAATCAGGGAGTGCCGGGAGAATATTCCGATTTTCCGATAGAAATAGTATACCACATGTTATATACAAACCTCAAGGGGTTATTGGCGATTTTTTATAAAATATTTCCAAAAATTCCGGTTTTGGCTCCGCCCGCCTTGGCGGCGCGCGGACCGGGCGTTCGGCGGCATAAGCGCAGCCGCTTTCCCCTCCCGGGCGGGAGCGGTTTTGCCGTTGCCCGACGCAGCAGGCTGTGGTATAATCAGCTCGGCGGATCCGTAACGGGAAAGGAGGCTGAAAGCGAATGCTTGATATAGAAGATTATTTGAACAGGCTGATCCGGGAGTGCAAAGCCGCTTTCGGCGATCGGTTAAGGTACGTCGGCCTGCAGGGCAGCTTCATGCGCGGCGAGGCGGGCGAAAACAGCGATATCGACGTCATGCTCGTGCTCGACGGGTTCTCGAAAAAGGATATGGACGAATACCGCGCTCTGCTTAGCGGCCTTGGGAACTATGAGCGCTCCTGCGGCTTTATCTGCGGCACGGACGAGCTCAAGCGCTGGAACCCGCTGGAGGTCTGCCAGCTGCTTCATACCACGAAGGATCTTTACGGGACGCTTGTTTCTCTCCTTCCCCCCGCTTCGCGGGAGGATGAGCTGAACTACGTTAAATTAAGCCTCGGGAACCTCTATCACGAGCTCTGCCATCGCTATATCCACGCGGACCGCGAGACCAATATAAGAAAGTTCCGCGGCAGCTGCAAGGGGCTTTTCTACATTATACAGAACATGCATTACCTTGAAAGCGGCGAGTTCATCGTCGGGAAGGAAGCGCTCAAGCACGCGGTCCCGGAGGAGGACCGGCTGATGCTCGGTCTGAGGGAGCTGCCGGACGGCTTCGATCTCGACGCCGCGTTCACGGCCGTGTTCGAGTGGTGCGGACGCGCGTTCGTGCGCATCGACGAAATGAGGTCGATTTGAAATACGAATACGACGCGATACTGCATGAAACGGATACCGGCGGGGCGTACGTCGCCTTCCCGTGGGATCTCAGAAAGGAGTTCGGCAGGGGCCGCATGAAGGTCCGTGCCGAGTTCGACGGCATGCCCTATGAAGGCAGCATCGTCAATATGGGCGTCAAGAATCCGGACGGAAGCGTATGCTACGTGATCGGCGTGCTCAAAGCCATCCGCGCGGCGCTGAATAAGGCAAACGGCGATACCGTTCACGTCGTGATAACCGAAAGAAAACAAACCACGGAGGATAAAACTGTTATGGAGCATCGAATAGTAAAGAAAGCGCAGTTCACCGTCGTCGGCGTCAAAAGGCGCTTTGATTCGAACACGAGCCGTACCGAGATCCCGAAATTCTGGGATGAGCTGATAGCCAAGGGCGAGGACCGCCCCATAATGGGGACCTTCGGCCTCTGCCTCGATATGGAGGGCAAGGAATTCGATTACTGGATCGCGGACCTGTATTTCCCCTGGGAGGAGATACCCGAGGGGTGCGAGACCAGAGTCATCCCCGCTGGCCTCTGGGCGGAGTTCCCCTGCACGCTCGAAACGCTGCAGGCCACGAACACGAAGATCTGGTCGGAATGGCTGCCCGCGCTTTCCGGCTATTCCGTTGCCGGCGAGTACGACGTCGAGGTCTATCTTCCGCCGGAGGACGGCTCAGAGGAGATGCGCGTCTCCATCTGGGTGCCGCTGAAGCAGGACTGAACGGGGCCGGGCATGAAGGAATACCCTATCACCGAGCTGGAAAAGGAGAAATGGAAGGGCTATCCCCTGCCCCTCTCCTATACCGCGGATGAATACTACGATATCTCCGTTCTCAGGACGGAGGACGGCTTCAGCATCCCCATTCAAAAAAAGCGCTTCTCTAAGCCCGTCACCCATCGGGCGGAGGACGGAGACTATCCCGACAGGCTCTTTGCGGACTGGTGGGAGGCTGCGCGCGCCTTCGGCGTCGTCGAGGGCGGGAAGCTGCTCGCCGTGATCGAGGTCTGCCCCGAGGAATGGTCGAAGCGCCTGCTCGTCACCGAGCTGCTCGTATACCCGGAGCTGCGCGGGCGGGGCTATGGCAAAAAGCTGATCGACCTCGCCAAGGAGCTGACGGTCCGGGGCGGCTACCGCGCGCTGATGCTCGAAACGCAGTCGAATAACGTCAATGCCGTCGATTTCTATCTGCACGAGGGCTTTACTTTGATCGGCTTCGACAGCTGCTGCTACACGAACCGCGACCTTGAAAGGAAGGAAGTCCGCTTCGATATGGGCTGGTTCCCCGAAGCGCCGTGCAAATGATGGCGCCCCGTTCGCGGGAACTCACCTTTGGGCGGAAAAGCCGGGATCGGCGAAAATGCTTATACGGCAAGGAGGAACAAAGTTTATGTTTTGGACGCCGCTGCACGCGTATACCCTGATACCCCAGTTCATGGTTTACGCCGCGCTCGCTTTTATTCTGAGCCGCGCGTTAAGGAATAAGGACCTTGAAAAGAGGCTGCTGCCGCTTAAAACCTGCACGGTCCTCCTGCTGCTGCTCGAGGCCGCGAAGCAGATAGTTGGGATCGTGACCGGCTACAGCACGTATTGGATACCGCTTCATTTCTGCAGCCTGTTTCTTTTCATTCACCCCATCGCATGCTTCTATAAAGGAAAGCACCGTGATAAGTTCATCCTGCTCGCCGGGGTCGTGTCGACCTGCCTGTTCCTGTTCATGGCCGTTTATCCGAACGTCGTTTATTCGGACGACGCGATAAGGGCTATGTGGGAGTTTATAACGGGGCGCGGCGGCAGCTTCTTCGAGCTGCACACGGTCCTGTTCCACGGGATAGGGACTTTTACGTTCTTTCTGTTCATATTCCAGGGGCTGGCCGGCTTCGATACGGGCAGGGACGTTAAGCTGATCACCCTCGCTTACGGCCTGTACTGCCTGATCGTGGGGCCGCTTTCCCAGCTGATCGATACGAACTTCAATAATTTCGTTCACAGCAACGCGCCGTTCCTGGAGGATATAAGGCAGAGCATCATAAGCGGCGTCGGTCCGGTCGCCGGTCAGACGCTCTATGTGCTCATCATTTCCGCGGGAACGATCCTGGTCCCGCTGATCGCCTACTTTATCCTCAAGGGGCTGACCCTGCTGCTGAGCCGAAGCGGGGAAAGGGACGGGTAACGGGCGGTCTTGCCTTTTACGGCACAACATGCTAATATTCTATCAGCGGGGCGCGTAAATCGCGCCCGAAAGGCAGGAAACAAAAGATGAAATGGACGATGTTTATCGCCCCCGCGGTCGGCGCCGCGATCGGATATTTAACGAATTACATAGCCATAAAGATGCTGTTCCATCCGCATAAGGCCGTCTATATCGGCAAATGGAAGCTGCCGCTGACGCCCGGTCTGATCCCGAAGGAGCAGGGCAATATCGCAAGGTCCATCGGCGAGGTCATCAGCAAGGAGCTGCTCAACGCCGACACGCTTCGCAATGTGCTGACAAGCGAGGAGACCGTCGAAAAGGTGCGCGGCGCGATGAAGAGCCTTGTGGACGAGAACCGCGAAAACGAATCGACCCTGAAGGAGGTGCTCGCGTCCGCCGTCACCGAGGAATCGGCCGAGCGCTCGATCACGGACGTGCGCGAAAGGCTTTCGGCCGTGATCTGTGAAAGGCTGTACGCGATCGATTTCGGCGAAGCCATCTCGAACGGCGTCCGGCAGAAGGCCGAGGCCGAGGGAAAGAACAGCCGCTTCCGCATGGGCGTTATCAACACCTTCTACGGCAGCATCGGCGGCATGGTCAACAAGACCGTGGCCAAATACGCCGATTCCATAGTGAAGAACCTGGTGACGGACGAATCCGAAAAGCTGCTGGATATGCGGGTCGGCGAGGTCATAAAGAAATATGACGAGAAGCTCCCCGGCCTGATCGAAAAGGGGCTCTCCCTCTACGTTTCCGCGGCCGAAAACAACACCGACCGCATCCTCGCCGGGATCAACATCCAGAAGATCGTGGAGGACAAGATCAACGGCCTTGAGATAGCCGAGCTTGAAAAGCTGATCCTCGGCCTTGCCAAAACCGAGCTGAACGCGATCGTCTACCTCGGCGCGCTGCTCGGCTTCATCATGGGCTGGGTCACGCCGCTGCTCGG
>JAEEKE010000047.1 GCA_016282255.1 Bacillota bacterium
GGGGATGGTTGAACTGGTGGATCGTATCGGGATACTGCTTGATCAGGTCGTAGTAGGCAACGAGGCCCGCGCCGCCGTGGACGGTGTAGACGCTGTTCTGGCGGGATACGATACCGGTGGAGTTGAAGGTGTTGATATGGCCGTACTGGCCGGACCAGGTCATCTCGTAGCCGCCGAGGAAGATGATATCGCTCTGGCGGGTGTTGAACTCGTCGATCAGCGTGGTGTAGTTATACCACTTGGAGTGTCCGTTCGAGGCGATGATGCCGGACTCGACGTTCTCGAAATCGCCGAGGTTGGTCTTGTCGTCGAAATAGTTGGAGTGGTCGGTGATGGCTACGAAATCGACGTTCTCGCTCTCGGCAAGGCCGGTGACGTAGCTGTAAACATCCTCCAGCGTGCCCGCGCCGTCGGAATACTCGGCGGTGTGGCTGTGGAGCTGACCGAAGTACAGGCTGTACTGCGGTTCGCCGACGGTGAAGCTCCAGCTGAACTCGACGGAGTGGCCGTCCTGACGGGTGATGACGACGGTGGCGTTGTACTTAGCGTCGGGAAGCTCGCCCTCGTAGACGAAGGTTGCGGTATCGCCCTCGACGATGGTCTCGCCCTCAACGCCGTTAACGGTGATGACGACCTCGGGCGCTTCGCCCGCATTCGCGAACACGACCTTGATCTCGGGGGTCTTGTCGTCGAAGGTGGCGGAGTTGGCCTTCGGGAACACCTCGACGATCTGCGGATCGTCCTTGACGGTGATCTCGGCAGTCGCGGTGGAAACGAGGCCGCCAAGGTCAGTCACGGTGAAGGTGAGGGTCATGACCGCATTGCCCGCGGTGATGACGTCGCCGGGCACGGTAGCCTTGTACTTGCCGTTGACGGCGGAGAACTCCATCGGGATCTCGCCGGTGAGCTCGCCGAGCTGATAGGTCATGACGACGGACTCGACGCCGTAATCGTCGACGACGGAGATCGCAACGTCGTAATCGACGCCGACCTCGGCATCGAGGAAGGTGCCGAGCACGATCTCGGCAGGCTTGTTGTCGCCGAAGTACTCGCCGCCGCGGAACTGCCAGGTGGAGCTGTATTTGCTCAGCGCCGCCGCAAGGTCGACGACCTCGCCCGCGCTGACCATGTAGCGGCCGTAGGTCGCGGCACGGTAGACGGGCATCGTGGCGCCGGTGGAGTCGGTCATCGTGGTGGAGCCGTTGTCGTTATAGGTGCCGAGCGTGACGCTGCGGACCATGACGTATTCGGAGAGGAGGTTCTCCTTGATGGCCAGCATATCCGCGAAGGTATCGAAGGTCTGCGCGGGGATCGGATCCTCGTGATAGAGCAGCTCGACGGAGAGCGCGCTCTGGATCTGCGGCACGCCGCCGTAGGTGGTCTTGGTGGCGCTGATCTTGAGAACGTCGCCGATCTGGTAATCGTCGAGGGAGTTATACATCTGCAGACCCACGACCTCGCCGTCGATGATATCCTCGAGGATGGCGGAATTGATGGAGTCGTAGTTGCCGAAGCGGTACACGAGCTGAGCGATGAGCGTGACCTCAGCGGAATCGGGCTGAGCGATGACCTCGGGGATGGTGAGGATCTCCTCATTGAAGAGGTCGCTCGGGATCGGGTCGACGACCTCGACATGCTCGGTCACGTCCTCGGCGCGGCGCACGCGCAGCTGGATGCTGTTGTAGCAGGATACGACTGCGATCATATCGACGACGTCGCCCTCCGCGAAGTCGATCGCGGGGATCTTATAGACGTTGACGGTCGCGCTGCCCTGGGTTACGGGAGTGTTGTTGCCGGTGTTGATCGCACCGAGGGTCACGCCCTCGAGCCTGACGCGCTCGCACATGTACGCATCCTGATCGGCGAGGAGCTCCTCAAGGGTGACGGTGGCTATCGGCAGAGCATTGTTATTGGAGAGGATCCTGAACTGCTCCTCATTCGCGGGATCGATGCCGGAGAGCTCGGGCAGACCCCTGAAGGTCGCCCTGGCGCCCTTTGCGCGGACGACGTCGCCGACGGCGACGGTCTCGCTCGCGCTGTTGAGGTAGAGCACGATGGCGCCGGTATCATCCTGAACGTAGACGTTCCTGCCGTCGACGAAGGTGACGACGCCGCGGACGGCGGCCTCAAGACCCGCGTCAAGGGCGAGGGCGTCGGCGATCGGGATGAAGGCGAGGGACTCGGAATAGTAGTCGTCCGGCGAACCGTTGCGCAGCTGAACGGTGGTATTGTACTTGCTCGCTACGGCGTACACGTCCGCGGTCATGCCGGCGGTCAGACCGTCCGGATACGGCGCGGCGCGGTAGATCGGGATGCTGCCGGTCGCGTCGGTGACGGTGGTGGAACCGCTGGTGGCGTAGGTGCCGAGGGTGGCGCCCCTGACGACGACGAATTCTGAGAGATAGTTTGCGATATTGTTCTTGAGCTCGTCGGCCGTGACCTCCTGCGCCTCCATGGCCGGGGTCTCGGTGTTGAGCACGTTGATCGCGGTGACGCTCGAGATCTGGCGGACTCCGCCGTAATCGCCGACCGTACCGGTGACGGCTACGATATCTCCCACGACGTAGGAATCGGGATTGTTGAAGTCATAGATCTGCAGACCGATGATCTCGTTATTCACGACGTCGCCGAGGGTGACGCTGTTGATATCGCCGAAGTTGCCGAAGCGCATCGTGACCTGGCCGACGACCGTTACGGCGCCGCCGGTGGTAGAAAGCGCGAGGACGTCCGCGATGGTGGAATAATCGGGATAATCCGCGGGATCGATCGGGTCGAAGATCTCGGGCGCCTCGGTGGGCTCGGGAGTCTCGGTCGGCTCGGGAGTCTCGGTCGGCTCGGGAGTCTCGGTCTCAACGGGATGGTTGGTGACCGTGACGTCTTCGGCCTGCGCTACGCGGAGCTGGATGCTGTTGTACATGCCGACGACGGAGATGACGTCCACTGTGTCACCCTCGACCGCGGTGACGGCGGCGGGCAGCCTGTAGATGTTGATCTCGGAGCCGTCCTGCGTGATGGGCGTGTTGCCGCTGTTGTTGACGGCGCCCATGACCGCGCCGGTGATCGCGACGCGCTCGCAGATATAGGCGTTGGTATCGGCAAGGAGCTCGGCTACGGTGACGTCCTGCAGCGGGAGCGCGTTGCCGGTGGAAAGAACGGCGAACTGCTCTTCGTTCGTCTGATCGACGCCGGAGAGCTCGGGCAGGTTCTTATAGGTGGCGCGGGTACCGACGGCGCGGACGCAGTCGCCGAGGTTCAGGGTGCTGAGCGCGGCGTTGAGATAGACGCAGATAGCGCCGGTGCTGTCCTCAACGTAGACGTTCCTGCCGTCGATGAAGGTCACTATGCCGTAGATGCAGATATTCGCGGTGTTGTTCGCAGCCGCGAGCGCTTCGGCGATGGTGACGCCGTCCTCGGGGATCTGGGTGGGCGCGGGCGTCGGCTCGGGCGTCGGCGTGGGTTCGACCTCGACGTGTTCGGTCACGTCGGCCGCCTGCGCGACGCGCAGCTGAACGGTGTTGTAGATGCCCACGACGGCAAAGAGGTCGATCGTGTCGCCCTCGGCCGCGGTTACGTCGGCGGGGAGCTTATAGATGTTGATGCTCTCGCCGTCCTGCGTCAGGGGCGTGTTGCCGCCGTTGTCGATCGTGCCGAGCACCGCGCCGGTGATCTTGACGCGGCGGCAGAGATAGGCGCTGTTGTCGGCGTTGATCTCGGCCACGGTCGCGTTGAGCGCGGAGAGCTCGTTGCCGCTCGAGACGATCTCGAACAGGTCGGGGTTCGTATGATCGATGCCGGTGAGCTCGGGCAGGCCCTTGTAGGTCGCGCGGGTGCCGACCACGCGGATGCGGTCGCCGAGCGCGAGGCCGGTGGGCGCGGCATTGAAGTAGGCGCAGATGCCGCCGGTGCCGTCCTCAATGTAGACGTTCCTGCCGTCTATGAAGTTTACGGTGCCGAATACGCAGATATCGGTGGTGCCGTCCGCGCACTCGAGCGCCTGGGAGATCCAGTCGAACTGGTTGATCGGGGTGGGCTCGGGCTCCTCGGTCGGCTCGGGGGTCTCGCCGGTGAAGGTGCCGCTGACGGTCAGATTGTCGATGCGCAGCGTGCCGCCGGATGCGACGGGATCGCTGCCGCTGACCCTTACCGTGTCGGTCACGGCGAAGCGGAGCAAGAGCGCTTCGGCGCCGTTCGCTTCCGCGGGCAGCTCGGCGGTGATGACGCCCCAGCTGGTGCTCGTGGCAAGCGAGGTGGCCGCGCCTTCTATGGCGTTGAAGGTCTCGCCGTCAACGCTGTAGAAGAAGGAGATGTTCTTGGGTCCTGTGTTGGAGGCTCTGAAAGCCGCGGAGACCGAAATATCCTCGCAGTCGGTCATATCGACCGTTGCGGTGTAGTATTTCGGTGCGGCTTCGGAGGCGTCGTTCCAGCCGTTTGAGCTGAGAGCTTTATTGCTCGATTGCCCGGCAGTGTAGCTGAAGTCCACCGTGCTTTCCCTCAAAACGACGGCCCCCGCATTGTTTGCGTTGGCGGTCGCAGCGACGTTCGTCTCGGATTCGAAATCCCATTTGACGAGGATCTCCTGCTCGAGCGGAAGCGGAACTTCCTTTGCGAGCGCGGAAACGGGAAGCAGGGAGATGAGCATCAATGCACTGAGCAGCAAAGCAAAGTAGCGTTTGACTGTGTTCATTGAGTTCCTCCTGTATTCTTGCGCATGGCATGCGCATATTTAGCGATTATATAATACCATAATCCGCGTTTGTATGCCATAACATTTTGGAAAAATCGCAAAACTTTTTTGGAGGGAAGCCCAAAAAGCAAAAACGAAGGGCGGCCGAAGCCGTCCTCCGAATCGGGTATTCTGTTTTGAAGCCTTACGCCTTCATGCCGGTCTGAGCTGCTACCTCGGCTGCGAAGTCGTCGTTGCGCTTCTGGAGGCCTTCGCCCATCTCGTAGCGGGTGAAGCCGATGATCTCGAACCTGCCGTTGATCATCTGGGCGACGTTCTCGTCCTGATTCTTTACGAAGGGCTGCTCGAGGAGGCAAACTTCCTTATAGTACTTCTCGATGCGGCCTTCGACCATCTTCTCGATGATGGCAGCGGGCTTGGGCTTGGGATCGTTCTTGGCCTGCTCGCGAAGGATCTCCTTCTCGTGCTCGAGCTCGGCCTGGTCGCAGTCCTCGCGGCGGATGCAGGTGGGCTTTGCGGCCGCGATCTGCATGGAGACGTCGTGAGCGACTTCGGGATACTCGGCGCTGCTGATATGGAGCAGGACGCCGATCTTGCCGCCGAGGTGGACGTAGGTGTCTACGATGCCCTCAACGCGGTTGAAGCGGCGGATCGTGATCTTCTCGCCGATCTTGGCGACTGCGCCGTTGATGACGTCGGAAACGGTCTTGGTCTCGTCCTCGGCGAACTTCTGGGCCATCATCTCGTCGACGTCGGCGGGGTTCATCTTCGCGACGTGCTTGGCAAGGCTGGCAACGAGCGCCTTGAAATCATCGGTCTTGGCGACGAAGTCGGTCTCGCAGTTGACCTCGATGATGACGCCTACGCCGCACTTCTCGCAGACGAAGCAGTCAACGATGCCCTCGGCCGCGATGCGGGCAGCCTTCTTGGCGGAAGCGGCAAGGCTCTTCTCGCGCAGATAGTCCATTGCCTTATCCATATCGCCGTCGCACTCCTTGAGCGCCTTCTTGCAGTCCATCATGCCTGCGCCGGACATTTCACGCAGCTTCATTACGTCTTTTGCGGTGAATTCCATTATTCTATCCTCCGATTATTCCGTTATTTTCTTGGGGTCTTGGTGGGGTACGGCCGGCGGGATCAGAAATCGTCGCCGTCTTCAGCGGGAGCTTCGCCGCCCGCCTCAACGGCGGAATCGGTCATCTGCTCGCCCTGCTTGCCCTCGAGAACTGCGTCCGCCATCTTGGAGGCGATCAGCTTGACAGCGCGGATAGCGTCGTCGTTGCCGGGGATGACGTAGTCGACGTCGTCGGGATCGCAGTTGGTATCGACGATGGCAACGATCGGGATGCCGAGGGTGCGCGCTTCGAGGACCGCGATGTGCTCCTTGCGGGGGTCTACGACGAAGAGGCAGCTGGGCAGCTTCTTCATCTCTTTGATGCCGCCGAGGTTCTTCATCAGCTTCTCGCGGAGGGCGCAGAGCTGAACGACTTCCTTCTTGGGCAGAAGATCGAAGTCGCCTTCCTCTTCCATCTTGTTGATCTGGTTGAGCTTCGCGATACGGGTCTGGATGGTCTTGAAGTTGGTGAGCAGCCCGCCCAGCCAGCGCTGGTTGACGTAGAACATTTCGCAGCGCTTTGCTTCCTGCTCGATGCTCTCCTGAGCCTGCTTTTTGGTGCCGACGAACAGGACGGTGCCGTTGTTCATGGCAACGTCGCGAACGAAGTTGTAGGCTTCATCGATTTTCTTTACGGTCTTGGAAAGGTCGATGATGTAGATGCCGTTGCGCTCGGTGAAGATGTATTCCTTCATCTTCGGGTTCCAGCGGCGGGTCTGATGACCGAAATGTACGCCAGCTTCGAGGAGCTGCTTCATGGAAATAACTGACATGATTAAAAAACCTCCTGTTTTTAGATTTCCGCCCCGCGCTTCATCTCCCTGAGGAACCTTCGCGTTAAGCGTTAGGCACAGCCTCCCGGATCGGCACGGGTGAGTTATTTCACGCCCGAATATTATAGCACCGCAAAAGCGTTTTTGCAAGAAGGATCTTCCGTGTTTTCAAGTATATTTTCGCTTTTTTCCCTCACTGCGGCCCGAATAAAGAATACCGGCCGGAACGGGGCTCAGCCCCATCGGTCGGTAGCTTCCCGGCCGCAGCCGGATCAACAGCACTGAATGTTCCTTTCGGACGTCAGTCGTCCGCTTCCTCCTGCATGAACGCGGGACGCGGATGCCTTCTGAAAAGCATCGTGATGCCCCAGATTCCGGCAAGCCCGACGAGCGTGTAGATGATCCTTGAAGCGACGCCGCTCATGCCGCCGAAGATCGAGGCGACGAGGTCGAACTGAAAGATGCCGATGAGCCCCCAGTTGAGCGCTCCGATGACGATCAGTATCAACGACAGTGTATCCATGATAAAGCTCCTTTTGCGGTTATTTTAGCCCGGCGCATGCTCAAGCGGCCGGTCACGGATACAGTATCTGCCGCACGGCGGATACGATACGCTTTGAAAAACGGAAAAATAAGGAAAAATGCCGCTTTAAACGCGGCATAGTGTCAGAAGAGCTCTATCTCCAGCCTGTCGAAATCGACCTTCTCCATGAAATCGCCCGGCCTGAACGCCGTATGCGAAAAGGCGGTCAGATCGCGGATATGCTTTTTGAGGATCACGGGGCGCGCAAGATCGAGCTTTCGGCAGAGCTCGCCTATCGGCTCGGCCCAGTTCTCGACCTCGGAGGCCTCCTTCTGCTCTATTGCGACGACGTATTCGGCGACGGTCCTGTTGTCGACCCTGACCCTTGCCCAGACCTTCATTGCGGCTCCTTTTCTTAAAAAGTGAAAACGACGCCCGGGAGGGCCGCTCCCGGGCGTGCTTTAGGTGTTATCAGTCCTGAACGAACCAGATGAACAGGTGCAGCAGGTTCTCCTCGTCCATGCCGGTGCTGTAGCCGAACATGACGTGATGGGTGCCGACCTCGAGCGCGGAGGCGCCGTTGTAGTGGTTGTGGTACTCGATCACGACGGTGTGGCCGTTGTCGAGATCCATCTTGGCGGTCAGGTAGTCGCCGTCGTAAAGTATCTCGGAGATGGTGCCCTTGAGCTGGAAGCCGCGCATATCGGTGACATGGTTGGGCTTGATCATCTCGTCGTAATTATCGGGCCATACGGTGGGAACGTACTCGTTGTAGACCGGAGGACGCTCGACGCAGAACGGACGCTCGTAGGTGGTGCCGTCCGCAAGGGTGGCGATGATCGTGAACGGATAGGCCTTGGCGGCGGTGGGCAGATTGACCTCGAAGGTGAAGTTGCCGTCCGCATCGACCTCGGGCTGGGACTTGAGGCTGAACTCGGGATCGGAGGAGGCGACGGCGATGGTCGCGCCGGCGGGCACGGTGCCGTTGACGCGGATCGAGTTCTCGACGTTGAGCGCGCGGGTCACGAAGCTCCTGGGGATCACGACGATCTCCTCGGGGGTGAGGATGCGGTTGACGGTGGCCTTGAAGGTCTTGTGAAGGATCGAACAGCCGCCGAGCTTGCCGAGGAACTCGAGATCATACTCGCCCTTATCCATCTTTTCGGAATAGACGAAGCTGCCGTCCTCATTGATGGTGAGGGGCTGGCCGTTGAGGGTGAGCTCGGCGTTCATGCGGTTGGACGGTACGCGGCCCTTGACCTCCACGACGCCGTTGGCGGCCTCGAAGCTGTCGGGCGTGTCGAAGGTGATGCCGATCTCGGGCACGTCGATATCGATGGGCTCGATCGGGATGGGCGCATAGGAGCCGTCCTCATTCTTGATGAGCACCTTGGGCGTTACCGAGCAGGTAGTGCCCTCGATGGGCTCGACGGGGAGCAGGTCGGACTTGGCGACCTTGAAGATGGCGCCGTTCTTGTGGGAGATGGTGTAGTCCTCGGTCCTGGAGCCGTTGCTGAACTCGTAGACGACGACGGAGCCCTCCTTGGCGTGAACGGTGATGAGATAGGTATTGGGGTCGTTGGGGTTGACCGTGACCTCGGCCGACTGCTTGGTGCTGATGCCGCTGTTGATGCCGTTCTTGAGGACGTGGATGATGACGCCGACGACCGCCGCGATCGCGAGGAGCGCGAGGATGATGGCGATCACCCTGCCGATGCTGCCGCTGCGGCTGCCGCGGTTGGTCTCGGGCTCCTTCGAGCGCACGTTCCGGGTGCTGACGACCTTTTCGGGCTTGGGCTGACGGCGGGGCTTCTCGACCTTTTCGGGGACATCGTCATAATCGGTCTCCGGTGCTTCGCCGAGCCTGCCGACGGAAGACGCCGCGCTGTGCTTGAGATCGTTCTTGACGTCTTCAAACTCCTGCTCGGACCATTTATGCTTGCCGGTGCGCTGGGGCTTGAGATCGGCCGCCGCCTGCTTCTGGCTCTCCATCCTGCGGGCGTGGTCGCGCTTGCCCGCCGCGGTCATAGGCTGCCATTCGTCGACGCCGTCGCTGAAGCGCTTTTCGAGCTCGTCGATCGAATCGTCGCCGCCGAAATCAAAGCCGGACGCCGCATGGCCGAGATCCTCGGCCGCATCCTCCATGATGTCGATACTATCGTCAAGCGCATCGTTGAGCGAACTCGCCGTATGCTGCGCCTCGTTCTTGATGAAACCCCAGGAAGCGCTCGCCGCCTCCTGCACGTTTTCGCGCTCCCTTACGAGCGGCGTTCCGCAGTTGGAGCAGAACATATAATTGGAAGGATTCTCTGCACCGCAATTAGGACACTTCATTTCTTTACCTCCGATTTCGAGCAATATCCTATTCGTATCAGCGGGCATCCGGCCTGCCTTCGGGCGTTTTTCGACCGGATCCGCATACACTGATATTATACCAAGAAACGCCGTTCCTTTACAATAGGATGGAGGGCTTTTTCAAAAAAATATTATCGCCGGAGGAGCCCCCATGGCAGGCTATATCGCGTTTTCAGCGTGCCGGTGAAAAATCACGGCCGAGCCGCGGCAGTGCGCCTTGCATTCGTGATATATTTATGGTAGAATCATACTGGAATAATATAACCAAGGCCTTCCGGAAACGCACGGAACAGCCCGATGAAGGCCGCACCGGAGGAAAACATGAGCACTATCCGCGATATTTCGCTTGCGCCGCTCGGACATAAGAGGATCGAATGGGTCAGGGACTTCATGCCCGTTCTCTCGCAGCTTCGCGAGCGCTTCCTTATCGAAAAGCCCTTCAAGGGCCTGCGCGTTTCGGTCTGCGTGCATCTTGAGGCGAAGACCGCCTTCCTCGGCCTCGTGCTGCGCGACGGCGGCGCCGAGGTCTCGATAACCGGCAGCAACCCGCTCTCCACAAAGGACGATATCTGCGCCGCGCTTGCGGAGGAGGGCATGGACGTGCACGCGTTCTTCGGCGCTGCGCCCGAGGAGTACGAGGAGCATATCCGCCGCACGGTTGAGTTCCATCCGCATATACTTATCGACGACGGCGGCGAATTCGTCTCGATGCTGACCGATAAGCACCCCGAATACGCCGACTGCGTCATAGGCGGCTGCGAGGAGACGACCACGGGCATACACCGCCTGCGCGCCAGGGTGCGCGAGGGTTCGCTCCCCTTCCCCATGCTCGCGGTCAACGACGCGGACTGCAAGCATCTGTTCGACAACCGCCACGGCACCGGTCAGAGCGTGTGGGACGGCATCATGTATTCCACGAACAACATGGTCGCAGGCCGCACGGTCGTGGTGGCGGGCTACGGCTTCTGCTCGAGCGGCATCGCGATGCGGGCAAAGGGCCTCGGCGCGAACGTCATCGTGACGGAGGTCAACCCCTTCCGCGCGCTCGAGGCGGCGATGGACGGCTTCCGGGTCATGAAGATGGACGACGCGGCGCCGCTCGGCGATATCTTCGTGACCGCGACAGGCTGCAGGGACGTCATCACCCGCCGTCATTTTGAAAAGATGAAGCATAACGCGATGCTCGCCAACGCCGGGCATTTCGACGTGGAGGTCAGCAAGACCGATCTTGAGGCGATGGCCGTTGAGATCACGGAGCGCAAGCCCTTCATCACCGGCTACCGCATGGAGGACGGCCGCGTGCTGAACCTGCTTGCGGACGGCAGGCTCGTCAACATCGTGGCCGGCAACGGGCACCCCGCCGAGATCATGGATCTGAGCTTCGCCATACAGGCGCTCTGCGCGCGCCACCTTGCCCTGCACGGGAAAGGCATGAAGCCCGACCTTTACAACGTTCCCAGGGAGATCGACGACGAGATCATCCGCATGAAGCTCGAGGCGATGGGCCTCGGCCTCGACGAGCTGACCCAAGAGCAGATCGATTATCTGAACGGGAAATGATCCCCGCCGTACAAGACCCGCATTAAAGTAATAGGAGGAAAAGCCTTGTTCTCTGCCCTGCTTTCGCTGCCCATTGGGGATATAGACATCCCCGCCTTCACGATATTCGGGCTCAGCTTCCCCAGCATCCATATCGGCGCGGGTCTCGCGATCATCATCGCGGTGGTCCTGGTCGTATACCTGATATTCAAGCTGTTCAAGCTCAGCATCAAGCTGTTCGTGAAGTTCCTTATAAACGCGCTCATCGGCGCGGCGCTGCTGTTCATCGCGAACCTCGTGTTCGGGCAGCTGCTGCATATCGACGCGCTGACGCTGCCGATAAACTGGCTGACCGCGACGGTCACCGGCGTTCTCGGCGTGCCGGGCGTCATCATACTGCTGATACTCAATTACTTTTTCTGATACTTTGAAACAACGCCCGATGCGAGGTACAAATGCTTGATCTTCTTATTAAAAATGCCGAGATAATCACGATGGACGACGCTGCTCCTATCATATCGGACGGGGTGGTGGGCATAAGCGGCGGCAAGCTCGAATTCGTTTCCGAGTTCCTGCCCGACAGCTATGCGGGAGCGCGCCGCGTCATCGACGCGCGGGGCAATATCGTCATGCCCGGCCTTATAAACACCCACACGCATACGGCTATGTGCGTGCTGCGCGGCTTTGCGGACGACTACCGCCTGAACGAATGGCTCTTTGAGAAGATCTTTCCGGTCGAAGCGAGGCTGACGCGCGAGGCGGTCGTCGCCGGCGTGCGGCTCGGCATCGCGGAGATGCTCGCGAGCGGCACGACCTCGTATTCGGACATGTATTCGAACGAGCCCGCGTCGGCCGAGGTCGTGGCCGAGACCGGAATCAAAGCGAACCTTTCAAACGGCGTCATCGCGCTTTCCGACGATTTCGTTTTCGAGAACGACCGTGCCTGGAGGGAGCTTACGACGCTTGCCAAAAACTGGCACGGCGCCGCGAACGGACGCATCCGCGCCGACGCAGCGATCCATGCCGAATACACCTCGCCCCCCTGGGTCTGGGAAAAGGAGCACGCGATCGCCGCGGAATACGGGCTGGTGACGCATATACACCTGCAGGAGACCGAGAAGGAGACCGAGGAATGCAGGCAGCGCCACGGCGGCCTCTCCCCCGCCGAGATGTTCCTTAAACACGGCATTTTCGACACCCCGGTGCTCGCCGCGCACTGCGTGCATCTTTCCGAAACCGATATGCGGATACTGGCCGAAAAGCACGTGACGGCCGCGCACTGCCCGGTATCGAACCTCAAGCTCGCGAGCGGCATCGCTAACATCCGCAGCATGATCGCGCACGGGATAAACGTTTCGCTCGGCACGGACGGCTGCGCCTCCAACAACAACCACGACCTGTTCGAGGAGATCAAGCTTGCCGCGCTTCTGAGCAAGGGCACCACGCTCGACCCCACAGCGATACCCGCCTACGAGGCGCTCAAGCTTGCGACCGTCAACGGCGCTAAAGCCCAGGGCCGCGAAAACGAGACCGGCAGGCTCAAGGCCGGGTTCGACGCGGACCTTATCATGTTGGACGTGCACGCACCGCATCTGCAGCCCGTGCACTCCCCCGCCGCCCTCGCGGCCTACTCCTGCCGGGGCAGCGACGTGTGCCTGACGATGGTGCAGGGGAAGGTGCTCTACGAAAAGGGCGAGTATAAGACGATCGATATCGAGCGGGCGATCCGCGAGGTGCACGAGCTGGCGGTCCCGCTGGTGAGATAAACTATGGACTCTTTTTCCGTGCTTCGGGCTTCATGGACAGAAAACAGGCTATAAAAGCATATTCCGCGGCGACGGTCTGCCACGTGCTATGGGGCTTCAGCTTCATGGCGTCGGGCTTTGCCCTTCGCACAACGCACGTCTTCCTGCTGCTTTCGCACAGGTTCCTTTCGGCCTTTGCGGTCATGAGCCTGCTCGCAGCCTTTGGCCTTGCAAAGCCGAGGCTCCGCGGAAAAAGGGTCTGGCTCCTGCTGGTGCTGGGCGCGCTTGAGCCCGTCATCTATTTCTTCGGGGAGCAGTACGGCATAATCCATTCCGGCACGGTCTTTTCCGGCGTCATGATCGCCATGATCCCGGTTTTTTGTATGCTTGCGGCAGCGCCGATACTGCGCGAAAAGCCCTCCGCCGGGCAGCTTATCTTCGCGTTGATATCGGTCGGCGGCGTGATCGGCCTCGGGCTTATGGGCGGCAGGAGCGGGACCGTCGAGCTGATAGGCGTCATCGCGCTTATCACCGCCGTGCTCGGCGCGACGGGCTACACCCTGCTTTCAAGGAGCATTTCAAAGGAATTCACGCCCTTTGAGCGCACCTATATCATGATCGCCGTCGGCGCGGTCACCTTCACCGTGTGCGCGCTGATAAAATGCCGGTTCAGCCCGGCGGAATACTTCCGCCCGTTTTCCGACAGCCGCTATGCCCTCGCGGTCGTGTTCCTTTCCGTTTTCTGCTCCGTCATCTGCTATTTCCTCTCATCGTATTCGATAACCTATATGCCGGTGGCGAAGGAGACGGTGTTTGCGAATCTGACCACCGCCGTGTCGGTCTTCGCCGGAGTGGTGTTCATGCATGAGCCCTTCTCATGGCTCGGGCTGCTGTTCTGCCTGCTGATACTCGCCGGCATCTACGGAGTGCAGAAAACCGCCCCGAAAAGGGACGGCTGAAGGGATCATCCTTATAGAGAAAAGGCGCCTTCATTTAATCGATTGCCTGAAGGCGCCTTTTTTATGGAGCTTACATTTCCCTGCGGTTCTCGATGGATTTGGAGAGCGTTATCTCGTCGACGTATTCGAGGTTGCCGCCGATCGGGATGCCGTGGGCTATCCTCGATACGCGCACGCCGAGGGGCTTTAAGAGCTTTGCGAGATAGCTCGCGGTCGCCTCGCCCTCGACGTCGGGATTCGTGGCGATGATGACCTCCCTGACCTCGTCCTTTTCGGCGCGCTCGATAAGCTCCTTTATGCGGAGCTGGTCGGGGCCGATGCCGTCCATGGGCGAGAGCACGCCGCCGAGCACGTGATAGCGCCCGCCGAACTCGTGTATGCGCTCCATGAATATGACGTCGCGCGCGCTTTCGACGACGCAGATCGTGTCCGGGCGGCGCTTTGCGTCCGCGCAGACGGAGCAGAGCTCGTTTTCGGTGTAGTTGCCGCATACCGGGCAGTAATGCACCTTCGCCTTGGCGTCAGTTATCGCGTTCGCAAGCGAAGCGGCCTCGTCGTCGCCCATCGAGATGATATGGAACGCGAGGCGCTGCGCGCTTTTTACGCCGATGCCGGGCAGGCGGTTCAGCGCCGAAATCAGTTGATCAAGACTTTCCATTTTTATCGAGTCCGGCGCTTAACGCGCCGGGAAGGGTTTTGGGGGATCAGAAGCCGAAGCCGCCCATGTTTCCGAGACCGCCGGTGACCTTGGCGACCTCCTTCTCCATCGTCTCCTCGGCGGTGCGGACCGCCTGGTTGACCGCGGTGAGGATCAGATCCTGCAGCATCTCGACGTCGTCGGGATCGACGGCAGCGGGGCTGATCTCGATGCTCTTGAATTCCTTTTTGCCGGTGATGACGACCTTGACCGCGCCGCCGCCGACGCTCGTTTCGAACTCGGTGCTGCCGATCTCTTCCTGCACGCGCTGCACGTTCTCCTGCATCTTCTGCGCCTGGCGCATAAGATTCTGCATATTGCCGCCGCCCGTATTCCAACCGTTGAACTTTGCCATAATACTACCTCCGGGTTTTATTTATTATGATTTCATGAGGAAGGAATTGATGAACGCGTCGATATCACCGTCCATGACCGCCTGGATATTGCCGGTCTCCTCCCCCGTTCTGTGATCCTTGACCATGGTGTAGGGCTGGAACACGTAGCTCCTTATCTGGCTGCCCCACTCGATCTTCTTCATCTCGCCCTTGATATCGGCCATCTGCTCCATGCGCTCGCGCTCCTTGATCTCGAGCAGCTTACCCTTGAGTATGCGCATGGCGACCTCTTTATTCTGAAGCTGGCTGCGCTCGTTCTGGCACTGCACGACGATGCCGGTCGCAAAATGCGTTATGCGGATGGCGGACGAGACCTTGTTGACGTTCTGACCGCCCGCGCCGCCGCTCCTATAGGTATCGATGCGGATATCCTCGGGCTTGATCTCGATGGAGTTGTCGTCCTCGGTGAGGATCGGCGTCACGTCCAGGGAAGCGAACGAGGTGTGCCTTCTGCCCGAGGAATCGAACGGGGAGATGCGGACGAGCCGGTGCACGCCCTTCTCCGCCTTGAGATAGCCGTAGGCGTTCTCGCCGTCGCACTCGAAGGTGACGGACTTGATGCCGGCCTCGTCGCCGTCGAGCAGGTCGAGCTCCTTGACGGTGAAGCCCATGCGCTCGGCATAGCGGGTATACATGCGGTAGAGCATGCTGACCCAGTCCTGCGCCTCGGTGCCGCCGGCGCCCGCGTGCAGGCTGAGCACGGCGTTGGAGCTGTCGTACGGGCCGCGGAGCATAGTGGCGATGCGGAACTCCTCGGCCTGCTTGGTGAAGACTGCGAGCTCCTCCTGCGCCTCGAGCGCGGTGGCCTCGTCGTCCTCCTCCTCGGCCATGTCGAACAGGGTCTCGACGTCCTCGCCCTGCTTGACGAGCTTTTCATACTTGCCGAGCTTGTTCTCGATCGCCTTGATGCGCATATTGACCTTGTTTGCGTTCTCGACGTCGTTCCAGAAGCCGTCCTCGGTCATCCTGTCCTCAAGCTCCTGCTTTTCCTTCTTCAGCCCGTCCAGGTCAAAGGGATTCACCCGCCTGCTTGAGGGCTGCAATGGTCGCCGCCAGCTGCTGGCGGTATTCATCCAAGAGTACCATTGTCGTTTCCTTTCGATTATTTTACTAAGTTAACGGTTTAAGCTTCGTTTCGGTTGCACGGCGGCCTATCCCGGCTCAACCGGGAGGGCGGGTCATGCGTTTTATTGTTGTGAAAACGCGCTTGGAGGATATTACATGCGCTCCGGCGCTTCGAGGCCCACCAGGAACAGGCCCACGCGGATCGCGATGCCCGCGGCCTTCGTCAGAGCCACGCGCGCCGCACGGACGGCCGCGTCGTCGTCCATGATGCGGTTGTCGTAGTAGAACTTGTTGAAGGCGGAGCAGATCTCGATCACCTTGCGGGAGATGAGATAGGGCTCGTACTTCTCGGCCGCGGCCCGGATCGCCTCGGGAAGGGTGTCGATCGCGCGGAGCAGCGCGGCGCTCGCGTCGTCCGAAAGGACGGAGTAATCGATCGCCGCGGCACAGGCGCCGCCCTTATCGGCCTCGGCGGCCTTGCGGAGCACCGAACAGCTGCGCGCGTAGGTATACTGCGCATAGGGGCCGGTCTCGCCGTCGAAATTGAGGGATTTGTCCCACGAGAAGGTATAGTCCTTGATGCGGTTGTTGTAGAGCACGCTGAACACGAGCGCGCCGACGCCGACCTGGCGGGCGACCTCCTCCTTGTTTTCAAGGTTCGGGCTCTTCTCCTCGATGATGTGAAGGGTCTTCTCGATCGCGGTATTGAGCACGTCCTCAAGATAGATCGCGTTGCCCTTCCTGGTGGAGAAGGTCATATCCTCCATGCTGATCATGCCGAAGTTGACGTGCACGCAGTCCTTCGCCCACTCATAGCCCATGAGCTCGAGCACCTTGAAGAACTGGCGGAAATGCAGGTTCTGCTGGTACGCGACGACGTAGAGGGACTTGTAGAAATCGTAGGTCTCCTTGCGGTACTTCGCGGCCGCGATATCGCGGGTAGCGTAGATCGTGCTGCCGTCGCTCTTTAAAATTATGCAGGGCGGCATATCGTATTCGGAGAGGTCGACGATGGTCATGCCCTTATCGACCTTGGAGATGCCCTTATCCTCGAGCTCCTTTATGATCGCCGGCATCTTGTCCTCATAGAAGGATTCGCCCGCGTAGCTGTCGAACGTGATGCCGAGCAGGTCGTAGACCTTTGCGACGTCCTTTAAGGTGACGTCCTTGAACCACTGGAACAGCGCCCAGTCGGCCGGCTCGTGCATCTCGATGCGGTGGAACGCGGCGCGCGCCTCGTCGTTGAGCTCGGGATGCTTCTCGGCCTCCTCGTGGAACTTGACGTAGAGCGCCACGAGCTCGCGCATGGAGTTGCCGTTCTCGATCTTCTCTCGGTCGCCCCACAGATTGTAGGCAACGATCATCTTGCCGAACTGGGTGCCCCAGTCGCCGAGATGGTTGATGCTGATGGTGTGGAAGCCGAGGTGATCGTAGATGCGCTTGAGCGAATTGCCGAGCACCGTGGTGGTGATATGGTGGATGCCGAACGGCTTTGCGATGTTGATCGAGGAATACTCGACGCAGACGTTGCGGCCGGCGCCCTCGTCGGAGGAGCCGTATTTATCGCCCTGAGTAAGCACGCGGGAAATGACCGTGCGCGCGAAGGCGGATTTATCGGTGAAGAAATTGAGGTATCCGCCCACCGCCTCGATGCGCGAAAAGCCCTCGACGTATCCGAGCTTTTCCTTGAGCTCGGCCGCGATCAGGGCGGGCGCCTTGCGGAAGGTCTTCGCGAGCTTGAAGCAGGGCAGCGCAAGATCGCCGAGCTCCGGGTTCGCCGGGGTCTCGATCATCGGGCCGATATCCTGAGCTTCGAGCCCCGAAGCAGAGGCAAGTGCGTCGGTAAGGACAGCTTTAAAATCCATTGTAAAGTCTCCTGAGTTTTCTTGGGACCGCTGCGGCCGGACGCCGCACCCGAACAAAAAGTGCAGAGCGCCGCATAATTTCGCAGCTTACACTTTATTATATCACAAAAATTTCATCCGCACAATTGCCAAAACGCAGGAAACATGATATAATTATGAGTTGAATGGGCAGATATGGCCTGTTTACGGTAATTATGACGTATCCGAGCTCTGCGGCAAGGCCGCGGAGGCCCGCCCGGCGGGCGCGGAAAGGAACGGTAGACTTCAATGTCCGCAAAACGAAGCAAAAAGACCTATTCGCCTGCGGAGCGCAGGCGCAGGAACCGCAGGTTCAACACCATCCTCTATATCATAGCGGGTATCCTTATACTGGGCGGTATCGCGCTGATCATCAGCGACCAGACGCTGTTCTTCCCGAACACGATCAACAGCATCGAGAAGATCGCAAAGCGCATAGCGACCGGCGAGGACGAGGTCCTGCCCACGATCCCGCCGTTCCAGATGCAGACGATGGACCCCGGCGCGACCTACCTCCCCTGGCACGATTCGCCGTTCTTCAATCCGGATCTCTACACCTACGTGCCCGTCGTTACCGATGAGCCCGAGTCGACCCTTGCGCCGGGCGTGACGCCCGACCCGAACGCGACCCCGCGGCCTACGCGCGAGCCCGGCCCCGCCCCCACGGCGGCGCCCGTGTATCCCTACCAGCCCACGATGGTGTATTTCCTGGATGAGTACATCCAGAACAATATCACGAGCATAAGCTGCCCGGTCGATCCGGTGGGCTACAACAGCGCGGGCCACATGGATACCGTCCACTCCGCGTTCCGCGCCGGATGGTTCCAGTACGGCGGCGACCCCGCACGCGGCGGCAACACGCTGATAGCCGGCCATAACCGCTACAGCGGCCGCATGGGCTATTTCTCGATCATCAAGGACATGCAGGCCGGCGACTACGTCATCGTCGAGCTCCAGAACGGGCAGTACGCCTACTACGTGGTGGATTCCGTCACCGAGTATCCCTACGACGCCGTGCCCGACGAGGTCATGAACACCGGCGGCCCGGCAAGGCTGACGCTCATCACCTGCAAGGGCGATTACAGCTCGATCATCCACACCTCGAGGACCCGCATCATCGCGGTCTGCTACCCCGTCTTCTTCGGCGGCGGCGAGACAGAGGCGCCCGAGGAGACCCCGGAGTACACGCCCGACTTCACGCCCGAGCCCGCGCTCACGCCCGAGCCGACCGAAGTCCCCGGGCCCGACAATACGAGATTACCGTAAAGGTCCCAAAACCCAAAGTATTCCATTCTTCTGACACAAGGAGGTAATTTATGTCCGGACATTCCAAATGGGCAAACATCAAGAACAAGAAAGAAAAGACCGACAATCAGCGCGGCAAGATCTTCACCAAGATCGGAAGAGAGATCGCGATAGCCGTTAAAGAGGGCGGCGGCGATCCCGTCAACAACTCCAAGCTGCGCGACGTCATCGCCAAGGCGAAGGCGGCGAACATGCCCAACGACAACATCACCCGCTCCATCAAGAAGGCCGCGGGCGAGCTCGGCTCCATCAACTACGAGAGCGGCAGCTACGAGGGCTACGGCCCCGGCGGCGTCGCGGTCATCGTTGAGGTCCTGACCGACAACCGCAACCGCACCGCCGCGGAGATCCGCCACCTGTTCGACAAGTACGGCAACGGCATGGGCAACACCGGCTGCGTCAGCTATATGTTCGACCGCAAGGGCCATATCATCATCGAGCGCAGCGCGACCATCGACGAGGACGAGCTGATGATGCAGGCGATCGAGGCCGGCGCAGAGGATTTCCTTGCGCAGGACGACTGCTTCGAGATCTTCACCGCACCCTCCGATTTCTCCGCCGTGCGCGAAGCGCTTGAATCCGCCGGCTATGCCTTCATCTCCGCAGAGACCGAGATGATCCCGCAGAACTCGGTCGAGATCACCGATCCCGAGGGCGTTGAGAAGATCGAGCGCATGCTCGAGATGTTCGAGGACAACGACGACGTTCAGGAAGTGTTCCACAACGCTATCCTCCCCGAGGAAGAGGAAGAGGACTGACGAATTGAGCTCCGAGGCGAGTAAAACCGCCCCGGAGCTTGAATAACCGGTCAAAGGAGAACACGGGATTGAGCATATTCGGAACTCGCAACAACAAGAAAAAGGCACTGGTCTTTGTCGATTACGAGTACTGGTTCTATTCCTACATCAACCGCTACGGAATAAGGCCCGACGTTTCCGCCTGGCGAAAGGAGCTCGAAAGCCGCTACACGATCGTGGACATCATGATCTTTGCGGATTTCAATTCGCCGAGCATTGGCGAGGAGCTTGCTAATCTCCGCACGATAACCAACACCATCATCGAAACGGGCACCGCGACGCAGGTCCGCAAAAAGGATATGACGGATTTCGTCATGCTGGACTACATCTATCAGAGCGTTTCGGACCGTTCGGACGTGGGCACCTACGTCATCTTCACGGGCGACGGGCATTTTCAGTCCGTTGTCAAGTATCTGGGGCAGAAATGCCATAAAAACGTTGTCGTTTACGGCGTCGACTACACCTTCTCTAACCGCCTCAAGGCGGTGGCGCAGAGCTTTGAGCTGCTGCCGACCCAACAGGAGCTGGACGACTGCCATTCGAAGATGATACTCAAATACTTTGCGCGTATAAACAACAAGCGCAACGTAACGCCCACCTTCTGGGGAACCGTCGAAGCTGTTGCAAAGTTCAACAGCGTTCCGGAGGACAGCATTAAGGCATCGCTCCTCCGCCTCATCACGAACGAATACGTTTCCCAGCGCGAGATCAAGCTCGAAAAGGACAAGACGGTCCGCATAGTCGTGCCGGACTGGGATAAGCTCCGCAGAGACGGCGTTTTCGAACTTCCGCAGAGCAAGAAATAACAGCTGATCGATTTCAAAGACCGATAAAGGGACTTTCGGTCCCGACATCAACGACACACGGCCGCCGGGGAGTCTCCGGCGGCCTTTTTTGTGCATTCGGGGGCGTTCGGCCGCCGACCTGTTTACGGAGCGAAAAGGCATTCCGTGAAGGATATAATCCTTTGTATGACTTGACTATATTTCCCGCCGGGCATATAATTAAGTTTGGATGACTGCGGCATGCCGCCGCCGAGAATCAACAAAGGAGAGTTAAGAATAATGGTAACCATTAACGGAATGAGTCTGACCGTTGAGCAGGTCGCTTCGGTCGCCCGCGGTTATGAGAAGGTCCGCATCTCCGCCGATGCGAAGAAGGCCATCAACAAGGCGCGCGCCTACGTTGAAAAGAAGCTCGACGAGCAGGCCGTCGTCTACGGCCTGACCACCGGTTTCGGCAAGTTTTCGGATAAATACATACCCCTTGAGGAGACCGCGCAGCTTCAGCGCAATCTGATCATCTCCCACTCCTGCGGCATGGGCGCTCCCCTGCCCACCGAAGTCGTCCGCGCCGCGATGCTGCTGCGCTGCAACGCGCTCTGCCGCGGCAACTCCGGCATCCGCCTTGCGACGATCGAAACGCTGCTCTCCATGCTCAATTCCGGCGTTCATCCGATCGTGCCCGAAAAGGGCTCGCTCGGCGCCAGCGGCGACCTTGCCCCCCTCTCCCATATCGTGCTCGTCATGCTCGGCGAGGGCAAAGCGGAGTATCAGGGCGAGATCCTGAGCGGCAGTGAAGCCATGGAAAAGGCCGGCATCCCCACCACGGAGCTTGCCGCAAAGGAGGGCCTTGCGCTGATCAACGGCACCCAGATAATGACCGCGATCGGCTGCCTGGCCGTGTATGACGCGGTGCAGCTCGAAAAGACCGCGGACATCGCCTGCGCGATGACCTCCGAGGCGCTGCTCGGCATCACGAAGGCCTACGACCCCAAGGTGCACGCGGTGCGCGGGCACAAGGGCCAGATGGATTCGGCGGCGAACCTGCTCAGGCTCCTTGAGGGCAGCGGGCTCTCCCACCCCACCATCCCCGGCAAGGTGCAGGACGCCTACGCGCTGAGGTGCACGCCGCAGATCCACGGCGCGAGCCGCGACGCGATCAAATACGTTTACGACGCCGTGACGCGCGAGATCAACGCCGTGACCGATAACCCGATCATCTTCCCCGACGAGGACGAAGCGATCTCCGGCGGCAACTTCCACGGCCAGCCGATGGCGCTTGCGTTCGACTTCCTCGGCATCGCGCTCGCGGAGCTCGCGAACGTCTCCGAGCGCCGCATCGAGCGGCTCGTCAACCCCGCGCTGAGCTTCGGCCTGCCCGCGTTCCTCGCGGAGAACGGCGGCGTCAACTCCGGCTTTATGATCACCCAGTATTCGGCCGCCAGCATGGTCTCCGAAAACAAGGTCTGGGCGCATCCCGCGAGCGTCGACTCCATCCCCTCCTCCGCCAACCAGGAGGACCACGTCAGCATGGGCACGATCGCGGCGAGGAAGGCGAGGATGATCCTCGACAACGCGCAGAAGGTCATCGGCATAGAGCTGTTCGCGGCGAGCCAGGGCCTGTACCTGCGCGGCGATGACAAGCTGGCGCCCGCGACCAAGGCGGTGTATAAGCGGATCCGCAGGAGCGTCGCGCCGATCCACGACGATATCGTGATGTACGAACAGATGAATAAGTTCGACGCCATGGTCAAGAGCGGCGAACTCAACGCCGCGGCCGAGAAGGTCACCGGCACGCTGAACTGACAGTAACACTGGAGGGCTTCGCTTATAGCGGCGCCCCCTTTGTGTTGAAATATTAAAATGCTTCTAATAAAAACGGAGGTGCAATCAATGAACAACAAGACCGTTGCGGGAGCTATGACGATCAAGCTCGACAACGTCCTGCCGGAATACCCGAAGATGGACGACCGCTACCGCCGCGCGCCCGACCGCGGCTTCCGCCTCACCAAGGCGCAGGCGGAGCTTGCGCTGAGGAACGCGCTGCGCTACGTGCCCGAGGAGCTGCATGAAAAGCTCGCCCCCGAATTCATGGACGAGCTGATGACCCGCGGGCGCATCTACGCCTACCGCTACCGTCCCGAGGGCCGCATCTGGGGCAAGCCCATCGACCAATACAAGGGCAAGTGCATCGAGGGCAAGGCGTTCCAGGTCATGATCGACAACAACCTCGATTTCGAGATCGCGCTCTACCCCTA
>JAEEKE010000008.1 GCA_016282255.1 Bacillota bacterium
ACACCCCTGTACCGTCTCCGGTACAGGGGTGCAAAAAATACAATTTCACACGGTTCCACCCTGTGTTTCACTCTTGACGCGCGGTAACGGGCGCGGCGCGGAAGTCCTTTTGACCGGACCTCGGCTCGGGAGCGGTGGACACGGTGCGCGCCGTCGGATCTCTTGCAGCCGGGAAGATCCTCTCTGGGTCGGGCGATGGGCATCGGTCGTCTCCGTCATTGCCTGTAAGAGGGATATTATCATTAAACATATGGAATGTCAAGGGGTTCCGCGCAGAACGAAAAATCGCTCCCCCGCGGGGGAGCGATTCGGGATCACGTCAGAATCAGGCCTCGTTGATCGTGACGACACGGACGATCGGGATGGCTAGGAAGTTGCCGCCGAGCGGGAAGGCCGTCTCGAGGTAGCGGCCTGCCGCGGTGGGCGCGTCGCCGCTGAGATAGAGACCGCTGCCGTTCAGCCCGACGAAGAGGGTCTTGACGGTCTGGCTCTGCACCTTGCCGTCATAGACCGCGCTGGCACCGAAGTCGACCTGATCGCCGACGGTGCTCTCCTTGGCGTTCACATCGTTCCACTGGAGGGAGACGCCGAAGAGGCGCATCTTCACGAGCAGAGCGCCCACGCCGATGCCGGGATTGTAGTTGCGGTTGATCGCCACGGCGGAGACGACATAGGCGCCGGCGCGATCGGGCTGGCCGACGGCAAAGCGCCAGTTGTCAGCGATGCCGGAGATCTGCTGCATGCCGTCGACGAGGCCGTTGAGCATATCCACGTCCACGCCCGCATTTTCAAGGATGGACTTGAAGAGCGGGGTCTCCGAAGCCTGCTGGAGCAGATCGGTGAGCTGATTGACAATCACCATGACTTCGCCGACGGTGGCGCCCTGTCTCAGGCGCTCGGTCAGGGTCTGACCGTTGCCGTACATTCTGGCATAGAGGGGATCAATGACCTTTTCCATCGCCTTGCTGAGCAGCTCGTTCTCAGGCGGCTGGAAATAGATCGTGGGAGCCAGATCGGTGGTGATGCCGGAGTAGAAGGTGAAGATCATGAAATCGTCTTCCGGATCGGTGGTGACGAAGTTCTCGCCTACGACCTGGTCGAAGTACAGGGAGGCGGTCTTCACATTGACCTTCACATTGGCCTTGTTGACCGTGAGCGCGCCGGTGACCCAGTCGCCGCCCTGATAGCGGACGCGGACGACCTGATCATTACCGGCCTGGATGTGGTTGAAGCCGATGCCGAGGGTATCCTGCAGCTTGTCCTGAATGCCGGTGGTAATATCGGAAACAACACCATCAATGATATTCTGCCCGATCGGGACTGTGATCGTCGGCGCATCCCAGTAGCCGGTCTCCGCATTTACCCACAGATTCGTCCACTTTTCAGCAATCGCATTGAGATCAATCGGATTCAGGTTGAAGGGATCCAGCGCATCCAGCACGGATTGGACTCTCGAGAAACGGTCCTGAACATCGATGCCGAGAACCTGGGCAACCGCGTTGGTGCCGAGGAAGGCATACTCCACGTCGAAGTCGGCGAGATCATAGTCCGCCGGAATGCCGCTGGCTTCGAAGTCGACAAGGGCTTTGACGGCGTCCGCTTTCATGACGGCGGCGTCCTTATTATAGGTGATCGCGGCGCCCTCTTTGAGGACGAGCTCGCCCGCGGCGCGCACCGGCATGCCGGCAAACAGCAGCGTGGCGAAGAGCAGGAAGGCCAGGACTGCGGCCATCGCTCTCATGGTTCTGGTTCTGGTCATGGGGGGTCTCCTCCTATTGAAAAAATTCATGCGGGATTTGCACTGAATTCATAGTATCACGGCGAAAAAATGCTGTCAAAACGAAATTGACACTCTGGTGCAAAACTGTCAATTAGCACAATTTGGGAATTACAATTTCTGCTATTCCGCCGGAGCGGTTTCTGCGATAAAACGACGCCTTTTTCAGAGCGTAAAAAAACGCCCGCTGCGAGTTGCAGCGGGCGTTTTGTCGGTTGTACGAATCAGTCGGTCACGTAAGGCAGAAGGGCGATCTGACGCGCTCTCTTGATGGCCTCGGTGAGCTGGCGCTGATGCATCGCGCAGGTACCGGTCGTGCGGCGCGGCAGAATCTTGCTGCGCTCGGACAGGTAGCGGCGGAGACGGGCAGTGTCCTTATAGTCGATAAAGGTGCACTTGTCCACACAGAACTGGCAAACTTTTCTGCGTTTGCGGTTCTTGCTCTTATCTCTGTCAAAAGCCAAGACTGTTTCCTCCTTTTAATAGGTTAGAACGGGAGCTCGCCGTCGCCGTCATCCAGCTCCGCGAAGGCGCTGGGTCCCTTGGGCACGTTGTCATACCCACTGGGCGCGGCGGGCGCGCTGTAGCTGTCCCGGGGTTCGGGCCGGGAATAACCGCCGGAGGGGGCTCCGCCCTCATCACGGCGCTTGGACTCACCGAAATAGACGTTGTCCGCAACGATCTCGGCGGAGCGGCGCTTGCCGCCCTCGCGGTCGGTCCAGTCACGGATCTGCAGACGGCCGCTCACGACGGCCATGCTGCCCTTGGCAAAATACTTGGAGACAAACTCCGCCGTATGACGCCAGGCGACGCAATCGATGAAATCCGTCTGCTTCTCGCCGCCGTCGCGTCCGCCGAAATCGCGGTCGACAGCCACGGTGAAGCTGACCACCGGAAGCTGGCTCTGCGTATAGCGCAGCTCGGGGTCACGGGTCAGACGGCCCATCACAACAATGTGATTCAGCATGAGAAGTCCTCCTTACTCTGCGCGCAGGGTGATGAGAGAACGCATCACGCCGTCG
>JAEEKE010000048.1 GCA_016282255.1 Bacillota bacterium
ATACTGCTGCCCGTCTTCTCCCTGCCCAGCCCCCACGGCATCGGCACGATGGGCAGGGCCGCGTATGAGTTCTGCGATTTTCTCGCCGCCGCCGGCCAGCGCATCTGGCAGGTGCTGCCGCTGAATCCCACTGGCTTCGGCGATTCGCCCTACGCCAGCTTCTCGGTCTTCGCCGGGAACCCGTATTTTATAGATCTCGACATGCTGGCTGAAGACGGCCTTATCACTAAGGACGAGATCGAGGCCGCCGATTTCGGTTCCGACCCCCGCCGCGTCGACTACGGCAGGCTGTTCGGGAGCAGGATGACGCTGCTCCGCAAGGCCTTCGAGCGGGACGATACCTTTAAGCGCCTCGAGTTCGGGCGCTTTATCGAGGCAAACGAAAGCTGGCTGCCGGATTACGCGCTGTTCACGGCGCTCAAGGCCGAGTTCGGCGGCAAGCCCTGGCTCGAATGGGAGGACGAGGGCATCATGCGCCATCGCGCGGCCTCGGTAAGGCAGTACCGCGATAAGCTCGGCAGCGAGATAATCTTCCATGAATACGTGCAGTACCTCTTCATAAAGCAGTGGCAGAAGCTGAAGGCCTATGCCAACTCCCTCGGCATTGCGATCTGCGGCGATATCCCGATCTACTGTGCGCTCGATTCGGCCGACGCCTGGGCGAATCCCGGCGAATTCATGCTCTCCCGGGACCGCAGGCCCAAACTCGTGGCCGGAGTCCCGCCCGACGCCTTCACCGAGGACGGCCAGCTCTGGGGCAACCCGCTCTACGACTGGAAGAAGATGAAGAAAAGCGGCTACGAATGGTGGATCCGCCGCTTCAAGGCCGCAAAGGAGTTCTACGACATCATCCGCGTGGACCATTTCCGCGGCTTCGAGAGCTTCTGGGCGGTGCCCGCGGGCGAGAGCACCGCGAGGAACGGCAAATGGCTGCCCGGCCCCGCCTCCGATTTTATCCGCGCGGTCAGGCAGGCGGTGCCCGGTCTCGCGATGATCGCGGAGGACCTCGGCTATATCACGCCCGAGGTCGAGGCGATGCTCAAGGATTCCGGCTGCCCCGGCATGAAGGTCATGGAGTTTGGCTTCGCGCCGAAGGCCGCGAGCAATTACGTCCCGTTCAGGCATGAGGAGAACTCCGTCTGCTATATCGGCACGCACGACAACAGCCCCGTGCTCGTCTGGCAGCACGAGATCGACGAGGCCGACGTCGAGTTCGCCAAGAAATACCTCTCCTACAGCGAGGAGGAGGGCATCTGCCGCATGATGCTGCGCGGCGGCATGGAATCGAATTCGAACACCTTCATCGCTCAGATGCAGGATTGGCTCGAGCTCGGCGAGGGGAGCCGCATCAATTCCCCCGGCACCAGCGGCAGCAACTGGCAGTGGCGCATGCTCTCCGGCGAGGCAAGTGAAGCGCTCGCCGCCGAGATCCGCGAAATGACCGAGACCTACGGCCGGCTCTGATAACCGAAAAAACACTTGCGGCACGGCGTTTTCCCGCCGTGCTTTTCCTTTGCATTTAAAAGCGTACAGCAGCGCACCTCGCTTTTCACCGCGGGCAGGAGCAGCAGCACCGCCGCCATGTTCGGCAGGGCCATAAGGTAGTTCAGCGTTTCGCCGAAGCGCCAGACGAGGGCGGGCCGCGTCACGGCCCCTACGGCGGAAAAGACGGCGATCGCCGCGGCGGCGGTCCTCCGGTGCTCCTTTCCGAAGAGGAACCGCGCGGCCGAAAGAGAGTAGGCCGCCCAGCCGATGATCGAGGTGTAGCCGAACAGCAGCAGCGAAAGCGCAAGGAAGATTCCCGCAGCTCCCTCCCCGAGCACGGCGGCAAAGGCGGCCCGCGCGATCTCCGCCCCGCCGCCCGAGAGGGGCACGCCGCTCGCGAGCACGGTCAGCGCGGTCAGGCTGCACATTACGAGCGTATCCGCGAACACCTCGAAAACGCCGAAGAGCCCCTGCCGCACCGGGTCGTCGGTGTCGGCGGCCGCGTGCGCCATCGCCGCGGAGCCCACGCCCGCCTCGTTCGAATACACGCCCCTTGCCGCGCCCACCCGCAGCGCCGCCGCGAAGGAATACGAGCCGACCCCCGCCAAAGCGCATTTGGGGCGGAACGCGCCGGAAAATATCGAAGCGAGGGCGTGGGGGAGGGCGGCGCGGAAGCGGAAAAGCGCCAACACGCAGACTAGCGCGTAGGCGAGCGCCATGAACGGCACCGCGAGCGCCGAGATCCGCCCTATCCCGGCCGCCCCGGAGAGAACGGCCAAACCGGCGAGCAGGGCGACGGCGATCCCCGCGATAAGCCGCGTTGAAAGCGGATCCGCCCTGGGGAAGAGCCCCGCGATGCTCTCCGCGGCCGTGTTCGCCTGCACGAGCGGCGTCGATACGGAAGCGGCGGCGAGGACGAGAACCGCGAAGAGCCTTGAAAGCAGCTTTCCGAGGCGCGGTGCGGTCCGGAAGGCGGCGGGGATATAGCTCGTCGGTCCGCCGAAGCGCGCGTCCCTGCCGCGAAAGCGCAGGGCGAGCACGATCTCCGCGAACTTGACGCCCATCCCGGTCAGCCCCGCGCACCACATCCAGAACACCGCCCCCGGCCCGCCCAGCGCGATCGCCCCGGCCGTGCCCGCGATGTTCGCCGTGCCGACGCAGCCCCCGAGCGCCGTCGCCATCGCGGAGAACGGCGTAACGCCGCCCTTTTTTGCCTTTTCCGGGCGGGAGAACACGGTTTTGAGCGCGCGAGGGAGCGCCCTCTGCGGAAAGAAGCCGAGGCGGAGCGCGGCAAACAGCCCCGCAGGGAGCATCAGCAGAGCGAAGAAAAGCGAAAAAGCGTCCATGGGGAAGGATATGCGAGGGGACTGCCTCAAATACTTCTTGACAAAACGGAAAACGGGTGGTATCATCTTGCTTTGTAAAGGCTTTGAAGCGGAAAATCCTTCCGTTGGACCCGAAAAGCGAGCCGCAGACGGTGCGAGGCGGTACGGGAAGCGAAGGGCACTCGCCGCGGAGCCGCCGCCGCGAACGGCATCTGCTCAGTAGCCGCGGCCGCATGACTGCGTTAAAGGTCTCGAGAGGCCGCCTGCTGTTTACGGCGGACGGCAACCGGAGTGGTACCGCGCGGGTACGATTTGTTTTTCCTGCGTCTTCGGAAACGAAAGGTTTCCGAGGGCTTTTTTATTTCTCAAATTACCGAAAGGAGCTTATAAAAATGAGCGAACGCTACGAACATCTGCCGATCGAATCGAAATGGCAGAAGATCTGGGACGATACGCATTGCTTCGAGGCGAAGGACGATTTTTCCATGCCCAAGTACTATGCGCTGATCGAGTTCCCGTTCCCGAGCGGCGCGGGCCTGCACGTGGGTCATCCGCGCTCGAATACCGCACTCGACATCATCAGCCGCAAGCGCAGGATGGAGGGCTATAACGTGCTGTTCCCGATCGGGTACGACAGCTTCGGCCTTCCCACCGAGAACTATGCGATCAAGACCGGCGAACATCCGGCCAAGGTGACCGAGCGCAATATGAAGGTTTTCCACAACCAGCTCAAGATGCTCGGCTTCTCCTTCGATTATTCAAGGGAGCTCTACACCTCCGACCCCGACTACTACCGCTGGACGCAGTGGATCTTTTTGAAGCTCTTCGAGCACGGCCTCGCGTATAAGGCCGAGCTGCCCATCAATTTCTGCACCGGCTGCAAGGTCGGCCTCTCCAATGAAGAGGTCGTGGACGGCTGCTGCGAGCGCTGCGGCGCGCCGGTCGTGCGCATGGTCCGCAGCCAGTGGATGCTCCGCATCACCAAGTATGCCGACCGCCTGATCGACGATCTCGACACCGTCGATTTCATCGACCGCGTCAAGACCTCCCAGAAGAACTGGATCGGCCGCAGCACCGGCGCCGAGGTCACCTTCAAGATAGAGGGCTGGCCCGAGGGCCTGCGCGTCTATACCACCCGCCCGGATACGCTCTTCGGCGCCACCTATATGGTCATCGCGCCCGAGCATCCGCTCGTCGAGACGCTCGCAGATAAGATCACCAATATCGACGCCGTGCGCGAATACCGCGCCAAGGCCGCAAGGAAGAGCGATTTCGAGCGCAGCGAGCTCGCCAAGGACAAGACCGGCGTACCGCTCGAGGGCGTGACCGCGATCAACCCCGCCACGGGCAGGCCGATCCCGGTCTGGATCTCCGACTACGTCCTGATGGGCTACGGCACCGGCGCCATCATGGCCGTTCCCGCGCACGATACCAGGGACTATGAGTTCGCCAAGACCATGGGCCTGCCCATCATCGAAGTCGTCGCGGGCGGCGATATCGAAAAGGAAGCGTTCACCGACTGCGAGACCGGCGTGCTGGTCAATTCGGGCTTCCTCAACGGCATGCAGGTCGAGGATGCGAAGAAGGCGATGATCGAATGGCTCGAGAAGGAGGGCATCGGTCAGAAGAAGACCAATTTCAAGCTGCGCGACTGGCTGTTCAGCCGCCAGAGGTACTGGGGCGAGCCCGTGCCGCTGGTCTGGTGCGAGCACTGCGGCTGGGTGCCGATCCCCGAGGATCAGCTGCCCCTGCGCCTGCCCGAGGTCGAGGATTTCCGCCCCGCGGAGGACGGCTCCTCCGCGCTGGCCCGTGCGACCGACTGGATCCACACCACCTGCCCCAAGTGCGGCGGCCCCGCCGAGCGCGAGATCGACACCATGCCCAACTGGGCCGGTTCGAGCTGGTACTATATGCGCTACTGCGATCCGCATAACGACAAATGCCTGGCCGACAGGAAGAAGCTGGATTACTGGCTGCCCGTCGACTGGTACAACGGCGGCATGGAGCATACCACGCTGCACCTGCTCTACTCCCGCTTCTGGCATAAGTTCCTCTACGATATCGGCGTCGTCGGCTGCCCCGAGCCCTATCTCAAGCGCACCAGCCACGGCATGATCCTCGCGGAGGACGGCCGCAAGATGAGCAAATCCTTCGGCAACGTCATCAATCCCGACGACCTCGTCCGCGAATACGGCGCCGACACCGTGCGCGCCTACGAGATGTTCATCGGCGCGTTCGATCAGACCATACCGTGGTCGACCGACGGCGTCAAGGGCTGCCGCCGCTTCCTGGAGCGCGTATGGCGCCTGCAGGATATGATCTGCGGGGACGAGGGCATAAGGAAGGAGCTGGCCGCTCCGGTCCACGCCTGCATAAAGAAGGTCGGCGAGGACTTCGAGCGCATGAAGTTCAACACCGCGATCGCGGCGATGATGAGCCTCGTCAACGATTTTTACAAGAAGGGCGACGTCACGAGGGACGAGCTGCACACCCTGCTGGTGCTGATGAATCCCGTCTGCCCGCATATCACCGAGGAGATGAACGAGCTGATCGGCTTCACGACCCCGATCTATCAGGAGACCTGGCCGAAGTTCGACGAAGCAGCGCTCCGGAAGGACGAGATCGAGATCGCCGTTCAGGTCAACGGCAGGATCCGCGCCAAGATGATGATCCCCGTAGGCATGGAGCAGGAGGAGCTGCGCGCGCTCGTGCTCGATAATGAAGAGATCAAGCCCTGGATCGAGGGCAAGACCGTCGTCAAGTTCATCGCGATCCGCAACATCGTCAATGTGGTGGTAAAGTAAAGCGGCATGAAGAAGATCCTATCCTTCCTGCTCATCCTCTGCCTTCTTTGCGGGCTCGCGGCCTGTTCGGGCAAGCCCGGCAGCACCGAACCCCCGGCCACGGCGGAGGCGGGCAGCACCCCCGGCAGCTCCGAAAAGCCCACCAAGGCGCCGAAGGAGACGCCCGCGCCGACCGGCAGGCCATCGCCCGTTCCCGTCACAGCGGCGCCGTCCACGCCCGAGCCGGACGCAAGGGCGATCGCCGCGCTCCACGGGCTCGACGAAAGCGACCTGCGCGGCGAATACTCGCTCTTCCTCCGTTTCTCACAGGCGCTCGAGGCGAACCGGCAGATCGATGAATACCGGGATCTGGTCTATAAGATCTTTCCCGTCATCGCGGACGCGAAGGAGTATCTCGATGAAGACTACTTCTTCCCGCTGCTCTCACGCCTCACGATCGAGGTGGAACCGCTCGACGATTACGCGAACGGCATGTATTTCGACGGCGCGGTAAGCGTCTCCCTCAGTCAGGAAATGATGGAGGACCGGCCCTGGCGTATGCCGGGCGTCCTCTTCCACGAGCTGATGCATTTCGTCGATTTCGGGATAAACGGCCGCGCCGATTACGTCTACCTTCTGGACGGCAGGCACGTTCATCAGTATGAGCTGAACCAGCTCTCGCCCGAGGAGCAGGAGGGGGCCGTGCTCTGCGGCAATTCCGATATCGTCAAGGAGGGCTGCGCGGAGCTCTTCACCGTTAAGTATTTCAGCGACGCGGTGAGCGCTTATTTTGGCGGCGTCTCGTTCATGACCGGCATAGAATACATCATGGGCGAGGAGTTCATAAAGGAGCTCTTCTTCCGCTGGGATTCCGGCGCCGTGCTCGAGGAGCTGTTCTGCGAGGTCGGCTATACGCACGAGGATTACTGGAAAGCGGCGATCGCGCTTGCGGCGCTTGCGAATTGCTACAACGCTCCGTATGACCCGGTCTCGCCGGAGGATCTGCTGATCGACCTGTATGAGTATAAGCTCGGCGGCGGCTGGCGCGAGGACGAGGGCTTCCTCTACATCCTCAAGTGCATCAACGGCATCGCGATGGACGGCTGGAAGCTTTCGAAGCACGCGGATTTCCTTAAAACGATCGAGTTCCGCACCTGGGAGCAGTACAGCGCCTTCAGCGACGCGCTGCTCTCCGGCGTGCCCGAAGCCCCGGATCTTGCCGTGATCCCGCCGACGCCGTTCATGCAGGACGGGAAGCTCCTTGTCGGCGATCTTGCACTGGCGACCGACCCGCAGACGGGCGAAAGCTTCAACTGCGCGGCGACCTTCGATTATGATTTCGCCGCGGGAAGGCTAAGAAGCTATAAGCTCACCGACCTGGATGCGTATCTGGCCGAAAACTTTCCAGGCATAGCATGATCACAGCCTAAAACACAGCTTCGGCGTGCCCCGTTTGGGGTACGCCTGCCCTTTATGCCGAGACTCAACTCAAATTAGAATAATCTCAATTATTCGATTATTTACAGGAGCGGCTGCTTCGGTTATAATCCAAAGCGTACCCGGGAACGAATGAATGAAAGGAAGCTAAAACAATGGACAATCTCAAGATCGGAAACTACATCCAGCATCTCCGCAGGAAGGCGGGCTTGACTCAGAAGGAGCTTGCCGACAAGCTGAACATCTCCTTCCAGGCGGTCTCGAAGTGGGAGACGGGGGAGAGCCTGCCCGATACCGGGCTGCTGCTCGACCTCTCCGACATCCTCTCCACCAGCGTCGACAAGCTGCTCAGCGGCGGCGCGATCGTCGCGAACGAGCGCAGACTCATGCACCTTGAGGACGTGAAGACCGGCTTCGGGCTGCTCGAGGATATCGGCCGGTATTTCGGCGAGAACTGCACCTTCTACACCGGCATGATCGAGGGCATCAACGAAAAGATGAATATCGACATCCTCGCGTACCTCGCCGAACCCAAGACCCGCGAGGTCATGTATGCCGAGGTGCTGATCCAGGGCATCCTCGGCGGCCGCACCGTGGATATGGACGAGATAGAGGCCGGCTTCACCAACAAAAAGATGGTGGAGACGATCAGGAAATATCTCAATAAAACCGCGGAGTAAACGAAAAGCACCGGCGCAAAACAAAAACAGAGCAGGGGATCGCCGCCCCTGCTCTGCTGCGTTAAGGCGGCAGGCGCAGCGGAACGCCGAAAGCGTATGAAAACCCCGGGGATGTTCCCCCGGGGCAGAGCTGATTATCATTTAATGCGTCCGTTATGCTTTTGCGAGCAGGCGGGCTCTTTCCTTTTTGGCGGCGGTAACGCCGGAGTCGGTCTCCTCACTAAGGCCCCACTCGTTCTCGAGCAGGTCGACGATCCTGCCGTAGGTCTCGGCGGCCTTGCCGTATTCGCCGCGGATCTCATGGATCTGAGCGATGGCCATAAGCTCGTCCTGAAACCTCGGCCTGCGCGGCTCATTCGCGAAGGAGCGCTCGTAGAGCTCGATGGCCCTGTCGTAATCGCATTTCATGGCGTAGTATTGCGCGGCCTCGAAGAGGCAGGCGAAACCGTCGTCCCTGCTCACAAGCTCCTCGATGATGCCGTCGGCGGTCGGCTCGTCATAGCGGGCCAGGGCGATATGCGCGCGGTAGATCCCGCACATGACGTCGTCCTCTCCCTTGATGCCGCGAAGCCGGGCGAGCGCAGCCTCCGCCTCGTCGGCGCGGTGGTCGGCCAGCAGATTGTCAAGAAGGTACATCAGCGGCAGCGCGGCGTTCGGATCCGCATCGGCGAGCTCGCGGTAGAAATCGATCGCCTTGACGTGGTTCCGCATATTCCAGTCCCAGGCGGCGTGGCCGTCGGTCTTCAGAAGGATCCACTGGCTCTCCTTAACGTCGGGAGCAAGCCGGACCGCTTCCTTCGCATAGCGGCTCGCCTTGAGCGCGTAGCTGTTCATGCGGTGCCAGTAGAGATACGCGATCAGATTGGTCGCGCGTTTTTTGTTCTGTTCGTCGTTCAGCTCGGCTTTGAGATAATCCTCAAACTCTCTGAAGATATCCGCCGGGAGCTCCTCCTCCGCGTCCATGCGGTTCTCTATGCGGTTGAGGCGCTGTTCGTTGGTCAGATCGAACATATCGTCGATGGTAACGCCGAAGATCTCCGCCAGCAGGGGCAGCGCGGTGATATCGGGCATTGCGACCGAGTTTTCCCATTTGGAGACGGCCTGCGCGCTTATGCCGAGCTTTTCCGCGAGCTGCTCCTGGGTGAGGGAAGCTTTGTATCTGAGCTGTCTTATTTTATTTCCGAGTTCCATTTTTGTTTTCTCCTTTTTGTTTTTGTCCTTGGCGCCTTACAGCCGTAATGATAGCCCATGTGAGCGCCAAAAACAATAACGCCGTTTTCATCGTTGCTCAACCGTCGGTTGGATGATGAAAGACGGCGCGGGGATATCATACGGACTATCGCCCCTCAACCCCCATCCACAGCGCGAACGCGAGCAGACCCTGATGGTACAGGAGCCGTTCGCCGCCGATCGCACAAAGCCCCGCTTCCTTCGCGGCGCTGATAAGCGAAGTATCGCTCCCGTCCGGCCGGTAGACGAAGTCGAACACGGTGCAGTCCTTCCGGAGCCTCTTGATGAAGGAGAGGTCCGAAAAATCCCCGCCGCCCTCCATGCCGAGCGGGGTGGCGTTGATAAGGATATCGGCAAAGGTCAGGCAGCCCGTGATGCGCTCCGCCATCGAGATGGCGTTTTCCATAACGGAAAGATCCAGGAAGGTGCCCCGGACCGCCCCGTTCCGTTCGGGGACGCGCTGCCGCGCCACGCTTAAACAGCCGCAGCCCTCGCTCCGAAGCGCCGCTTCGGCCGCTGCCGCGGCCCCGCCCCTGCCGAGGATAACGGCTCTTTTGCCCGAAAGGAGCGTTATCCCCGTCTCGGAAAGCGCGTTCACGGCTCCCCTGCCGTCGGTGTTGTGTCCGATCAGCCGGCCGTCCTCGACCGTCACGACGTTCACCGCGCCCGCGGCCTCGGCCTCCGGGTCGAGCGCGTCAAGATACGGTATGATCGCCCTCTTATGCGGCATGGTGACCGCAAAGCCCGAGAGCTCCAGCTGCTCTGCGGTTTCCTTTATATCAAAAAGCTCCTCCGCACTGACGCGAAGGCGCAGAAAATCGGCGTCGATACCTGCCTTTTCAAACATCGGCGCATACAGCTCCGGCGAGCGGCTGTGCGCTATGGGGTCGCCGATCACGGCAAAATGCTTCATTCTCCGCTTCCTTTCAGTCGTTTTAAAAGTATGTCGGCGCCCACGAAATAGCTGCGCTTGCCGAGCGCCGAGACCTGCGCTATGCAGACCGGCTCTATGACGCTGACCGCGCGGAACGGCTCGCGCGCGTGGATATCCGAAAGATGCACTTCCACCGCCGGAAGGCCGACCGCCTCTATCGCGTCGCGGATCGCGTAGGAATAATGCGTGTACGCGCCGGGGTTGATGATGATGCCGTCCGCCCCGCCGAGCGCCTGCTGGATGCGGTCGACGATCGCGCCCTCGTGGTTCGACTGAAAGCATTCCGCTTCGCAGCCGAGCGCGCCGAGGTACTCCGTAAGCTCGTCCATGATGCCGTCGAGCGTCTCCGTGCCGTAGATATCCGGCCTTCTGCGCCCCAGCAGGTTCAGATTCGGTCCGTTTAGAATAAGGATCCTCATAGCGTGTCAGTTCCAGTCCTTCGGCACGAACAGCCTCTCGTATTCGCGCACGGCGTAGCGGTCGGTCATGCAGGCGATGTAGTCCGCCGCGATGCGCTCGGGGCCGTCCTCGTCGATGTATTTTCTGAACTCCTCGGGCAGGAGCTCAATATGGCTCAGATAGTATTTATAGAGCGTTTCCACCACGCCCTCGGCCTTGCCCTCCTCGGCCTTGGCGGCGGAGTTGTGGTAGAGATTGTTGAAAAGAAAGCTCCTCAGCTTATCGAACTCCGCGCTCATCCCGTCGCTCATGCGCACGTAGGGCTTGTCGTGGCTGACCTCGAGCACGTCCAGGATAAGGGAATTGATCCTCGCGCCGTGGGTCGCGCCGATGTTCTGAATGCAGCTTTCGGGCAGCATATCGTTGGTCAGGACCCCCGCGCGGATCGCGTCGTCGATATCGTGATTGACGTAGGCGATGCGGTCCGCAAGGCTGACGCAGACGCCCTCGAGCGTTATGGGGTGCCCGTCCTTCTTGTGGTTGAGTATGCCGTCGCGCACCTCGTAGGTCAGGTTCAGCCCCACGCCGTTCTCAAGCTTTTCAACGATGCGCAGGCTCTGCACGTTGTGCTCGAAGCCGCCCGGCACGAGCTGGTCGAGCACGTGCTCACCCGAATGCCCGAACGGCGTATGCCCCAGGTCGTGTCCCATCGCGATGGCCTCGGTAAGGTCCTCGTTGAGCCTCAGCCCGCGGGCGATCGTACGCGCGATCTGGCTGACCTCGAGCGTGTGCGTCAGGCGCGTGCGGTAATGGTCGCCGACGGGGGAGAGGAAGACCTGCGTCTTATGCTTGAGCCTGCGAAAGCTCTTGCAGTGGATGATGCGGTCGCGGTCGCGCACGAACTCGGTCCTGACCGGGCAGGGCTCGATCGGCTTCTCGCGGCCGAGCGTATCCACGCTGAGCCTGGCGTAGGGAGAGAGCGTTTCCCTCTCGCGCTGTTCGACGATCTCTCGGTAATTGGGCATTTTTCCTCCGTTATTGGGGCGTTTCATCGGATGCGGAACAGTTTTTTAAAGACCTGGCGCTTGGGCAGGAACTCGAGGTCGCTCGGGCTGAAGGGCCTCAGCAGCATCATCAGGCCGAGGTAGACCGCAACGCCGACGGCGATCGCGATCAGCGTGCCGACCGTGGGATGGCCGTGGGTGCCGAAGAAGCGGTAGACGCCGAACACCGCAAAGCCCATCGCGAGGCTCGCGAGCATCGGCTTAATAAAGGTGTCGGAATAGCTCAGGAACATGCCGGTCTTGCGGATGACGTAGATCGTGTCGCCGATGCCGGCGATCGCGTAGCAGAGCACGGTGGAGATCGCCGCGCCGAGGATGCCGAGGCTCGTAAACCTCATAAGCAGTATCATCGAAACGACCTTGACCGCGCCGCCGACGGCGAGGAAGTAGACGGGCACGCGCGGCTTGCCCATGCCCTGGATGATGCCGGTCAGCGTCTGCACCAGGGAGAGGAAGAGCACGCCGATCGCCGCGAAGAACATGACCTGCTGCGCCTGCACGAAGCGCTCGGGATTATTGCGGACGGCGCCGTAGAGCAGCGCCATGATCGGGCCGCCGAGCACGAAGAGCCCCGCGGTGCAGGGCGCGCCGATGAACATCGCAAGCTTGATGCCGGTGCGGCTCGCCGAATTGACGACGCGGCGCTCGCGGCGGGTCGCCGCGCGGGAGATCGCGGGCACGAGGCTCATCGAAAGCGCGAGGGTCAGCACCGCCGGCATATTGATAAGGGGCGTGACGTAGCTCCTCAGCACCGTGTAGGCCGTGCGAGCGGCGGTATTGGCGGTCTCGGCGTCGAGCCCGGAGGCCACGCCGCGGCCGGTCAGGATATTGATGATGAAGACGGAGTCCGCAATGCCCGTCACCGGCATGATCGAAGCGCCGATCGTGATCGGTATCGCGATCAGCAGAAGCTTGCTCATGATGCCGGAGAGCGGCGAAGCGGGCTTATCCTCGGCGTCGCGCTGGCAGACGGGCAGCGTGCGGCGCCGGATGCGGGCGGTGTAGTAGAAATGGATGACGATCAGCGCCAGCAGCTCGGAGACCGAAACGCCGATCAGCGCGCCCATGGCCGCCAGCTCGGGGCGGTCGGGCCTGAGCTTAACGAAGATATACGCGAGCGTGAAGCCCACCAGGAGCTTGACGAGCTGCTCCACGACCTGGCTGATCGCGGTGCCGGTCATGCACTGCATGCCCTGCAGGTAGCCGCGGTAGGCGCACATTATCGAAACGAAGAAGAGCGCGGGGGAGAGCGCCATCAGCGAGAGCTTGGCGGGCGCCGCGCCGGAGAGGCGGGCGATGCCGCCGCTTAGGAAGAAGAGCAGCGCCGTCGTGACCACGCCGATGATGAACAGCAGCTTCAGCGCCGAGGCGAACACGCGCTTCGCGCCGGAGATATCGCCCAGCGCAATGCGCTCGGAAACGAGCTTGGAGATCGCCGTGGGAAGACCCGCCGAGGAGATGACGAGCAGCCACGAATAATAGGGGTAGGCCACCTCGTAATAGGCCATGCCGCTTTCGCCCACGATGTTCGCGAGCGGTATGCGGTACACAGCCCCGATGATCTTGACCAGCAGGCCTGCCATGCCGAGTATCGCGGCGCCCTGCACGAATGAGGTTTTTTGAGTATTGTTAACGGTTTTTTCCATATGTTCTGCAGCTTGCGGGGGCGCATTCGCCCGCCGCTCCTTTCAGAGGATGGGGTAAAACACAAAACCACGGTTTCACGACCATATTATAGCATATCGAAGACGATTATGCCATATGAAAACGGGCGGAAATGAAAAGCGGGAGCGCCTTCCTCTCCCGCCTCGGTTCATCCTTCAAACTTTCTTTCGTGCTTTTTGAAAAACTCGTACGTCGTACGCACGTTGTCGAGCTCCCACCAATTCTTGACCCCGGCGGGAACGGAGTCGAGGTCGTAGATCCTCGCGCCCTCGAGCGCCAGCAAAAACGGTGAATGCGTGGCGATCACGAGCTGGCAGCCGCAGAACCTCGCGGAATCCTCGAGCAGCCGGGCAAGCTCGGTCTGCATCATGGCGCTCATGCTGTTCTCGGGCTCGTCCAGCAGATACAGCCGGTCGCTCTTGAGGCGCGAATCGAAGAACTCCAGCGCGGTCTCGCCGTTTGAAAAGAGCCTCGCCTCGCTCCCGACCTCGCGGCGCAGGAACTTCCGCCTTGAAACGGACTTCGAGCGCGCGAGCACCTGCTGCCTCAGCACCTCGTAATCCTCCATGCCGGACAGGCGGATCGTTTCGCCGAACTTGAGCCGCGCGTATTTGTCGCGCCCTTCCTCGATCCCTTCGGCGATCTCCTCGTTATTGGTCCGGACGGCGAGCATATAGTCGAAAACGTCATCGCTCGTGATGATGCGGCTGCCCGCGGGGATGGGGAGGATATCGCCCTCGTCGTTCTCGGCAGGCGTAAAGGAGCAGGCCTCGGCATAGCTTTGAAACAGCTCCGAGCTGTTGAACGGCGCGCTGCGCTTGAGACCGAGCTTTTCGGCGATCAGGTTCAAAAGCGTGCTCTTGCCCGAGCCGTTGCCGCCGCAGAGGATCGTGATCGGCGCGAATTCGAGCGAAAAGAGCCGCTTTTCGGTGAAGATGCAGCAGGGATAGATATTGTCGATATAACCGAATATGCCGCCGTTGTACTTCATGCGGCGTTCGATAAGGTCCCTTTCCGAGTCGGGCAGCGAAAATGACGAAAGATACAGGCTCAAACCGTCACCCCCTTTCAGCCGTATTTTACATCAGGATCGCCTGCTGCGCAATACAGAAAAAGGTACAGCGGAGTGAAAACAACAAAAAAGCCGCGCTGAAGCACGGCCGTAATATGATCAACCGTCATCTTTTAGATTTCCCGCCCTTACGCCTGTCGCGTGCATCGGGCTTGCCGCCGCTCTGCCGCGCTCTGTCGTGCTTTTCGTCCTCCTTCTCGGGCGGGACGAGGCAGTTTTTGCCCCAGCCGATCAGATCGTCGCGGTCGGCTGTCTTAAGCGCCTCGCGCACGAGCTCCCGGTTCTTCGGTATGAAGAACTGGATCAGCGCGCGCTGCATCGCCTTCTCGCGCGGGGCGCGCGGCACGTAGACCGGCTTCATCGTGCGCGGGTCGAGGCCTGTATAAAACATGCAGGTCGAAAGCGTGCCGGGGGTGGGGTAGAAGTCCTGCACCTGCTCCGGCCGCTGCCCGCTCCTTTTAAGGAACTGCGCGAGCGCTATCGCCGAATGCAGCGTGCTGCCCGGGTGGCTGGACATGAAGTAGGGCACTATGTACTGATCCATGCCGAGCGCGCGGTTAAGGTCCTGATAGCGCTTGACGAAGCGCTCGTAGAGCCCGCCGCCTGGCTTGTCCATGTATTCGAGCACACGGTCGTCGATATGCTCGGGCGCGACCTTGAGCTGGCCGCTGACGTGGTATTTGATGAGCTCGCGGATGAAGGTGTCGTCCTTATCGTACATCAGGTAGTCGTAGCGTATGCCGCTGCGGACGAAGACCTTCTTCACGCCCTCGATCCTTCTGAGCTTGCGCAGGAGCTCGACGTAGTCGCTGTGGTCCACGATCATGTTTTTGCAGGGCTCGTAGCCGAGGCAGGAGCGGTCCTTGCACACGCCCTTCGTAAGCTGTTTTTTGCAGGCGGGGAAGCGGAAATTCGCGGTCGGGCCGCCCACGTCGTGGATATAGCCCTTGAAGCCGGGCAGGGTGGTGAGCAGCTTTGCCTCCCGGATAAGCGAAGCATGGCTGCGCGCCTGTATAACGCGGCCCTGGTGGAAGGTCAGCGCGCAGAACGAGCACTGCCCGAAGCAGCCGCGCGAGCTGACGAGCGAGAACTCCACCTCGTCGATCGCGGGGATATGCTCCTTATATGATGGATGGGGGCGGCGCGTATAGGGCAGGTCGTAGACCTCGTCGAGCTCCTCGGTCGCAAGCGGCGCTGCGGGCGGATTGACCACGAGAAAGCGCTCGCCGTGCTTCTGCACGAGCCTGTGCCCGGTGATCGCATCCTGCTCGCGGAACTCGGCGAGGAACGCGCGGCAGTAGGCCTCCTTATCCGAAGCCGCCGCCTCGAAGCTTTCGATCTCGTCGTATTCGTAGACGCGCTCGAGGCTGCGAGCAAGGTAGGCCGTGCCGGCGATATAGGTGATATCGTGTATGTCCAGCCCGCCGTCCAGCGCTTCGGCAAGGTCGGCCGTCTGCCTTTCGCCCATGCCGTAGACGAGCAGGTCCGCGCCGGAGGACACGAGCACGCTCGGCAGCACCTTGTTCGACCAGTAATCGTAGTGCGCGAAGCGGCGAAGGCTCGCTTCGATGCCGCCGATAACGATCGGCACGTTCCCGTACGCCCTGCGGATCAGCTGCGAATACACGTTCACCGCGCGGTCGGGGCGTTTGCCCGTCCTTCCGCCGGGGGTATAGGCGTCGGTCTCGCGCGGGCGCTTCGCCACGGTGTAGCGATTGACCATCGAATCCATATTGCCGGCGTTGACGAGGAAAGCGAGGCGCGGCAGGCCGAAGACCTTGACCGAATCGGCATTTTTCCAGTCCGGCTGCGCGATGACGCCCACGGTATAGCCGTGATGGACCAGCACCCTTCCTATTATGGCGGTGCCGAAGGAGGGGTGGTCGATATAGGCGTCGCCCGTCACGATCACGAAATCGGGCGTGCGCCTTCCGGTCTGCTCAAAAAGCTCCGCCGCCGTCATCGGCAGGGGGCGCACTCCCGGCGAGGTATTCTGCTGTGCCGTTTTCTGTGCCATTGGCTTTTTAAAAAGGTATCGTTTCCCGGCATCCCGGGTCGCTTCAATTATAATTTACCGGCGAAAAAAACGCAAGCCGATTATACCGCGCCCGGCTCCGAAGAAGCCAAGGATTATACTTTCGTTTTTCAGCCCGGCCCCGTTGACAACGCCCTTTACCGAATGTAAAATACATGCCGCAAACGGGAGCGATCCCGCTGCGCTTTAATTTGAAAAAGAGGTAATGAAATAATGAAAAAGAAAATCTTAAGGACTGCCGCGGCGGCGCTGGCGCTGCTGCTGGCGTTTGCGGTGCTTCCGATCTCCGAAGTGAAAGTCACCGCCGAACCCGAAAGGACCGTTCCCGCGGGCTACAACGCGCACGACTACGAAAAATGCGCCGAGTTCCTCGAGGTCGTCGACGAGTTCGGCGTGAAGAACGGCGAAAGGCTCAGCTCCGACTACGACGTGAACGATCCCTCCACCTGGGGCACGAGCTACGGTCCCGA
>JAEEKE010000009.1 GCA_016282255.1 Bacillota bacterium
CCTTTTTTGAGCTTCACAATGCCGAAAACCAGGCAGGCTATCGGCAGCGGCAGTAATAATAACAAAGCATACTGCGCAAAAGCCAAATCGCGAAATCTTGTTATCAGAAAGAGCCCGATCACCGGAGAGACAATTGCGGCAAATAACAGCAGCCGCGAAACGAGGCGGGAGCTGTGCCCGGCCTTCTGCGAATCGTCCGCGGCGGCAGCCCGTTCGATTATTTCCTTTATTGCAGGGGCGTTCTCAAGCGCCGCTTTTTCGATGATAAATGAATTCTTGTCAAACATCGCCGCCACGATATTGCCCATATAGCAAACCTTCAGCGGCTTTGTTCTGTCTATATGGAAGCTGTTGCGCTCCGCGCCTTCCCTCGATGTTTTCAGGAAGAGTTCATCCCCGTTGAGTTCAAGGGTATAGGTACCCCCGCTTGCCTTTTTTACCGAAGCGGAGAAAGTCCTTATTCCCCGGATAAGGCCGCTCAGGGCAAACACAAGCAGGCAGAAGAATATCCCGATGAAAAAACCGATAAGATCCCTGTCGGCGAAGAATGCGCCTGCCGCAACTATAACGAGAACGGGAATGAAGCGGGCAAGCTGCAGATAGAGCGGCTTTAGCGTCATGCTGCGCACGCGCTTATAATCCTCATCAGTAGGGGTATAGGAGCAGCGTTCGATACGGGTCTGCGGTTCATTATGATCCGGCGCCTCCTCACTGAAGAGCTCGTCGAGAGAAACGCCGAAAAGCTCCCGCAGCCGCAGCAGATTATCGACCGTGGGCATGGTCTGATCCTTCTCCCATTGGCTCACGGTCTGTCGGCTCACAAGCAGCTTCCCGGCAAGATCCTCCTGCGAGAGGCCGGCCCTGCTTCTGAATAGATGCAGCTTCTGTCCAAGCGTCATTGTTCTGTCGTTCCTTTCGATCTCATCGGCTTCATTCTACGATATGGCAAATACTTTGGCAAGCAGTTCTTGCTTGATATTGTCAAGCACCGCTTGCGGGCTGCGTTTTATCACAGATAAACGCAGGTGCCGACAAAAGATCGTCTTCAATCGGATATCGGAACAGGCTCAGCGGGGACATTCTGCCCCGATCCCTCCTCCATCCTCTTTTCAAGCCGGAACATGCCTTCCGGGAACTGATCGTCAAGCTCCTGCGCCGACCCGGGATCGTTCGGGTCCGGATGGCGGCTGTTATAAAATTCCACTATATGGAAGCCGCAGCGGTTGACGTAGAAATGGATGTTTCTTTTCTCGAAATACGGCGTGACTGTCTCCCAGACTCTGACCTCCGGATGGAGCTTTTCAACAGCGCACCACGCGGCATAGCCGACGCCTTTGCTGTGTATGCGGGGCGAAACGAACAGCAGCTCGAGCTCGCCGCGGTCTCCGTTGACACTGATCACAACGCCGCCGACCTTCTCGCCGTCCTTCCATATGCGGTAGGCCTCGCCGCCGTCGATGGACTGTTCGATCGTCTCCCGGGAGATGATCTCACCTTCCTCTTCGAAATGATCGTCGCGGAGGCCGAATTCCTCGAGCGCTCCGTAATTGAACGCTTCCTGATTGTCGAGGATGAACTGCTCGCGGTCGTCAGCGGTGAGCGGTGCAAGGGTGACGTTTGCCATATCAGTTCGCCTCCTCGGTTTTTCCGGCGCTCCGTTTGCCGAATAGCTTGCGGACGCCGAATGCGCCGAACCATACCGCCGCCGCGCCGATGCAGAACGCGAGCACGTACAGGAACAGAAACACGGGGTAGGGCACCCGGGGCTGGATGTCGCGGAACACCGGCAGCGAGCTGACGTAAAACGGCGAGATATAGAACATATTGAAGGTCAGCTCGGTCCTGACCGCGTTTTTGAGCCAGAGCCCCCAAACCGCGTCAAGCGCGAGTGCGACGGCGATCGCCGCGGTGTACACGGCCGCCGATCCGAGCCATTCACTGAAGAAGCTTTTGAGCGACCTCGCGTAATCGTTTGCGATGATAAGATACAGCCCGATGATCACGATGGACGTATGCCAGAAAAAACTGTGGCAGGTGATCGTCACGTAGTCCCAGTAGAAGCCCTCCGGGATCATGATCGTCATTATGCCGGCGATAAGCCCGAAGAACGCCAGGAATTTATAGATCGCGTCCTTGACGCGCCCGTCCTTGAGCAGCGGCGCGATGACGGCGGCGAACATCGGCACCGAGCAGAACTGCCACGGGAACAGATTCCACGGGTATTCGCCCGTCTCGACCGTGAAAAAGATCTGCTTGTAGATCTCGGCCGCAAGCATGATAAGCCCGTAGATCAGCACGACGCGGTCCGTCGTTCTTTTATTTCGCTTCGCGGCGACCGGCAGCAGAATAACGCCCTCGATCACCATGATGCCGATCCACATGAAGAAGAACCAGCCGTACATCGCCCCGCCGTTTTTCGGCAGGAACGACGGGTCCCATTTCCAATCCGTGATCATCCTTTCGCTCCTTTAAGCATGCTTATCCGGCGCCTTCCGCCGCGCCGGGCGGGGATCCTTACCTGCGTATCAGAACGCCCTTCATGAACGGCGTCTCATTGTGCGTTTCGTAAACGATCCGCTTCTCCTCCTCCGTGCACCCGATCAGCAGCTTGATCTCCGAATCCTTTTTAACAAGATCGACGATGCACATTACCGCGTCGATCCTTTTTTCGCCGCTGCCGACCCACACGTCGATCCCGCCGCCGTCCATGGACGATGTGCCCTTAAGGTAGCCGTAATCCAATTTATAGATGAAATCGGGATACCTTGGATGCGCCGTTCCCTTCGGTCTGTCGATAATGATCTGTGAACTCTTTATCAATTCATCCAGCGCTTTCCAGAAAGCCTCGCTGCCGCCGTCCATATTCAGCCTCCCGCATACAGATTTGTTTGTTTATCATCCTGCCGCCCCGAAGAACCGGGAACTTTTATTTCCTTTTCTTCCCTATCGTATAGGACTGCATGCCCTTTTTGCAGCCGTTCTTTTCATAAAAACCTTCGAGTCCCGGCTGCGCACCGAAATACAGCATGGTCGGCGTGCTCGCCCTTGCCAGCTGCAGCAGCCTGCCGCCCACGCCCCGGTGTCGGTATTCCGGCAGCACGAGCAGTTCCGTGATCGTTCCGAAATAATACCCGTCCGAAAGGATGCGCAGGCAGCCGATCAGCTTTTTGCCGTCATAAGCCGTTATGTTCAGCGTTTTCTTTAAGGCCTCCCCGGTGCGCTCCTCGTCATAGCTGCCCGGCCAGATTTGATTTACAAACGCAAGAAAATCCGATGCGTTCAATGCTTTGTCATCCACTCTGTAGTCCATATCATACCTCGGTGATCTCGATTTCTCTTCGTTTATGCGTCCGCCCGGCCGGAGAGTCAGGGCTCCTTCCACATCCAGACGATCAGATTATCGGACCTCGTCATGCCCAGCTTTTCCTGCAGGCTCAGCGAAGCCGGGTTGCTCTTTTCCACCTGACCGAACGGGATGAAGCCTTTCTCCATCGTTCTCCTTATCATCTGCTTTTGAAGCGCCTCGCCGAACCCCCTGCGCCTGTATTCGGGGAAGACGTACAAAAGCCCCATGCTCCCTTCAAGATGCTCGCCTATGAAGCCGACCGGGCGCCCGGCGTCGTACCCAAGCAGCACGGAGCCTCTTTCAACGATCCTTTCAAGTTCCCCGGGGGAGATCATATGATAGTTCTCAAGCAGCATAGCGAGGTCGCCCGCATCCGCCGTCCTGACGGCGATACCGCCCTCCGACGGCATTTCACCGTAATAGGCGAATTGATAACATTCGAGCTTCTCCGAAAAGCCGAATCTTTGGTATGCGGCCAGCCCGAGCGCGTGATCGGAGACCATCAGCAGAGAGCAGTCCGGGCCGATATGCCTATCGAGCAGCGGCAGCCCGACCGCCGGATCCGTGCATGCCAGCATATACGCGCCGCTGACGGCGTCGCGGACCAGCAGCGCGTCGTCCCGGGAGACGACGATCTCGCCGCTCCCGCGCCTCAGCACGCGCTCTATACCCAGATTCTCCATCCTGCCGATATCGATCATTAGCTCTTTTGAGAGTAGTCCTCAGTCCGTCGCAGACGCCATTATGACGGCGTACCGGTTCATGCGCCTGTCGTAGACGCTCCAGCACGCCGTGCCCCACCATTCATGGCCGTCGTCAAAATAGCTCGACCAGTCCGTCGTCCACTCATATACCTCCAGCTCGTCCGTCCCCTTCGGGAACAGCAGGGAATTGACCTTTTGGAATTCATCCGGCCCGTAGCCCGACCCATGCGGGGTCTCCCAGAAAGCGTACCAATACGGTATCTGCTCGCCCTTATCGGTGTCCGGCCAGCCGCAGTCATAGAACCTTTGGCCGATACGGTCCGTCCGCAGGATCACGGGCACGCGCAAAAAAGTCTCCGGATCGATCGGGTGAGCCTTCGCTTTCGCTATATCAAGGCTCCACGGGAACGGTTCGGCCTGCACTTCCCGGCAATACATTACCTCCGACTTCAGCTGCTCGTCGATATCGCGCTCGATCATTTTGCACATCGCGAACAGCACGGCGTCCTTATGCGAACGGCAGCCGCAATGCGGAGTATCGTCTTCGATGAGGCAGTATTCGACAACGCACCGGTCGTATTCTTTTATCAGCTCATAGAAAGGGTCGTTTATCAATTCGCGCATATGATCCTCCTCCGATTTGATTTCAGCCGTTCAGCCATTTCTTCAGCCGGATAAACACTTCTTCCCTGTCCTCAGCGGGTATTGCCCCGCTCTTGTTCAGCGCATAATGATGGCCGAACTCGCCGTCGGTATAGATCCGCCCGTTGAGCAAAACGGGCTTATCAAACCGGGGCCTAACGTGAATATGAAGATGGGGGTCCGGCTCAGGCTCCTTATAGAAGCTGTTCATCAGGCAGCTCCAGTTGCAAAGCGCCGCTCCAAACACGGCCTTTAGGCATGCTTCCAATTTGCGGACCAGATCGCGAAGCTCGGCCCATTCATCGTCCGTCAGCTCCGACAGCGAGCCGCAATGCCGCTTCAAAACCAGGATGCAGCGCCCGATACAGTCCTGCTCGTCCGCAAGTAAAACGGACCATGAGCCGCTTTCATATAACTGAAACCTTTTATCTTCTTCGGATAGACTGCACCAATCACACTCAGCCATTTTATTCACCTGCCGATCCTGCTTCACCGAACCGGGCACCCTTGTTATTTTTTATTCAGCGACGGGAGAGCATAGGATATGATCGCCTAAATCCTCGACCGTTACGGAATAATCGCCCAAATCATCAAGCGAATGATCCGATCGGGAATCGGCTGCTTTTCTCCATTCAAAATATTCGGTAAGAAAACGATCGGTCATAAACGCTTCGTTTTCGGTTCCGGATATTGTCAATGCTTTTGCGCGGCAGTCGTATTCGTAAACGACGTATTTTTCACATATTCTTCCCGCCGGTCCCTCGGAAACGTATTCGCCCGTGTATATTGAGATATAGAGTGTTCCATGGTTTGACAGCGTCGCCTTACATTCGGGGATCCGAATATAGTCGAGTCTCCCGAATTCAAAGACTGCCTCGGCGCCCGGAGTTGCTTTCGTCAGGACGGTTTCGTTCCCGCGTCCTTCGGCGGCCATCAGATTCCATATTTCGTCGTAAACATTTTGAACGTTATACACTTTGTTTGAGATCTTGCCGTAGGTAAAGCCGTTTGTCAAAAGCGCGGCTAAGCCGACAACCGCAACCGCGATCGCCGTTATTACGGCCGCTATGATAACAACAGTCCTTCTGTGCATCCGATATTCCTTTACATATCCTTATTTTTCGCGCCGGTTATTTCTTCGCCTGTTCGCCGAGTCAAGAAAGCGGCGCAGCATTTCGTTCGCAATAAGCTGCTCATGCAGGCGCTCGGGGAAACTGCCCGCGAACTGCTCCAAGGTGCAGCCGACGTAAAAATCTCTCGGCAGCTCCTCTGCGTATTCGCCGCCTCCGAAGCTGCCGGCGGAGCTCCCCGGCGTAAAGCAGTTGTAGTGTATGTCCGGAGCGCCTTTTTCATGAAAGCGAAGCGTGATGATGTCGTGCTCATGGCCGATCTCGATATAGTCCTCGGCGAGCGGTATGTCGCAGTGCAGGAACTTCAGCCCTTTCTCCAGCGCGAACCGCTCGGCAAACGTATCGTACTCCCCGCGTATCAGGACCTTGTTTTTGCGCAGCCTTTTGTCGAGCTCCGGCGAAATCGCGGCCGACTTCACCGTTCGGGCAAGGATCAGGCAGCGCATCTTGGGGAAGGCGTCGAGATAGCCTTCCCCCAAGGCCGGTCACGCCTTCGGTGATGCTGAGCACGTCATATTCGTTTGCCCAGTCCCTCCCGAACGTCGGCCAGACCTCGGCGTCCTCCTTAACGAGCAGCCCTTCGCCCTCGACCTCGAGCAGCCCGCTGTAATGGTTTATGTAGACCGTTTTTTCGTTGTGCTTTGAAAAATACATGTTTATCTCCATATAACGGCTTATCGAACCGACGTCAGATCATCTTGTAGAGCTCGTAGCAGTCGTGCCCCTTGGGAACGTCCCTGAGCTCGCCGCGGACAGAATAGCCGTTCTTTTTGAAGAAACCGACGTTCCAGTCGCCCGCGCTTGTGATGACCATCGAGGCGCCGTTTTCCTTGGCGAACCGCTCGGCCTCCTTCAAAAGATACGTGCCGAGGCCCTTTCGCCGCAGCGGCTCCTCCACAAACAGCGCGTCGACCGAGCCGAGCTCGCCTTTGTCGACGTCCGCGATCACGCCCGCCGCGAAGTTGCCGTCCGCGTCCGGAAGCTTTTTGTTAAAGTCCGCGGTCTCGCTCTTTTGCTCATAGGCCTCGCTGTATGCGTCAAGCCCGTTCAGTATCGCCTCAGCGTCGTCATCATTGCCGAACGAGAGCCTGAACCTTGAGCCGCTGTTGTCGGTCGGCACGTATTCCGGCGTGTCCTTATCAAGATATTTGACCAGCGAATAACTGATATAGCCGTTCGGCTTTTGAAGGGTCGTAAAGACCGTGTAGCCGTGCTTTTCATAGAACGGCCTTGCCATATAGCTGGCGGTGCCGAGCGTCACGACCCTGCAGCCCTTCTCCCTTGCGATGCGCTCGACCTCTCTCAGGAGCATGGAGCCGATCCCGTGACGGCGGCAGCGCTCGTCCACCCAGAGGTCGTTGAGGAACATCCTCGCCCAGCGGTATTCGAAAGCTTCGGCGATGCAGCCGCCGATGATCTCGCCGGATTCGTTTTCGACCCTGAGCACGAATTCCTCCTCGTCCGCATCCACCTCGTGCGGCACGATCCCGTCGATCATTTCGCCGATGTAGCGGGCCTCTTCCTTTGTCAGCTCCTCCAAACCGTATTTCACTGATTTGCCTCCTAAAACACCGATTCCTTTTGCTCCTGTCATATAACGCGTTTCATTATGCGTTCCATACGATCGATAAAACCGTTCGCTTTTTCCTCCGCAGACAGAGTGCTTATTCAGCCGCCCCGGCAAACGGGAGCTTACCAGCGCTTCATATTCTTTTCAAATTTGCGGATATAGGCTTGCTTCAGTTCCTCCGCCGATATCCCGCAGCAAAGCAGCACGTCGTTGTAATACATAAGGACGTCCGCCAGCTCTTCGATCAGGCGCTCGCGCAGTTCCGCATCGCCGCAGGCGCTTTCGCCGCCGTGCTTTTTAACGATATCGATCACTTCGCCGATCTCGCCTATATCCAAAGCAGCTGGTCCTTGCCCCGCTCAGGGCAGACAGGCTTCCGCTTGTCCTTGTATTTCTCCTGCAAAGCCCTTTGCATTTCAAGCATTTCATTGATCCCGAAGTCATCCATAGTCTTAACTCCTAACTCACAAGCCGTATAGAAGGTCTGTATTATATCAATAGCGCCTAAAGGAGACTTTGTTCCGGGCCGCTCAGCTCAGGAAGCGTTTGACAAATCTTTCGTTTATGTTCAGACGGTCCAGGATGATCATCACGTCGCAGCAGTTGAATTCGTAATCGATGAAGCCGTCCTGCGAGACCCTGGCGCCGATCATGAGATATGCCCGGAGCAGACCGGGAATGCTCGCTTTGGACATGGCCGGATCCTGCTCGGTCCCGTATGCAAAGGCGTTATGCGTTGCCCGGACGTCGTGCTTTTCGGAGCGGTACTGCCGGTTCAGAACGGAAGTGCACGGGATATAGGCGCCGGGATCCGTGCCGTGCAGGGAACAGGTGCCGAAGATATAGCGCAGCTGCCGATCGCCGGCATAGGAGACCACGCCCCGCCAGAGGAGACCGAGTATGCCGCCGTTCTGGTGTTCGGGATGGACAACCAACCGGCTGGCCTCGATGATGCCCTCGGGATCCGCCTTCAGAGATGAGATGTCGAACTCTTCTTCGGATTTATACGGCCTTCCCCGCAGCGTCTTTTCCGTGGCCACCCGGTAGGTGCCGACGATCCTGCCGGTCTTTTTTTCAACGGCAAGGATCGAATCGGAAAAAGCATCCCAGCCGTCGTCGTCCAGCCCGTCCCGGACGTTCTTCTTTTCATCGAATTTTCGCAGCAGGAACTCATAGCGAAGCCGCTGGACTTCCCGCAATTCCTCTTCGTTATCGTGATCCATCAATCTGATCAGATATTCGGCAGTTTCAATGTGCTCCATTGGGTCCCCCTTTCAAAGCCGGTCACGGCGCCAAGTTCAGATCTGTGTTTTTCCGGCAGTCCCGCAAACGGGAAGTTATAAACCAAACACTATATCGTCTCCATCAAGTTCCGGCAACTGCTTAAATCCAAGTGAACGATACAAACGCTGAACGTTTTTATTATCTTTCTCCGTGGAAAGCTTAATGATCTTATTGGAATCGGCTGTCCTCAATATCCGAACGGCTGCCAGTGCAGCGTTTTTTCCATAACCCTTTCCTTGATGATCCTTGTCGATAAAGAAACTCCACGAGTACGCATCGCCTTCTCCCAACCATTTGCACAGATTGATAAAACCGATAGGCTCCTTGTTCTCGTTATAGATAAGACATGGAATATTATCCTCTCTGAATAAATAGGCTCTTCCAATCGAAAAACCCGCAGGATTGACAAGCTCTTTTTGTTCTTCTGTCAACTGTAAATCAAAAACTGCGCAAATCAAATCTGCCTGTGTTGTTATCGGTTTAATCCATACATGTTCATCAGACCATAATGCACTGGCTGTGTTCTCCAACGCGCTTCTCAGTCCCATGTTTTCACCTCATAAAATGCCGATTTGGCAAAACCTCAAATCAGCTCGGAAAGAGACCGTATCTTTCGGTACGGTGTCTCAATATCCGATGCCGGATTTGCTGCGATCAGTATCGGTGTGATACCCAATCCAGCGGCCCCTTCCAGATTTTGAGGGTTGTCATCAATAAAAACAGTATCTTTTGCATCGTGACCACACTTCTCA
>JAEEKE010000049.1 GCA_016282255.1 Bacillota bacterium
ATCCAGGAAGCGGATGGTGACCGGGCGGCCCTCCATCGCCTTGTAGATGCCCTTGAAGTCCTCACGCTGCATGGGGAGGATCTTGGCGAGCGCCGCCTTGCGCTCCTCGACGTTCTTGGAGACGATCATCTCGCGCATAGCGGGGATGCGCTCCTCGTCGAAGAACATATGCTCGGTGCGGCAGAGGCCGATGCCCTCGGCGCCGAACTTAACGGCCATGGCCGCCTGGCGCGGGGAGTCGGCATTGGTGCGGACCTTGAGGGTGCGGAAGGAATCCGCCCACTCCATAACGGTCGCGAAATTGCCGGAGATCTCGGCCGGAACGGTCTTGACCGCCTCGGCGTAGACCTTGCCGGTGGTGCCGTCCAGGCTGATCCAGTCGCCCTCGTGCAGGACGGTGCCGTCCGCAAAGGTGATGGTCTTGGAGGCCTCGTCGATCTCGGCGTCCTTGCAGCCGCAGACGCAGCAGGTGCCGATCTGACGGGCGACGACCGCCGCGTGGCTCGTCCTGCCGCCGAAAGCGGTGAGGATGCCCTCGGAAGCGTTCATGCCCTCGATATCCTCGGGGCTGGTCTCCTTGCGGGCAAGAACGACCTTCTGACCCGCGTCATGCGCCGCCTTGGCTTCCTCGGCGGTGAAGTAGACCATACCGCAGGCCGCGCCGGGGGAGGCGTTGAGACCGCTGGTGACGGCCTTGGCGCTCTTGAGCGCTTCGGGATCGAAGGTGGGATGGAGCAGCGCGTCGAGCGCCTGGGGCTCGATCATCTGAACGGCTTCTTCCTTGGTGCGCATGCCCTCGTTTACGAGGTCGACCGCGATCTGGAGCGCCGCGGCGGGGGTGCGCTTGCCGTTGCGGGTCTGGAGCATGAAGAGCTTGCCGCGCTCGATCGTGAACTCCATATCCTGCATGTCGCGATAATGGGTCTCAAGGGTGTCGGCGATCTTGACGAACTGGTTGTAGATCGCTTCGTTGGTCTGCTTGAGCTGATCGATGGTCTGAGGAGTGCGGATGCCGGCGACGACGTCCTCACCCTGAGCGTTCATAAGGTATTCGCCGAAGAGCGCCTTTTCGCCGGTGGCGGGGTCGCGCGTGAAGGCGACGCCGGTGCCGGAATCGTTGCCCATGTTGCCGAAGACCATGCTCTGCACGTTGACGGCGGTGCCCCAGCTGGCGGGGATGTCGTACTGGCGGCGATAGACGATCGCGCGCTCGTTGTTCCAGCTGCGGAAGACGGCCTTGATGGCCTCCATGAGCTGCACCTTGGGATCCTGCGGGAAGTCAAAACCCTTGACCTCACGGAACAGGACCTTGTAGGCCTCGACGATCTCCCTGAGATTGTCGGCGGTCAGGTCGGTATCCATCTTGCAGCCGTACTTTTTCTTGGTGCCCTCGAGGATCGCGTCGAACTTGCTCTTCTTGACGTCCATGACGACGTCGGAGAACATCTGGATGAAGCGGCGATAGCTGTCGAACGCGAAACGCTCGTTCTCGGTCAGCCTTGCGAGCGCAAGGACGGTGTTGTCGTTGAGACCGAGGTTAAGGATGGTATCCATCATGCCGGGCATGCTCGCGCGGGCGCCGGAACGGACGGAAACGAGGAACGGGTTCTCGACGCTGCCGAGCTTCTTCCCCGCCCTCTCCTCGATGACGACGAGCGCTTCCTCGATCTGCTCTTTGATCTCGTCCGCAATGGTCTCGCCATCCTCATAATAGCGGGTGCAGGCTTCGGTGGTCACAGTGAAACCGTAGGGAACGGGAAGACCGAGGCCGGTCATCTCGGCAAGGTTGGCGCCTTTGCCGCCCAGCAGGTTCCGCATGGATGCGTTGCCTTCGTTGAAAAGGTACACATATTTGTGGGACATAGGGTAAACCTCCAGTTGGTATGATTTGTAGCTTAGAGTACAACGATTTATTATACAACGGATTATCGTGGATTACAAGTATTTTCCGTGTGTTTTTTCAAAAAAACGGGGAAAACTTTCGTTGAAGGACCGCGCGGGAAAGGGACGGCGCGGCCAAAGCCGAATGAAACGGCATAAAGGAGAGAGAACGATGAAGGAAAGAAAGAAAAAGCAGCGGGCGGACGCCGACAGCGCCGAATGCATGCATGCGGCCTCGGCAAACGAGGCGGCGGGGCTCATGATAAGGCCGGCGCGGGACGGCTTTGAGGCGGAGGCGGCGGAGGAGCTTTTCCCGCTCGAGGCGCCGCTCACCGGCGAAGCGCAGCCCGCGAAGGACCCCTCCCCCGACGGGAGCGGGAAGAAGCGCGGCACCGTGCATCCGCTCGGCGACGAGCCCCTGCCCTCGACGCACACGCTTGAGGACACGGAGTTCGGCATCCCCGGCGCGAGGGAGCGCGCGGGTTTCTTCAGCGAGATGGGTCACCTCGACCCTGCGGACAGCTTCGTGCCCCTCGAATGAGGACCTCGGCCGAGCACCTCGGCTGAGGAAATCGGCCGAGCACCTCGGCTGAGGAAATCGGCCGAGCACCTCGGCTGAGGAAATCGGCCGAGCACCTCGGCTGAGGAAATCACCCGAGGTCGCTAAAAGGACCGTCAAGAGGC
>JAEEKE010000010.1 GCA_016282255.1 Bacillota bacterium
CAAGCCCCGCGCCCTTCAACCTCTCCCCCGCGGGCGAGACCGTGTATCTGACCGACGCCGACGGCTCCGTGGTGGACGTGTTCGAGACCGGCGCGCTCCGCAACGGCGTCACGAGCGGCCGCGAGAACGGCAGCGCGAACGGCGAGCGCGTGTTCTTCTCCCGCCCGACCAAGGGAGCGAGGAATCCCGACACCTGCCTGCTGGCGACGGCGGCGGCCCCTGTGTTCTCCGTGACCGAGCTCTACCACACCTCGCCGTTCACGGTCGAGCTCACCTCCCGCAACGAGGACGCGGTCATCCGCTACACGCTCGACGGCTCCAAGCCGGATTCCGAAAGCGAAGTCTATACCGGGCCCATCCCGGTCAGCTCCAACACCGTGCTGCGCGCCGTGACCTTCGTGCCCGGAAGGGTCGAGAGCAGCTGCTCCACGGCGACCTATCTCTTTGAAACGCCCCACACCATACCGGTAGTGACCCTCGCGATGGATCCCGCGGATTTCGCGGCGGTCTACGCCGTTTCAAGGCCCTTCGTGCCCGTCGTCGAGCGCGAATGCTCGCTTTCGTTCTTCGAGACCGACGGCACCCCCGGCATCGAGACCCCCGCCGGCGTGCGCGTCTCCGGCGCTTCGACCCGCGCCTACGCCCAGAAATCCCTCGGCATCTATTTCCGCGCCGGCTACGGCCGCTCCAAGGTGACCTATCCCTTCTTCGGCAGCGACTATATCACCACCTTTGCGGGCCTCGTGCTGCGCAACGCCGGTCAGGACTGGGGCGGCGCCCGCATCCGCGACTCGTTCACGAGCACCGCGGTGCTGGATATGAACATCGACGCCTCCCCCGCGACCTTCGTGGCGGTCTACGTCAACGGCGAGTACTGGGGCCTCTACGACCTTAAGGAGAATATGAACGAGGACTACCTCGAGGCGCATTTCGGCATCGATCCCGACACGGTCAACATGATCCAGCGCAACAACGGCGAGCTCAAGGGCACGAACGCCGACTTCCTGCGCGTGCGCGCCTACTGCGTGCAGTCCGGCGAGGTCATCCCGATGACGGATTCCCGCTATCAGCAGTTCCGCCAGTGGGTCGACGTCGAGTCCTTCGCCGACTACCTGATCGGCCGTCAGTATTTCCCGGACGCCGATATGTTCAACCAGAAGTACTGGCGCACCAACGACTATTCCGTGCGCTGGCGCGCGATCTTCTACGATTCCGACTTTGCGCTCACGAACGCGACGAGCGACGTGCTCCACTGCTATTTCGACGTGGGCGGCACGCCGAGCGCGAACGGATCGCTGACGTATTTCGACATACAGTGCGGCCTTAAATCCAACGACAAATGGCGGCACGACTTCATGGTGCGCTTCATCTACGTCACCAAGTATTACCTTAAGACCGACCGCCTGCTCTCGATCCTCGACGGCATGAGCGCCGCGATGGAGCCCGAGATCTCCCGCCAGGTCGCAAGGTGGAGCCATCCCGAATCCCTCTGGAAGTGGAAGAGCGAGGTCGCCAACCTGCGCCAGATGATCATCGACAGGCCGGGCTATCTCAAGGCGAACTTCCTCTACGTCATGAAGCTCTCGAACGAGCAGTACGACGCGCTCGAGGCCGAGGCCGACGCGCTTTGGAACGCGCACGGAGGCGTGTTCACCAATTACGATTTCTCCGAATAACTCCGTTTTCGATCGTCCGGTAATAACCGATTTCAGGAAAGGAAACTCCGTCAGATATGGAAATAGTCATTGTCGGCGCGGGCAAGGTCGGTAAGCAGATCGGCCTCAAGCTCACCGCCGAAGGGCATAACGTGGTGGTCATCGACAACGACGCCGACGTCATCTCCCGCAGCGGCAACGAGATGGACGCCATCTGCATGGTCGGCAACGGCGCGGACTACCGCGTGCAGCGCGAGGCGGGCGTCGCCACCGCGGACCTGCTGATCGCAGCCACGGCGCACGACGAGGTCAACATGCTCTGCTGCCTCATCGCGCACAAGCTCGGCGCAAAGCGCACGATCGCCCGCATCCGCGACCCCGAATACGCGGCGCAGATGGACTTTTTAAAGGAAGAGCTCGGCCTCTCGATGGTCATCAACCCCGATCTTGCGGCCAGCGAGGATATCGAACGTCTGCTGCGCATCCCGAGCGCGCTCAACGTCGAGTATTTCGCCCGCGGCAGGGTGGAGCTGGTGGAGCTGCTGCTCACGGCCGGCAACCCGCTCGAGGACCTTGCGCTCGTGGACATCTACCGCAATTTCCGCATAAAGATACTTATCTGCGCGGTCCAGCGCGGCGACGAGGTCTTCATCCCCGACGGGTATTTCGTGCTGCGCGCGGGCGACAGGCTCCACGTCTCGGCCTCGCCCGAGGAGATGAGCCGCTTCCTGCGCATGGCCTACCCCGAGAAGCGCAGGAAGATCAAGACCGTCATGATCATCGGCGGCAGCCGCATCGCCTACTATCTCGCACGATCCCTCGAGAAGCTCGGCGTTCAGGTCAAGATCCTCGAAAGCGACCCGAAGCGCGCGGCGATGCTGAGCGAATCGCTCCCCCACGCGCTGATAATCAGCGGCGACAGCACCGATCACGACCTGCTGCTGGAGGAGGGCGTCGAAAACGTCGACGCATTCATCGCCCTGACCGGCTACGACGAGAACAACATGATCAGCGGCCTCTTCGCCAAATGGAAGGGCGCGCAGACCGTCATCGTCAAGGTCAACAACGAGAACCTGACCGGCATACTGCCCGTCGATTCGCTCGACGCGATAATCTCGCCCAAGCAGCTGACCGCGAACAAGATCCTGACCTTCGTGCGCGCGATGTCCTCCAGCCCCGAATCGAGCAACGTCGAGACCGTGCACGAGCTGCTCGGAGGGCAGATAGAGGCGCTCGAGTTCATCGCGAGGGGCAGCCACCCGATGTACGGCATGGAGCTGAAGGACCTTCGCAGGTACCTGCACAAGGATCTTTTGATCGCCTGCATCGTACGCCACGGAAGGACCATCATCCCCGACGGCAGCGATTCGATCCATCCGGGCGACCGCGTCATAATAGTCACCAAGCACAAGATGTTCAACGATCTGACCGATATCCTGGCCGGCAGCATAGTTTAAGCATATTCCACAGAGGTTCATCGTTTTGAACTACAGGATGGTATTCAACATAATGGGCAAGATCCTGATCACGGCAGCGGTGCTGATGCTGCCGCCGATCATCATCTCGGCCTGCACGGGCGCGACGGATCTGATCGCGCTGCTGCTCTCCGCGCTGATAACCGCGGGTATCGGCGGCCTGCTGATCATGATCAAGCCCAGGAGCACAGCCATCTTCGCCAAGGAGGGCTTCGTTATCGTCGCCCTCGCCTGGGTGCTGATGAGCCTGCTCGGCGCGCTGCCCTTCCTTCTCAGCGGCATCCTTCCGAACTATGTGGACGCCGTGTTCGAGACCGCCTCGGGCTTTACCACCACGGGAGCCACGGTCTGCACGAATATCGACGCGATCCCCCACGGCATAGGCTTCTGGCGCTGCTTCATCATCTTCATCGGCGGTATGGGCGTGCTCGTGTTCGTCATGGCCGTCATGCCGCTCTCCAAGGAGCGCTCGATGCACATCATGCGCGCCGAGGTCCCCGGCCCGAGCGTCGGCAAGCTGGTGGCGAAGGCGAAGAACACCGCCCTTATCCTCTACGCGATCTATTTCTTCCTGATGGTGACCGAGGCCATAATGCTGCTGCTGGGCGGTATGACGCTCTATCAGGCCGTCACCACGGCGATGTCCACCGCGGGCACCGGCGGCTTCATGGTGCTCGGCAACGGCATGATCGGGCAGTCGCCGTATCTTCAGACGGTCGCGACGGTGTTCATGCTCGTTTTCGCGGTCAACTTCAACATTTATTTCTACATCCTGATAAAGAAGCTCGGCGTCGCCGTCAAAAACGAGGAGCTGCGCTGGTTCTTCGCGATCTACGTTATCGCGATGCTCGTGATAACATTCAATATCCGCAGCCAGTTTTCCAGCTTCTCCGAGGCGCTGCACCATGCCGCGTTCAACGCCGCCTCGCTCTACAGCACCACCGGCTTCTCCTCGATCGACTTCAATAAATGGCCCACGCTCTCCAAGGTCATCATGCTGCTGCTGATGCTCTGCGGCGGCTGCGCGGGCTCGACCGCCGGCGGCATCAAGACCTCGCGCGTGATCATCCTGATCAAAAACGGCTTCAACGAGCTGCGCCGCCTCGCCCACCCGAAATACGTGCACACGCTCCGGCTCGAGAACAAGGCCGTGCCCGAAAGCGTCGTCCGCTCGGTCAGCGTGTATTTCTCCGTCATCATCGCGCTGGTCTTCGCGTCGATCCTGCTCGTTTCGATCGACGGCTATGATTTCGAGACGAGCGTCTCCGCCGTCTTCGCCTGCATCTTCAACGTCGGCCCCGGCTTCTCCGCCGTCGGCCCCGTGGAGAACTATGCGGGCTTCTCCGTGCTTTCAAAGCTCGTGCTCACGCTCGACATGCTGATCGGCCGCCTCGAGGTCTGGCCGATCCTGCTGCTCTTCAACCCCTCGACCTGGCACAAACGCTCCACCTACCGCTGATAATTTCCGATATTTTAAAGGAGGAAACCCCATGAAAATAGCCGTTATCGCAAGCGAATGCGTACCCTTCATCAAGACGGGCGGCCTTGCCGACGTCATCGGCGCGCTCCCCGCGGCCGAGCAGAAGCTCGGGCACGAGGTCTTCGTGATGATCCCCAAATACAGCCGCATCCCCGAGGCCTTCCGCAATGAGATGGTCCACGTCACCGATTTCTACATCACCCTCGGTTGGCGCAGCCAGTACGTCGGCGTCGACCGCATAGTGATGGACGGCGTGACCTATTATTTCCTCGACAACGAATACTATTTCAAGCAGAACTACGTCTATTCCGACGGCGATTTCGAGACCGAGCGCTTCTGCTGGTTCTCGAGGGCCGTGCTCGAGGCGATCCTCCGCCTCGGCCTCGCGCCGGACGTCATGCACCTCAACGACTGGCAGACCGGCCTCATTGCGATGCTCCTCAACGAGCAGTACCGCCACAACCCCGTCTTCCAGAACGTCCGCACGGTCTTCACGATCCACAACCTGCGCTACCAGGGGCTTATGAGCCCGCTGTTCGTCAACGATCTGCTCTCGCTCGGCCAGTACGCGCTCTCCAAGATCGAGTACTACTGCTTCGCCAACGCCCTCAAGGCCGGCATCGTGTATGCCGACGCGGTCTCGACCGTCAGCCCGACCTACGCCCGTGAGATCACCACGCCCGCCTACGGCGAGACGCTCGACGGCCTGCTCGCCTCGCGCGGGGACGGCATCACCGGCATCCTCAACGGCATCGACCGCAAGAGCTACAACCCCTGGACCGACAAGGCGCTGCCCGCCCGCTTCTCCAAAAAAGCCATCGCCGGCAAGCATAAATGCAAGGCGGCGCTGCAGAAGGAGCTGGGCCTCAACGAGGATCCGAACGTGCCGATCCTCTCCGTCATCTCCCGCCTGACCAACCAGAAGGGCCTCGACCTCGTCAACGCCGTTACGCCCGGCCTGCTCGACCTCGGCGCGCAGATCGTGATCCTCGGCATGGGCGACCGCTGGCTCGAGGAGCATTTCGACGGGCTCTCCCATTCCGACTACGGCAGGGGCCGCGTGGCCTTCCGCTGCGAGATGAACGACGGCCTCGCCCGCCGCATCTACGCGGGCTCCGATATGTTCCTGATGCCCTCGGCCTTCGAGCCCTGCGGCCTGTCGCAGATGTTCTCGCTCCGCTACGGTACGCTGCCGGTCGTGCGCGAGACGGGCGGCCTTGCTGATTCGGTCATCCCCTACAACAAGTTCACCGACGAGGGCAACGGCTTCTCGTTCCGCAACTACTCGGCCGGCGAGCTCTACAACGCCTGCCGCGAGGCGATC
>JAEEKE010000050.1 GCA_016282255.1 Bacillota bacterium
AATAGGGCTATCATTCCTGTGATCGTTCTTCTCAATCTGAATTATAATCAGAACAAATCCCGAAGGGATTTGGACATCCATTCCTCATTCCTCATTCCTAATTCCTGATTGGCTTGTTGTTACTTCTTGGGATTGACGATATCTCTCCAGTCGAGGTCGCCTCTCGCGAGACCGAGGATCAGCACCTCGGCGGTGGCGACGTTGCTGGCGAACGGGATCTGCCGCTGATCGCACAGGCGGTTCATGCGGTTGACCTCGGTGAAGCCGTTTTCATGGTCGGCGTCGGCAAAGAAGATCACGAGATCGATCTCGTTGTAGCTGATGCGGGCGTCGATCTGCTGGCACCCCTGCGAGGAGTGCAGGTACATCTGGATGGGCAGACCCGTCGCCTCGGCGATGAGCTTGCCGGTGGTATTCGTGGAGCAGAGGTTGTGCTTGGCCAGAATGCCGCAGTAGGCGATGCAGAACTGGACCATGAGCTCTTTTTTCCGGTCATGAGCGATGAGTGCAATGTTCATAGGTTCTCTCCTCTCTTTTCTGACATCGGATGATGGACGGAGTCGGGTTCAGGGCAGGATGGACAATTCGGACTGGACCGAGAAGTCCACGGTTTTGACGGTGAAGTAGGCGTCGAGAAGCTCGCGGGCGATCGGCGCGATGTTCGCGCCGGCGGTGCCGCGCTCGACGACGACGGCGATGGCGACCTGCGGATCGTCATACGGGGCGTAGCAGATGAAGATGGCGTTGTTGATCTTGTTGTCGCCGATCTGGGCGGTGCCGGTCTTGGCGGCGACGCGGGGATAGTAGTCGCCGAAGGTCTTGTACGCAGAGCCGTTGGGGTGGTTGGCCACGAGGTACATGCCCTGCTGCACGGCCTGCCAGTTGTGGGCGTCGGACTCGACGACGCTGAGCACCTCGTGCTGCGCCTCGGCCACCTGCTCGGTGTAGTCGTAGCTGCGGACGGACTTGAGGATGCTGGCGGAGTGGCGCGTGCCGCCGTTGGCGACGGTGGCGCAGTATTCCGCGAGCTGCAGGGGGCTGAACTGGCTGATGGACTGGCCGATGGCCGCCTGCAGACTGTCGCCGGCGTACCAGCTCGCGCCCTCGAGCTTCTTCTTCCACTCGGGCGAGGCCATGCGGCCGACGTTCTCCGGCAGCTCCACGCCCGTGCGCTCGCCGAGACCGAACTCCGCGGCGTACTTGTCGAGCGTTTCGATCTTCATGCGGTCGCCCATCGTGTAGAAGAAGATGTTGCACGAATCGCGGATCGCCTCGGTGATGTTGTCCGCGCCGTGGGCGTTGGGGTAGACCCAGCAGGTCGGGCTGTAGCCCTTGTCGGCGTATTTGGTGAACGGGCCGTCGCAGGTGACGTATTCGTCCGTGCTCACGACGCCGCTCGTCAGCGCGGCGATGGCCGTGCACGGCTTGAAGGTGGAGCCGGGCTCGTAAAGGCCCTGGGTAACGCGGTTGACCAGCGCGCCGTTTTCGAGGTTGTTGTAGTTGTCGCCCTCGAAGAGCGTCGTGAGGTCATAGGTCGGGTAGCTCGCCATGGCGAGGGGCTCGCCGGTCTTGACGTCGACGGCGACGAGCGCGCCGGCGGAGGCGATGTTGGGCTTGTCCTCGGCGTCGGCCCGGATCTTCATGATGCCGTTGTAGAGCGCGCGCTCGGCGGCCTCCTGCAGGTCGAGGTCGATCGTGAGACTGACGTTGTTGCCGGGCTTCGGCTCGGTCTTGTAGGTGCGGCCGGTGATCGTGCCGGCGGCGTTTTTCGTGATGACGGCCTCGCCGTCCGTGCCGTGGAGGTACTGCTCGAAGGCAAGCTCCGCGCCCTCCTGGCCGACGTCGGCGTCCATCGGATAGCCGAGCTTTTTATAGACCTCGAACTGCTCCTTGGTCATGGGCTTGACATAGCCGAGGATGTGCGGCGCAAGGGTGGTGTTGTACTGCCGCTGGAACGAGGTCGTCACGTCGAAGCCGCGGAGGTTGTTCTCCATGAGCGCAGAGATGAGGTCCATGCTCGCGTTGTCGACAAAGACGTAGTCCGCGGTGTTGATCACGGTGCGCACGTCGAGCTCGTAGCGGATGCCGGCGATGATGCGCATCTGCTGGGCGGAGTAGTTGTTGTTGATCTTGAAGCGCTGACGGAACACGCTCATCAGCTCGATGGCTTCCGCGTCCTCGGGGAGCTTGGCGTCGGCGAGGTAGGCGTCGAGCAGCATCTTCTGATAGCTCGTCATTTCCGTATACTCGAACGGCGGCGCCATGGTGATCGGCAGATCGTCGTTGTATTCGTCGCCCGCGTCCTCCACCAGCTGCACCATGCGCAGGATGGCGGCGTTGGGGTCCTCCTGCGCGAGCAGGTCCGTGCGGTTGAGCATCAGACTGTTGCAGCTCGTGTTGGAGATGAGGACCCGGCCGTAGCGGTCGAGAATGTTGCCGCGGGCGGCCTTGACGCGCTGGACGGTGGAGATGCTGTTCAGGCTCTCCTCGTAGTATTTGGCGCCCTCGACGATCTGCAGTTTATAGATGGCCACGAAGAAGATCGCCATCAGCGCGATCAGAATCAGCGCCAGCGCGGCGATCCGCCCCGGGCGGATGGGTTTGTCCATGGTGAAGTTCCTTTTCCAGTTAGGAGTTAGGAGTGAGGAGTGAGGAGTTCAGGGATTCCTTCGTCGTTTTTGTGATGGAAGACAGCAGCTTCCTCAATTCTTCACAATCCTGATACATTGACTGAT
>JAEEKE010000051.1 GCA_016282255.1 Bacillota bacterium
AAGCATCCCGCGGTATCCTATCCGGATGAGTGCTGGTACTGCGGCTGCTGCGTTATGGAATGCCCCACCGGGGCGATCAGCCTGCATCATCCGCTTATGAACCAAACGCGCTGGGTGCCGAAAGCCAGCCTGCTGAAAAACAAAGAATGAGGAGGCAAAAGAAAAATGGATTATTCGCTTCTTAAGGAACTGTCCCAGGCATGGGGCGTATCGGGAAGGGAAAAGAACATTCGCGAGATCGTGCTGCGCGAGATCGAGGGGCTTGCGGATGAGATCAAAGTGGATGCGCTCGGCAACGTGATCGCCCTCAAGCGCGGCAGCGGCGCTGCGGGCGGAAAGCGCATAATGCTTGCGGCGCATATGGATGAGATAGGCGTTCAGGTCAAAAAGATCGAGAATGACGGCCGCATCAAGGTCTGCAACGTTGGCTTTATCTGGGCCGCGGCGATGTATAACGATCGCGTGTTCTTCAGAAACGGGATCGTCGGCGTCGTCGGGTGCGAGGGCCGCGTGGAGGACGCAAAGAACGATGCGGGCAAGCTGTTTATCGATATCGGCTGCACCACGAAGGAGGACGCCGAAAAGTACGTGAAGGTCGGAGACTACGCCGGCTTCGCGGGCGAGTACTACGAACTGGCGAACGATAAGATCAGCGCAAAGAGCTTTGACGACCGCGCGGGCTGCTTCATGCTGATCGAAGCGCTGAAGCGGAACAAGGGCGATCTTCCGAACGACGTTTACTACGTTTTTACGGTCCAGGAGGAGGTAGGCACGCGCGGCTCGAAGACGGCGGCGGCATTCGTCAAGCCGGATATCGGCATCAGCGTCGACGTGACGCCGGATCATTTCTATCCCTGCGATCTTGACGGCTGCAACGCAGTGGGAGACGGCATCAGCGTCACGCTCGGCGATCCCAGCGCAATAATGGACGAGTACCTTGTGGACGAGATGCTCGCCTGCTGCGAGGAGAGCGGCATACCGTATCAGCGCGGCGTTATGGACCGCGGCGGCACCGACGCAAGCAGCATCAATCTTTCGAATGAAGGCGTGAGGGTCGCGGGCATCGCGATCGTGGACCGCTATCCCCACAGCCAGTGCTCCGTGATATCCAAGAAGGATATCGAGGCGGGCGTGGAGCTCATCGACAGATACACTCGCCGGATATTTAGGTTCTGATTTTTGCGCGCAAGCGTGAAAAATATAACAAATCAAAACAAAAACCGAAAAGGAGAAATCAAATGAAAAAGCTTCTTGCTACCGCACTTGCGCTTCTCATGGCGCTTTCCCTTGCCGCCTGCGGCAAAGGAAACCAGCAAACGGCTGCGAAGGACAGCATCGTTATCGCGCTCGATTCCGATTATCAGACCCTCCATCCCGCCAATTGGACCACTACCGTAGAGCACAATATCGACAATCAGATCTATGACAAGCTTGTGGCCGAGGACCTTGAAAACCCCGGCAAGCTCGTTGGCCGCATCGCCGAAAGCTGGGATATCAGCGACGACGCCTGCTGCTACACCTTCCATCTGCGCAAGGGCATTACCTTCCATAACGGCACGCCTCTGACCGCCGAGGACGTTGCGTTCAGCATCGATCTGTACGCGGCCTCCGAAGCGCAGGCCGGCGACGTCGACGGCTACGATCACTGCGAGATCGTGGACGAAAACACAATCAAGGTCTATACCGTCAGCGCATTCGCTCCCTTCCTCAACAATTTGACCCTCGTGAATATCGGCTCCAAGGCCTATCACGATTCCGTCAGCGAGGAGGACTTCGCACAGAAGCCCATCGGCTGCGGTCCCTACATGTTTGTGAGCCATAACGAGGGCGATAAGCTTCAGCTGGACGCCTACGATAAATACTATCTCGGTGCTCCTTCGATAAAGCACATCACCTTCAAGATCATCTCCGATATGTCCTCCATGTCCATCGGTCTGCAGTCCCACAGCATTGATTTTGCCGAGATCGAAGCGCCCGTGCGCACCACGCTGGAGTCGGCAAAGGGCATGACCGTCAAGACTGCCGAGACGACGACCTTTGCATTCGTTGCAATGAATACGGAAAAAGAGCCCTACAACAACGTGAAGTTCCGTCAGGCTGTCAACTATGCGCTTAACCGTCAGTCCATCATCACCATGGTCATGGACGGCGCTGCCGAGGAAAACTCCAACCTGCTTGCAAAAGGCCGTTTCGGTTATTCCGATTCACAGAAGCAGTATGGCTATGATCCCGATCAGGCCAAAGCCCTGCTCGCAGAGTGTGGTTATGAGAACGGTCTTGACCTCGGTACGTTCATCGTTGCCGACCAGTATAAGCTCCTTGCTCAGACCGTGCAGGACAACCTTAAAGCGGTCGGACTTAACTGCCAGCTGGAGGTGCTTGAGTTCAACGCTTACCTCAGCAAGCTGATGCAGGGCGACTTCGGCATCACCTGCCTGCAGATGAGCCTTGAGGGCGATACTCAGAATGTTTCTATGGCCGTGACTAAGGACTTCATCGGTATGGCCAACAACGCCCGCTGGTATGACGATCAGGTCGAGGAGTGGTTCCGCCAGGCCGTCACCACGGTCGATGAAAAGGATCGCGCAGTCATCTATAACAATATCTTCTCACTGATCCAGGAGCAGGCCGTGTATGCGGTCATGTATAACCCCACCATGCTGTATGCTCACGATGAAGCGCTCACTATCCACGAGCTGCCGCTAGAAGGAAATTACTACGTGTATTATTTCCACTGGTGATCGGTTCCGATAGCTCGATCCCGACGCGATGCGTTTTACTCCCGAGGAAAGGGCGGCCGATATAGCGTCGGTCGCTCTTCCCTATAATGTAAGGTTTAGACGAAACAGGAAAAATAACGCCGGATTTTATAAAATCAATTGATTGTTTGACGGGATTCTGTTAAAATGTTATCAGAATCGGAAGAAAGGACTTACGCTGTATGAATAACAAAACACTTTCCGAGGAGATCTACGACGAGCTGTACCGCGATATAACCAAGCAGGAACTCAAGTGCGGTCAAAAGCTGACCCTGCAGATGCTCAAGGATCGTTTCCATATAAGCCATACGCCGATCCGCGAAGCGCTGATGCGTCTGGCGGAGCACGGCCTGGTCGTCTACTATTCCAACGTGGGCGTCAAGGTGGTGGATTTCACGGAGGATGAGATCAGGGAACTGTATCAGTTCGCGGCCGAGCTGGATGCCATGGCCATACAGTTCTGCGGTTCGAGCCCGATGCAGGAACCGCTTCTTATGGAGCTGGAGGAGATAATCGAGGCGAGCGAGAACGCGCTGAACGCAGGGAATATGGAAACATGGAAGGAATACTCCGAGTCGTTCCATACCGCGTTCTACCGCCATGCCCATAACTCTTATCTTGAAGAAGCAGCCGCGAAGCTGCGCGCGAAGCTCGAGCTTTTCTCCTGCATGTATTATAAGGATCAAAACATACAGCGCATCCACAACGGCCACGCTGCGATATTCGAGCAGGTAAAGGCCGGAAAGTTCCGCGACGCCGCAGCCGCGATGCGCAAGCACCTGCACTACGATATGGCGCTGGCCCTGCGCGCCTATGCCGAGCAGGATACGGAAAAGAGGTAAATATGCTTCGAAAAAACAGACTGAACGCCGTGCTCGAAAACATGGCGGGGATGGGCCTTGGGCAGATCATCGTGTCGGACTCCAATGCGATGCGATATCTGCTTGAATGCGATATTGAACCTATGGAGCGGTGCGCGGCGGTCCTGATAAAGGACGACGGCTCCGTCACGGCATTTATGAACAGGCTCTTCTGCTTTGCGCCGACGGAGGGCGTTTCGCTTTTTGAATACGCCGACGGGGAAGACGTCTACGGCATGATCGCCGCCGCTCTCCGCCCCGGCAAGGTCGGCTTCGATAAGGACTGGCCCACCCGCCACACGCTCGGCGTTCTGGGTAAGCGCTTCGACCTGATCCCCGTATTGGGCTCTCCCGCCGTGGACACCGCGCGCATGTTTAAGGACTCCGCCGAGGCGGAGCTTCTTCGCGCCGCTGGTGCGGTCAACGACAGAGCGATAGCTTTCGGCATAAACAGCGTAAATGAAACCGTGACCGAAGCCGAACTTTCGGCAGCGATCGACCGCTTCTTCCTGCAAAACGGGGGAAAACAGGTCGGTCAGTATCAGATCGCCTGCTTCGGGAAAAACGCCGCGGAGCCCCATCACGTACCCGACGGGACGACCGTCCGGCCGGGAGACGCGGTATTGCTCGACCTCTTCTCACCCATAAACGGGTATTGGTGCGATATGACCAGGACCGTGTTCTACCGGAAAGCTTCCGATCGCCATCGGGATATCTACAACATCGTACGTGAAGCCCAGCAGGCGGGCATAGATTTCGTAAAGCCCGGCGTGCGCATGTGTGATATCGACCGCACGGTGCGCGGCGTTATCGAACGCGCCGGGTTCGGCGAGGCCTTTATCACCCGAACAGGTCACGGGATCGGAATGAACGTCCACGAACCGCCGGACGTCAGTGCGGCCTGCGATATCATCGCCAGGCCGGGCATGGTGTTCTCAATCGAGCCCGGGATCTATCTTCCGGGCGATATAGGGGTCCGAATAGAGGATCTCGTGCTGGTCACGGAGACCGGCTGTGAGGTGCTGACCCACTATCCGAAGGAACTGCGGATACTGGATTGATCTACCGCTTCTAAATCAGGTCAGACTCATCTTCGGAACCGTTTGATGACCTAATAACCGTCTTTGGAGGAACATAACGTGAACGAGATCTATGTCACCGGGCACAAGAACCCGGACACCGATTCCATCGTGGCCGCGATCGCCTACGCGAACCTTCGTCACGCGATAGGAGACGGGAACTACGTTGCGGCCAGGATCGGGCACACAAACGACGAAACGCGAAAGCTCCTTGAACGCTTCGGCTTTGCGGAGCCGCTGCTCATCAACGATATGCGCACGCAGATCGCCGACCTCGATTTCGACCGCCCGACGGCGATCAATTCCGCCGTTACGATCGACCGCGCGTGGAGCATCATGCGCGAGGGCAATCTCGATTCGATCCCGATCGCGAACGAGGACGGCACGCTGTACGGCATGCTCTCGATGGGTGATATCGCAAGCTACGATATCAACACCCTGAGCAACAACCGCATCGACATGGTGCCCCTGTTCAACCTGCTGAGCGCGGTGCAGGGCACGCTCGTAAACGAATTTTCGCTCGATATCCGGCCCGTTTCCGGCGCGGTGCATCTCTCGATGCCCCAAAGCTACGATGAACCGCGTGATAACGCCGCGGACTGCGTGCTGATCTGCGGAGCGCAGCCGGAGGTCGTGGATCAAGCGATCGCGGACGGCGTGAGCTGTGTGATCATCTGCCGCGCAGAGCTCAAAAAGGAATGGGCGGACTGCGCGAACACCGCCGTGATCGCCACCCCGCTGAGCGCCGCCCGCGTGATGAGGATCATCTACCAGGCCGTGCCGGTCGAAAGGATATGCTCCACCGAGGGGCTGATCTCGTTCCACCTGACCGATTATATAGACGACGTGCGCGAGATAATGCTGAAGACCCGCTTCCGCAGCTACCCGATACTGGATAAGGACGAAAAGGTCGTGGGCATGCTGGCCCGTTTCCACCTGCTGCGCCCGAGAAGAAAACGGGTGGTGCTGGTGGATCACAACGAGGCCGCGCAGTCCGTGAACGGGCTGGGGCAGGTGGACGTGCTCGAGATCATCGACCATCACCGCCTTGCGGATATCCAGACCTCGCAGCCGATCCGCATGAGAAACGAGCCGGTCGGCAGCACCAATACGATCATCGCCGCGATGTATCAGGAAAACGGCGTGCTGCCCTCCAAAAATATGGCGGGACTGATGGCGGGCGCGATCCTTTCCGACACGGTGCTGTTCAAATCACCAACCTGCACGAAAAAGGATATCAGCATGGCGGAAAGGCTTGCGAGGATCGCTGGGATCTCGCTGGACGAGCTCGGATCGTCGCTCTTCTCCGTGAATATCGACAGGAGCGCGCAGGAGCTTTTCTCGACCGACTATAAGGAGTTCCACATCTCCGGCCACAATCTCGCCGTAAGCCAGATCACCTGCGACGCGTCGCAGAAGGTGCTTGAGCGCAAGGCGGAGTTCTTAAAGATAATGGATGATTTCCGCAGGGAGCGCGGGCTCGAGACCGCCGTGCTGATGATCACGGACGTGCTGCTCGAGGGCTCGTGGATCATTTACGCCGGCAGGGACGATGATATCGCCCAGGCATTCTCCGCGGAGCCGAAGGACAACGCGCTGTTCCTGCCGGGCATCATGTCCCGCAAGAAGCAGCTCATACCGATGCTCACCGCGCTGTGGGGCTGAGGGCGGAGAATACAGCCAAAGAAAAAGCGAGGGTCCGGATACGGATCCCCGTCTCTGTTTTGCATGTGCTGCTTTAATGACCTCAGTCGAAAGCCCAGGTCCCGTTGCGGAATATAGGCACGGTCCGACCGTCCGTGCAGACGGCGTCGACAGCCGTGTCCGCAGCGCCGATCATAAAGTCCTCATGGATCTGCGAATCGTTGACTCCGAGAGCGCGACACTCCTTGAGCGTTCTAGCGTGATATCCGTCGATGCTGTTGATATAGCCCTTTCCGAGCGCGAGATGGCATGAAGCGTTCTCGTCTATAAGCGTGTTCCAGAACAGGATCCCGGTTTGGTTTATTGGGCTGTCATAGGGCACAAGGGCGCATTCCCCAAGATAGCAGCTCCCCTCGTCCATGGTGATAAGCCGGGTAAGCAGCTCGTTGTTCTTCTCAGCATGCCACTCCACAGCTCTGCCCCCGCGGAACCGGATCCAGAAATCCTCCGCGCTCTCACCGTGGAAGCAAAGCGGCTTGGTGCCGTAAACTATGCCCTCCGCCGAACCCTTCATCGGAGTGATAAGGCATTCCTCGGTCGGAAGATTCGGCGTGAACGCAACGCCGCTCTTCGTGACCTCAAATACGCCCTTAAATCGTGCCTCAGGTATCATCCCGATGGTCAGATCGGTGCCGTTGCTGCTGTAAAAATGCAGTTCCTTAAGCGGAAGTGCGTTCAGCCATGCGCAGCGCCGCGCAAGCTCCCGGTTGTGTTTTTCCCATGCGGCTATCGGATCGTCGTCCACGCGGCACGAGGCGAGGATAAGCTTCCATAGCTTCTCGACCGCAGCTTCGACGCTTAGCTCGGGAAACAGTTTTTCCGCCCACACCGGACCCGGCACGCACGCAAAGCACCATTGGTGTTGGTTCTCCATTGCGTCACGATAGGGCTTATAGATCGGCCACGTTGCCTGCTGCGACGCGCTGAACTTTGCGTGGTCGATATCGTTCAGCCCGCTCGGATCCTCGCTCAGCAGCGTGATGCGGCATGGCGGATTCTCGGCATAATGCTTCCAGCGGCATTCCTCATAGTCGTCCACCGTGCTCAGCGTCTCAAGTGAACGGCAGCGATAGTGCATCTTAAGTATCGGCTGCCAGCCCCAGTCCACCACGACCTTTTTCGCTCCGCAAAGATAACACTCCTCGACAAGCAGCTTCACGAATTCGGGCTGATCGATCTCGGCGGTGATGAACACCTCCTGCCCGACCTGAACGTTGCCTCCGACACGCGCGATGAGTTTTGCGTAATTCCTGAGTCTGTCTGTTATCATGGCTCAACCTCCATTTTATAAAATCTACAATAATATTATAACATCGGTTTCGCGGTTTTTCAAGTCTGTTTGCCTGTGCCTAATAATTCCTATGCCACGATTATTGAATTTTTTCTTGTGACTCGCCGCAAATCGACTTAACGGCAAACTGCTCTGGTAGTCAAAAAACTATGTTTATCGGAGACGGGGCGCGGTCAGAATCGATGACGATGAACGGATAATAATTCAAAACCATTTGAACAGCAGTGCTTGCATAACTGTTGAGGATACTGTTCCTCACGAATATCTTGCGAGCATGCGTCGCGCTGCCGAAAACCCCATTGAAGGGAGAACGAAAAATGAGCAGAATGTACCGTAACGGCGTTGTTTCTTTGAAAAACGGAAAGATGTGCTATGCCCGGTTCGGAAACGGCCCCGGAGCCGCGGTGATCCTTCCGGGTCTGTCGGACGGACTTGTCACGGTCCGCGGAAAGGCTGCATTGCTGGCTCGGCCCTATCGCGCATACTTCCGCGATTTCACGATCTATATGTTCAGCCGCAAGGAACCTCTTCCTGCGGAGTATTCGATCAGAGAGATGGCGGCGGACCAGGCGGAAGCGCTTCGCGTTCTGGGCATTGAAAGCGCATGTGTTTTGGGCGTATCGGAGGGCGGCATGATCGCGCAGTATCTGGCAGGCGATCACCCTGAAATGGTGGAAAGCCTTGTGCTTGCCGTCACGGCGCCATACGCCAATGAGCAAGTCCGGCGTTTTGTCAAAGCCCGCATAGAGGATGCTCAGCGGGGCGATCACAAGGCGATCATGATCGGCTCTGCGGAGGCGGCATATTCCGAGAAAAAGCTCAAAAGCTACCGAAAGCTTTATCCGATCCTTGGGCTGGTCGGAAAGCCTAAGGACTATCGGCGCTTCCTGAGCAACGCAAACGCGATCCTGCGTTTTGACGCCCGCGATATGCTCGATCATATCGGCTGTCCCGCTTTGATCATCGGCGGCGAGGAGGATAAAACCGTCGGTCCGGAGGGCTCGAGGGTGCTGCATGCCGCCATAGCGGGCAGCAGGCTGCATATGTATCCCGGCCTCGGTCACGCCGCGTTTGAAGAGGCGGCCGATTTCAATTCGCGGGTATTCGGCTTCTTTGGCGATACCGGGGCGGGCTCATGATGAGATCTGCTCATGCCGGGAGAGAGTGAAATCAGCAAAACTTATCTGGTCATATCAAAGAGAATTGCAGCGCTGCCGCTGATATTGTTTTTCTCGGTGCCCTATCTAAACGCATAATGCAGGCCGAAGCGGTATTCCCGCTTCGGCCTGTGCTTGTAATGAAGCCGCTTGGCATATTCGCTTTTTATTCTGCTTCGTCGGGATGAATATCCGTTTTACTCCTCCTTAGGCAGCTTCGGTACGTCGATCTTTTTGACAAAGCAGCGGAGCCCTTTGATAAGATGCCGGTTGGTCAGCTCCACAAAGCCCTGAGCGCAATTATAGGGCATTCTTTTGCCTGCGCACATTGTCAGGGACCTGGGAGAATTGCTGTCCGTCACGCGCTTCATAAAGAACGCGCCTTTGACCGCGTTGTCCCTTTCGGGCCCCTCCGGCAGCTTTTCCGACTGCTTCATGTTCTTTTTGACCGCATTCAGCACGGAGTTATAGAGGATGCGCCCCGTAAAAGTCTGCTCAAGATCGGTAAAGCGCGATTCGAGCGTGACGGGGAAGCGCGGCGGTTCGGGCGTGATAACGAGTTCGTCGGAATACACGTTTTCGTCCTTCGGCTCGGGCACGATGCGCACGGCCGCACTTTCGCCGGGCTCAAGATAGACTTTTTTAAAGCCCGCAAGCTCGCCGTCGACGTAAAGCTGCGCGACCTCGCCCCCGAAGCGGCCGCCTGTGTTGGTGATCGTCTGTTCGTAGGCGTCCCCGACCCTCGTCCATTCGGTTTTTTCAAACGTCGTGTAGGAAAGCCCGAAGCCGAACGGGAAGCGGACCGGGACGTTGTGCTTGTTGTAATACCGATAGCCGACTTCGGTCCCATCGGAATAGACCTCGTTGATGCTCCTGCCGAAGGTCCCGTGCGAGGGAACGTCCTCATACCTGAGCGGCCATGTTTCGGCGAGCTTGCCGGAGGGGTTCTTTTTACCGAACAGCAGCTCATACGCCGCCGTGCCGCCGTTCTGACCCGGCAGATACATGTTGAGGATCGCGCTCACCCTGCCGTGGAACGGGAGCTCGACCGGCGAGCCGCCGAACAGCACGACGGCCACCGGCTTGCCGGATGCAAGGAGCGCGTCGAGCTCAATGAGCTGTTTCTCCGGCAGGCGCATGTCCTCGCGGTCGCAGCCCTCGGATTCGCAGTCGTCGGTGAGCCCGCAAAAGTACAGGATCAAGTCGCAGTCCTCAAGGCTGTGGTTCTTAACGCCGTGCGCCTCAAACGCGTCCTTCGGCGTCGTAAGCCTCGCGGGATTGATCATAGAGCTGCCCGCGCCCTGGTAGCGCATATTAGAATAGAGCTCGCCCGCAATATGCAGCTTTGCCGTGCCGCGAAGGGGCAGAACGCCGTCGTTTTTCAACAGCACCGCGCAGTCCGCAGCGATCTCGGCGGCGAGAGCATGATGCGCGTCCCAGTCCACCGGCGCGGGATCCGCGGGTATCGCATAGCGATCTACCCATTTGAGGATGTTCCGGCAGGCGGCGTCGAGCGCTTCCGCCGGCAGCGTGCCGTCCCTGAGCCCGTCCAGGATCCATCTGCGGCAGATCGCGGTGTCGCCGGGCATCTCAAGATCGAGCCCCGCTTTGAGGCTTTTGACGCGGTCGTGCATCGCGCCCCAGTCGGTCATCACCGCGCCGTCAAAACCCCATTCCCTGCGCAGCACATCGGTCAAAAGCCATTTATGTTCGGAGCAGTACGTGCCGTTGATCTGATTGTACGCGCACATGACCGTCGCGGGCTTTGCGTGCTTAACGATGTATTCGAACGGCTTTAGATAGAGCCTTCGCATCGTGTTTTCGGAAGCGATCGAATTGCCCATGAAGCGGAAGTTTTCGGAATTGTTCAGCGCGAAATGCTTGATGCAGACGCCCACACCCCCGCGCTCAACGCCGCTGACCTCCGCCGCGCCGATCACGCCCGCAAGGAGCGGGTCCTCGGAGAAATACTCGAAGTTCCTTCCGCAGAGCGGATTGCGTTTGATGTTCACGCCGGGGCCGAGCAGCGTATGCACGCCGTAATACCGGCACTCCCTTGCGATCGCCTCGCCCATTTTGAGCGTATTCTCGGGGTTCCAGCCCGAAGCCGTCGTGACCGCCGTCGGGAACGAGGTCGCGGGCTCCGATTCGCTGACGCCGTTGTCGCCGGCCTTCTGCACCCTCAGCCCGTGCGGGCCGTCGGACATGCGCAGGGAGGGGATCCCGAGCCTAGGGATCGGATTGGTGTACATAAAGTCCGTTCCGGCAACGAGCGCGGCCTTCTCCTCCGCGGTCATTTCGCTGATGAGCTTTTCAATATCCATAACAGGGGACCTCCGGATGCTCTTTCATACTGCTATTATATAGAATTGACGCGGCGATGTATAGCGTTATTGCAGCTTTTTTCGAACTATTATTTGAGGGCAGCGCCCGAAAACGAAGGACCCCCGGCTGGCTGTGCCGGGGGATCGTTATTGCTGTCCCATTCGTCACTCCGTCAGATCGATATCCGGCGCGATTATGACCGAATAGCCCGGGAACTCCTCAAGCACTTCGTCTCTTATGGTCTCAAGCAGCTTCGCGCCGTTCGCGTCGAAAGCCGTGACCAGGTCGAACCGCAGATCCTTCCTTTCCTCATCCATATAAAACCCGTGGAACTGCAGCACGCCCTCGTGCGAAAACGCGATCTGCCTTATTCTGTCGCGCGCTTTGGCGGCTGCGTCGTCGCCGGTGTTGTAGGAGTAGACGCCCACTCCCGCGAGCACTATCCCAGTCTCGGAATATACGCGCGACTGGATGTTCCTCGTCATGCGGTCGATCTCCGCCGCGGTCGCCGTGTCCGGCACCTCGATGTGCACGGAGGCGTAGTTCCGGTTCGGGCCGTAGTTGTTGATCAGCAGGTCGTACGCCCCGCGCACGCCCTCCTCCTCGGTAACGATGCGTTTGATCTGTGCCGCAAGCTCGGGATCGGTGCGCTGACCGAGAATGTCGTTCACGGTCTCGAGCATCATCTCGATGCCCGATTTGATTATGAACAGCGCGATCACGACGCCGACGTACGCTTCAAGCGAAACGTGCAGGGTCAGGTAGATAAGCGCCGACACCAGCACCGAGAACGAGAGTACGGCGTCGAAGAGCGCGTCCTTGCCGGAGGCGGTCAGCGCGGCGGAATCCGCCTTTTTGCCCTTCGCGCTTACATATCTGCCGAGGATCACCTTGACGACGACAGCGGCGCCGATCAGGATCAGCGAGAGCGTCGAATAATCCGCCGCCTCGGGGTGGATGATCTTCTTGACCGATTCCACGAGCGAGGTGATGCCGGCGTAGAGCACGAGCGCTGCGACGATCATCGCGGAGAGATACTCTATCCTGCCGTAGCCGAGCGGATGCTTTTTATCCGGCTTCCTGCCGGCGAGCTTCGCGCCGAGGATCGTAACCACGCTCGAGAGCGCGTCGGAGAGGTTGTTCACCGCGTCGAGCACGACGGCGATCGAGTTTGCGATCAGGCCGACCGCGGCCTTGCCGCCGGCGAGCAGCACGTTCGTGACTATCCCGACTATGCTCGTGCGGACGATGATCCGGTTCCGTTCCTTTTCGTTCATTTCAGTTCTCCCATCAGTTTATAAAGCAGGCGGTACAGCTCCGCGGCCTCTTCGGGCGGGAGGGGTAAGCAGGCGCCGATCCTTTCGGGGATAGCGGCGGCCCTCTCCCTGAGCGCGAGTCCCTCTTCCGTAATGGCGACGGTGACGCTCCTTTCGTCCCCTTCGCTGCGGCGGCGCGTGACCAGGCCCTTCTTCTCCATGCTCTTAAGCAGGGGAGTGAGCGTGCCCGTGTCGAGATACAGCCTTTCGCCCAACGCCTTGACGCTGATGCTCTTTTCCTCCCAGAGCACCATCAGCGCGATGTACTGGGTGTAGGTGAGGCCGAGCTCCGTAAGGTGCGGGTGGTAGAGGCGAATGACCTCCTTCGACGCCACGTAGAGCGGAAAGCAGAGCTGGTTTTCAAGCCTTAAAGGATCGAACCCGCTCATTTTGAAACGAGCTCCTCAACGGCCTTCGCGACCTTCTTCATATCCGCGGTGGGCTCGAAGCGGGCGGCGACGTTCCCTTCGCGGTCGATCAGGAATTTGGTGAAGTTCCATTTGATATCGGGATTGGTCTTGTAATCCTTATCGCGCAGCTTGAGCATCGCGTTCATGGCCACGGCCGCGGCGCCCCTGCCGAAGCCCTCAAAGCCCTTCTGCTGCTTGAGCCAGGTATAGAGCGGCAGCTCGTTTTCGCCGTTGACGTCGCTCTTCTTCATCTGAGCGAACTGCGTGTTGTAATGCAGGGTGCAGAACTCGTGGATCTCCTCGTCCGTGCCGGGGGTCTGGCCCGCGAACTGGTTGCAGGGGATATCGAGGATCTCAAAGCCCTTATCATGCAGCTTTTCATAAAGCTCCTCCATGGGCTTGTAGTGAGGGGTGAAGCCGCAGCCGGTCGCCGTGTTAACAACGAGCACGACCTTGCCGCGAAACTGTTCAAGGGAGAGGTCCTCGCCCTTGCCGTCCTTAAGTGTGAAATCGTAGAAACTCATTTGTATTACCTCCATGTATTGAATACAATTATATTGTACTCAATGTTTTTAAAAAAGTCAAGCACCGTTCCGTATTTTTTTATCCCGTTATGCTGAAAACACTCTTGAGAATGTGATATAATACAGGCGAAGGAATGAAAAGGAGAGAACCAATGAGCACTATCGAAATCAGAAAAACAAGCATCACCGACCTTGATACCGACGCTGTGGTAAACGCGGCTAACGACGGCCTTTGGGCCGGCAGCGGCGTCTGCGGCGCGATCTTCAGCGCGGCCGGATACTCAAAACTCCGTGAGGCCTGCCAAAGGATAGGCCACTGTGACACGGGCTCGGCCGTGATAACCCCCGGCTTTGATCTCAAAGCGAAGTACATCATCCATGCGGTCGGTCCCGTTTATAAGGACGGCAGGCACGGGGAACCGGAGCTGCTTTACAGCGCCTATTACAGGTCGCTTGAACTGGCGCTTGAAAGCGGCTGCGGCTCCATCGGTTTCCCGCTGCTCTCCGCGGGCGTCTTCGGCTATCCTCTGCGCGGCGCGTGGTCGCAGGCGCTGAGCGCGTGCAGGGACTTCCTCGATAAGCACAGCGATGCTTCGCTTCAAATCGTATTCGCCGTGCTCCAGGACAGCATCCTCAAGCTCGGCAGGGAGATGCTCAGGAGCGACGCCTCCCGCTATAAGATCGCTGAACGGGGCGATTGGAAAGCCCTCGAAATGCCCAAAGCGCACGGATCCTTTATCCTTCACAGGGAGCTCTCGCCCAGGCAGACGGCCGCGCTCCGCAAAGGCAATATCCCGCAGGGGATGGAGGATAAATGGTTCTTCTTCATGGAGGGGGATACGCTCTTTGCGCACAGGAGCTGGACCGGCTTCTGCATCTTCCGCATCGACTTCAGGCCCGACGGGGACCACTTCGTGACCGTCAACCGCGACCCGGAGCAGTATTCCTCTAAAAGCGTCGACGAAGACGTCAAGACGCTTAACAGCCTGCTCGACTGGTGGACTCAAACACCCTATGACCACTATAACGAGTGGCTTTCGGAAACATACGACGCATTGAAGAAGGGCGGGGAATGATCAGCAGGCCGGGACCCGTTTTCGCGCGCCCGGCGCATCGCAGCGCTTTATACCGAACGAAGGAGGGTCATATGCCCTCTTTCATTTTATAGGCAAAAACAGTATCGCGGCTTTTCCTTTGCCGCGCAGCCGTGCCGCCCTCAAATCCGTCAGCCCCTTTGTTTTTCCGCACCGTTCTGGTATAATAATATTGAGAAAACTGTTTTGGAGGAAGCGTATGGATCCGAGATACGAACCGCTGTTCACGCCGTGGAAGGTCGGGAACGTCGAGATAAAAAACCGCATAGTCATGCTCCCCATGGAGGGCACGAACATGATCCAGTGGGAGGCCAAAACGGGCTTCGTCAAGGGCATAGGCGAGTTCTACCGCGACAGAAAGGACCAGAATATCGGCCTGTTCATCCCCGGCCTCATCCCGCTGATCAGCATCATCGGCAGCAAATGGGTTTATAAGCACCCGGAGGTCTTCGAGCCGGTCAAGCCCGTAATCAAAGAGATCCACGAAAGCGGCGCAAAGATCTTCTTCCAGATCAGCGCCGGGTCGGGCAGGTCGATGCTCCTGCCGCCGCTGCTGCGCCCGTTCGTGAAGAAGGGGCCGCTCAAGACGCTCTCCTCGCCGCTCATCGCCTCCAAATGGTGGTGGTCCGCGCCCGATCCGGACGAGCCGAACGTCTGGGATCCGGAGGTGAAGATGGATCTCTTCACCGGGGATATGATAAAAAAGTTCACCCATGCCTTCGGTGAGACGGCGCTGCGCTGCAAGGAGGCCGGCACGGACGGCGTGGAGATACACGCGGTGCACGAGGGGTATCTGCTCGACCAGTTCACCATGCCCTACACGAACCACAGGCAGGATGAATACGGCGGCAGCCTCGAGAACCGTCTCCGCTTCGCCTGCGAGATCGTTAAGGAAATTAAGCGGGTCTGCGGCGCCGATTATCCCGTTTCGCTTAGGTATTCCGTCCGCTCGATGACCCGCGGCTTCAATCAGGGCGCGGTGCCGGGCGAGGAGTTCACCGAGGTCGGCCGCAGCATGGAGGAGTCCGAGCGCGCGATCCGCATCCTCGAGGAGGCGGGCTACGATATGTTCAACTGCGACAACGGCACCTACGACGCCTGGTTCTGGGCGCATCCGCCGGTCTACGCGCCGCTGAATATCAACCTTGAATACGTTGAGCACATAAAGCGCTTCACCTCCAAACCCGTAGTCTGCGCGGGAAGAATGCAGCCCGGCGCCGCGGCCGATTCCATAGCCGCTGGCCGCATCGATGCGATGGGCGTGGGACGCCAGCTGCTCTGTGACCCGGAATACGTCACCAAGCTGCGCGAGGGCCGCGAGGCCGACGTCCGCCCCTGCATCGCCTGCCACGGCGCGTGCCTGCCCTTCAACGGCCTCAACGGCAAGGGCACGGATATCGACCCGATGCATATCGAGATGGGCCGCTGCGTGCTGAACCCGTGGACCAACAACGAGACGAAATACAGCAATTCTCCCGCGAAAAAGCCCCTGAAGATCGCGGTCATCGGCGGCGGCATCGGCGGCATGGAGACCGCCATACAGGCCTCAAAGCGCGGGCATTCCGTGGACCTTTACGAAAAGAGCGGCCGCCTCGGCGGCGTATTCAACGCGGCTGCGGCGATGTCGTTCAAGGAAAAGGACCGCGCCCTGCTCGAATGGTACGCCCGCGAGCTTGAAAAAAGCGGCGCCAGAGTCCATATGAACACCGAGATAACCGATATCGACTCGCTCACGGCGGACGCCGTCGTGATAGCGACCGGCGCGCACGCAAGGACCCTAGGGATACCCGGCGCGGAGAGGGCTATGACCGCGGAGGAGTTTTTGAACGGCGAAAAGGAGGTCGGCGACCGCGTAGCGATCATCGGCGGCGGCCTTACCGGCTGCGAGATCGCGTATGAGCTCGCGCTTCGGGGCAAACAGCCAACCGTGATCGAGATGACGGAGCACCTCGTCGGCGCGCGCGGCATCTGCATGGCGAATTCCTCGATGCTGCGGGAGCTTTTAAGGTTCCATAAGGTGAGCGCATACCTCGGCTCCGTCTGCGAAGCCATAACCGACGAGGGCGTCGTGATCCGCAATAAGGACGGGCAGCGGACCGTCCCGGCCGATTCCGTGATACTCTCGGTCGGCTATTCGCCGGACGGGCGCTTCGCCGCCTTCAAGGACAGGAAGGGCAGGCCTAACCGGGAAAATCTCTATTTCGTCGGCGACTGCGACAGGGTCGGCAGCCTCAAGACCGTTATAAAGCAGGCATACGAGCTCGTTCAGCGGCTCTCATACAAGTGACGGAAAGGAACACGGCATGATAAAAAACAGCAATATCGTCATCACCGGCGCATCCAGCGGCATAGGCCTTGCAATGCTCCGGATGCTCGCCGCACCGGAGAACGGCAACCGCATAATCGCCGCCAGCCGCAGCATAGCAAAGCTCACCGGCTTCGGCGAAAACGTAATCCTCTTCCCGTGCGATCTCAGCGGCCGCGAGGGGACGGACGCCCTGTTTGAAAAGGCGGAGGCGGAGTTTGAAAAAATCGATATCCTGATGTGCAACGCCGGGGCGCCCTATTACGAGCGCTACGATTATGCGGACTGGGAGCGGATAGAGAAAATCTTTCGCCTCAACACCTTCTCATGCATGTACAGCTATTCCAAGTACCTTGCGCATCTAAACGGGCGGGAGGGGCGGCTCGTCTATACCATCTCCGCCATGGGCGAGATGGCGCTTCCCGGCTACGCGCTCTACGCATCCACCAAGTTCGCGATGAAGGGCTTCCAGCAGGCGATCCGCATCGAGTCGCCGAAGAACCTAAAGCTCACCTGCATCTACCCCGTTTCGACCAAAACGAACTTCTTCGAGGTCGGCGGCGCGGGGCATAAGGTGGATAAGCCCTTCCCGGTGCAGACGGCGGAGGAGGTCGCCAAAGCGGCGATCCGCGGCGCAGAAAAGGGCAAAAAGCAGGTCTATCCCTGCCCGGTGTACCTGCCCAGCAGGTTCCTTATGAACGCGCTGCCGCCGGTCAGGAGCCTGTATCTTAAAAGCCAGCACAAAAAGCTGCTCCGCTTCCTCGAGCGCAAAAACGCCGCCGGGGAAGGAAAAAACTAAGGCGGGTAACGATCGGAAGGAGGAAAGAATGGCATACACACAGGAGATTGTACACGCGCTCGTCGAAAAGCAGCGGGCGTTCTTCCGCACCGGCGCCACGCTCGACGTCGGCTTTCGCATCGAACAGCTCAAGAAGCTGAAGCAGGCGGTGCTCGACAACCGGGCGATGCTCGAAGAAGCGCTCTGTGCCGACCTCGGCAAGAGCGGCCTTGAAGCCTATCTCTGCGATATCGGGCCCGTGATCGTCGAGGTCGATGAGATACTCAAGGGCATCAAGAAATGGGCGCGTCCGGAACGGCATTTCAGCGGGCTGATGTGCTTCCCGAGCACGAACACCACCGTCTATAAGCTCCCCTACGGCGTTTCGCCCATCATAAGCCCGTTCAATTTCCCGGTGCTCCTGACGCTCGGCGTGCTCGCCGCGAGCATCTCGGGCGGCAACACCGCGGTGCTCAAAACCAGCTCCAAATCGAAGGAAAGCACCAAAGCGCTCAAAAAGCTGATCGCCGATACATTCCCCGAGGAATACGTCACCGTCGTCGACGGCGGGCACGACGCCGCGGATATGTGCCTCGACGAGCGCTTCGACAAGATCTTCTATACCGGCTCGCCCGCCGTGGCGAAGCACGTGCTCGAGAAGGCCTCGCATAACCTGACCTCGGTCGCGCTCGAGCTCGGCGGCGAAACGGGCAACTGGTGCATCGTCCGCAAGGATGCGGACCTTCGCGATGCTGCGCGCAAGATCGCGTTCTTCAAGCTCTGCAACGCCGGGCAGATCTGCATAAATATCAACCAGATCGCCGTCGCCGAGGAGGTCGCGGAGGAGTTTCTGAAGGAATTAAAAAGCGAATTCATCCGTCAGATCGGCGAAAAAACCGAGGAGAACCCGGAGTATCCCAAGCTCATCACCCCGGCCGTCTACGATAAATGCGAGCGGCTCACCGCGCAGTACCGGGACCGCGTCGTTTTCGGCGGCACGGGAAACAGGGAAGCGCTCCGCTTTGCGCCTACCGTGATCTGGCCCGTGGATCCCGATGAGGACATCGTCCGCCACGAGCTCTTCTGCCCGCTGCTGCCCGTCGTCCCGTTTAAGGACGCGGAAGTCGGCGCCATACTCGAAGTGATCGAAAGCCGCGAGCATCCGCTCTCGATGTACGTCTTCACCTCGGATAAGCAATGGGCAAGGCGCGTGATGAGCACGCTGCAGTTCGGCGGCGGCTGCATCAACGAGGTCTGCATCCACATGATGGTCAAGGGCGTGCCCTTCAACGGCACCGGGCATTCCGGCATGGGCGCGTACCACGGCGAATGGGGCTTTAGGGAGTTCACCCACCCGCAGACCGTGCTGACCGGCAGAACGCGCTTCAACCTGCCGCTGCGCGAGCATCCCTATTCGGGAAAGGCCGGGGAGAAGAAAATGAAGCTGCTGAAGCTTTTTGAAAGATAACAGAAAGGCTAATTGGGAGGCGAAAAAATGTCCGTCATTGCTGCGTTTATGGTCCCGCACCCGCCCATGATCGTTCCGGAGGTGGGGAAGGGGAGCGAGGAACAGATCCTTGAAACCACCTTAGCGTATGAAAGGGTCGCCGACGAGGTTGCCCGGCTCCGGCCGGACACGCTCGTCATCACCAGTCCGCACTCCGTAATGTATGCGGATTACTTCCATATCTCGCCCGGCAGCGGCGCCAAGGGGAGCTTTAAGCAGTTCCGTGCGCCGGAGGTGCGCTTTTCGGAGCAGTACGATACCGAGTTCGTTAAGCGCCTCTCGGAAGCGGCCGAGGCCGCGGGCTTCCCGGCCGGAACGCTCGGCGAGAGGGACGCTTCGCTCGATCACGGCGTCACGGTCCCGCTCTTCTTTATCAGAAAGCAATTTTCAGGCGGCAAGCTCGTCAGGATCGGCCTCTCCGGTCTGCCCCTGACCGAGCATTACCGCCTCGGGCAGCTCATCGCGCGCACCGCGGACGAATTGGGCCGCAGGGTCGTCATCATCGCAAGCGGCGATCTCTCCCACAAGCTGCAGACCTACGGCCCATACGGCTTTGCCGAGGAGGGGCCGGAGTACGACCGCCGCATCATGGACGTTATGGGAAGGGCGGCTTTCGGCGAGCTCTTCGATTTTAGCGAAGCCTTCCTCGACCGCGCCGCCGAATGCGGGCACCGCTCCTTCGTGATCATGGCCGGGGCCTTCGACGGGCTCCGGGTCAAAGCGCAGGCGCTCTCCCATCAGGACGTCACCGGCGTCGGCTACGGCGTTTGCACCTTCTATCCGGGCGTGGAGGATGAAAAAAGGCGTTTTCTCGATATTTATTTAGAAAAAACGGCGCTCGAATGCCGCGAGAAAGCCGGGAAGAGCGACGCCTACGTCCGTCTTGCAAGGGCCTCGGTCGAAAGCTGGGTCCTCCGGCACGAGCAGATCCCCGTCCCGGACGGCCTGCCGGACGAGCTCATGACCCGCCGCGCCGGAGCGTTCGTCTCGCTCCATAAGCACGGGCAGCTTCGCGGCTGCATCGGCACGATCATGGCGACCGAGGAGAGCGTCGCCGAAGAGATCATCGAAAATGCTGTCAGCGCCTGCTCGCGCGACCCGCGCTTCCCGCCGGTCTCGCCGGATGAGCTTTCAAGCCTCGAGATCACAGTGGACGTCCTCGGCGAGCTCGAGCCGATCTCCTCATCCGAGCAGCTCGACGTCAGGCGCTACGGCGTGATCGTCACCGCCGGCCGCAGGCGGGGGCTGCTGCTCCCGAATCTCGACGGCGTGGACACCGTGGAGGATCAATTGAGGATCGCCCGACAGAAGGGCGGCATACGCGCGGACGAGCCGTACAGCCTCGAAAGGTTCGAGGTCGTCAGGCATTATTGAGGAGAAAACCATGGCGGAATGCGGCGTTTGCTTCAGGCACTGCAGGATCGAGGAGGGCCGGCTCGGCTTCTGCGGGGGAAGGAAGGCAAAAAACGGCCGGGTCGAGGCGTTCAACTACGGCCGCGTGACCTCGCTCGCCCTCGATCCCATCGAGAAAAAGCCCCTGGCGCGGTTCTGCCCGGGCAGCCTGATACTCTCGGTCGGCAGCTTCGGCTGCAATCTGCGCTGCCCCTTCTGCCAGAATCACGAGATCTCCTGGTCGGATGAAGCGCGCGGATTCGCCGAAACGGCGGAGACCGTCTCGCCCGGGGAGCTGGTCGCCCTTGCGCTCAGGCTGCGGGGGAGGGGAAACATCGGCCTCGCCTTCACCTACAACGAGCCGCTGATCGGCTATGAATTCGTGCGCGATACCGCCCGCCTCGCCAAAACCGAGGGGCTCAAGACCGTGCTCGTCACGAACGGGACCGCTTCTTTATCCGTGCTGGATGAACTGGAAGGCCTGATCGATGCGATGAATATCGATCTGAAAGGATTCACCGACAGCTATTACCGGGATGTGCTCGGGGGCGACCGGCAGA
>JAEEKE010000052.1 GCA_016282255.1 Bacillota bacterium
AGGTCGAAAGGGAGGAAACGTCGTGGGATTTCGAAGAGCCCGTCGCGCCGCCGCAGCCGTCGCGGCCCGTGCGGCCGCCGAGCAGGATCACGATATCCCCGGGAGCGGGTTCGTCGCGGCGGACGTTACGCTGCGGAGCCGCGCCGACGACGGCGCCGATCTCCATATGCTTGGCAAGATAGCCGTCGTGATAGAGCTCGTCCACCAGGCCGGTCGCGAGGCCGATCTGGTTGCCGTAGGAGGAATAGCCCCTTGCGGCGGTGGTCACGAGCTTGCGCTGCGGCAGCTTGCCCTTTATCGTCTTCTCAACGGGGGCGAGGGGGTCCGCACCGCCGGTTATGCGCATCGCGTGGTAGACGTAGCTCCGGCCGGAGAGCGGGTCGCGGATCGCGCCGCCGACGCAGGTCGCCGCGCCGCCGAAGGGCTCTATCTCGGTGGGATGGTTGTGGGTCTCGTTCTTAAAGAGGAGCAGCCAGGGCTCTTCAACGCCGTCCACGTCCACATTGACGCGCACGGTGCAGGCGTTGATCTCGCGGGATTCGTCCATCTGGCGGAGGTCCCCGCTCTTTTTCAGCGCCTTCGCGGCGACGGTCGCAAGGTCCATCAGGCAGACGGGCTTTCTGTCGCCGATTTTATCGCGCAGGGCGAGGTAGTTCTCAAAGCTTCTCTGCACCTTCTCATCCTCAAAGCGGACGTTTTCGAGCCGGGTGTTGAAGGTGGTGTGGCGGCAGTGGTCGCTCCAGTAGGTGTCGATCACGCGAAGCTCGGTCAGGGTGGGCTCGCGGCCCTCAGCCTTAAAATGCTCCGCCACGAAGCGGACGTCGGCCTCGTCCATCGCGAGGCCGTATTGCTTTATCAGCTCGCGCGGCTCGGTCGTCGAAAGCGGGACCTCGGCGGGGAAGGGGGGCTCCTCCGCCTGCATGCGCAGCGTTTCGGGCAGCGCAAAGGAAGCCTCGCGGGAATCCACGGGGTTGATCATATAGGCCTTGATCCTGCGGATATCGGCCTCGGAGAGCTCGCCGTAAAGCAGATAGACCACGGCGCTTCGCACGGCGGGGCGCTCGCAGGCCGCGATCAGGCTGATGCACTGGGCCGCGGAATCGGCGCGCTGGTCGAACTGACCGGGCAGGTACTCCACCGCGAACCTCGCGTCGCCCTCGTCGGGCAGGTCAAAAAAGACGTTGTCCGCCTGCGGCTCGGAGAAGACGGTCGGGATCGCGGCGCGGAAGACCTCCTCGCCGACGCCCTCCACGTCGTAACGGTTGATGATGCGCAGCCTTTCAAGGCCGGCTATGCCGAGAAAATCGCGGACGTCGTTTTTGAGAGCCTCCGCCGCCTCGGAGAATTCGCTTCGCTTTTCGCTGTAAACTCTGTTGACCATATCAAAACCTCATCAAAGCTGTTTTTGCCTCTCAAGCTCGTCGAGCGCCCTTTTGCCGATATCGGTGCGGAAGTATTTGGCGCCGAACTGCACGTTCTCCTGCGCCTTGTAGCAGGCCGCGACCGCCTCGGGCAGCGTGTCCCTCACGGCGACGAGCGAAAGCACGCGCCCGCCGTTCGTGAAGTAATCGCCCTCCAGGTATCTGGTGCCGGCGTGATAGATATCGTAGGGACCGCAGTCGGGCTCGAAAACGAACATGCTGATCTCCTGATTTTTCGGGTAGCTGAGCGGATAGCCGCGGCTCGCGAGCACCAGGCAGCAGCAGGCCTTGTCGGAGAAGCGGACCTCGCACTCGTCCAGCGTGCCGTTATGGACGGCGAGCATGATCTCGATCAGATCGCTTTCGAGCAGGGGCAGCACGGCCTGGGTCTCGGGATCGCCGAAGCGGCAGTTGTATTCGATGACCTTCGGGCCGTCCGGCGTCATCATAAGGCCGAAATACAGGCAGCCGCGGAAGGTCCGCCCCTCGGCGTTCATCGCTTCTACCGTGGGCAGGATGATGCGCTCGAGCGTCTGCTTCTGAAGCTCGGGCGTGTAGAACGGGTTGGGCGCGATAACGCCCATGCCGCCGGTATTCGGGCCTCTGTCGCCGTCGAGGGCGCGCTTATGGTCCATCGAGGAGGGCATGGGAACCACGGTCTTCCCGTCCGCAAAGCAGAGGACGCTGACCTCGGGTCCCGTCAAAAACTCTTCTATAACAACGGTTTTTCCGCTCTGACCGAATTTTTCGTCCACCATCATGGCCCGTACCGCTTCCTCGGCTTCCTCATGGGAGCGGGCGATGATGACGCCCTTGCCGAGGGCGAGGCCGTCCGCCTTGACGACGACGGGCAGCGCGTGCTTCCTTACGCATTCGAGCGCGGGCGCGAGCTCGGTGAAGGTCTCGTATTTCGCGGTCGGGATGCCGTATTTCTTCATCAGGTCCTTGGAGAAGGCCTTGCTCGCCTCGATGACGGCGGCCTTCTTATCGGGGCCGAAGCAGGGTATGCACTGTGCTTCAAGCAGGTCCACAAGGCCCAGAGCGAGCGGGTCGTCGGGGATGACCGCGGCGAGATCGACCGGGTTCTCGGTGCAGAAGCGGACTATGCCCTCAAGGTCGGTCGCCTTAACGGGCACGCACTCCACGTTTTCGACGCCCTCTATGCCGCCGTTGCCGGGCAGGGCCCAGAGCTTGCCGCAGCGCGGGCTCTTCTTGAGCGCGCGGATGATCGCATGCTCGCGTCCGCCGCCGCCGATGACGGCGATATTGATCCTTTGCTTTTCGATACTCATTTTGATTCCTTAATGGTGGAAGAGGCGCAGGCCCGTGAAGCACATCACGAGGCCGTGCTCGTTGCAGGCTTTGATAACGTCGTCGTCGCGCACGGAGCCGCCGGGCTGGGCGACGTATTTGACGCCGCTCCTGAACGCGCGCTCGATATTGTCGCCGAACGGGAAGAAGGCGTCGCTCGCGAGCGCGGTCTCGGTATAGCGGGCCAGCCACGCGCGCTTCTTTTCCTTGCTCATCGGCTCGGGGCGGCGGGTGAAGAACTGCTGCCATTTGCCCTCGTCGAGCACGTCCATCCATTCGTCGTCGCTGAGATATAGGTCGATCGCGTTGTCGCGGTTCGGGCGGGGGATATCCTCCCTGAACGGCAGTTCGAGCACCTCGGGGCAATGCCTCAGGTGCCAGAGGTCGGCCTTGTTTCCGGCAAGGCGGGTGCAGTGGATGCGGCTCTGCTGGCCGGCGCCCACGCCGATCGTCTGCCCGTCCTCGGCGTAGCAGACTGAGTTGGACTGGGTGTATTTGAGCGTGATCAGCGCGATGATCAGGTCGCGCTTCGCGCTTTCGGGAAGGTCCTTATTATCGGTAACGATGTTCAAAAGCAGGTTTTCGTCGATAACGGAATCGTTCCGGCCCTGCTCGAAGGTCACGCCGTAGACCGTGCGCCTTTCGACCGGCGCGGGCACGTACTCGGGATCCATCCTGATGACGGTGTAGGCGCCCTTCTTCTTGGAGCAGAGGATCGAAAGCGCCTCCTCGTCGTAGTCAGGGGCGATGATGCCGTCGGAGACCTCGCGCTTGAGGATGCTCGCGAGCGAAACGTCGACCCTATCGCTGATCGCTATGAAATCGCCGAAGGAGCTCATGCGGTCGGCGCCCCTTGCGCGGATATAGGCCGCGGCCACGGGGGAGAGCTCGGCGTTTTCATCGACGAAATACATCTTTTTGAGCGTCTCGTCGAGAGGAAGGCCGATCGCCGCGCCGGCGGGGCTGACATGCTTGAACGAGGCCGCCGCGGGCAGGCCCGCCGCACGGCGGAGCTCCGAGACGAGCTGCCAGCCGTTGAGGGCGTCCAGCAGGTTGATATAGCCTGCGCGGCCGTTGAGCACGGTGAAGGGGAGCTCCCCGTCCGTCGAGACGGCGGCGGGCTTTTGATTGGGATTGCAGCCGTATTTCAGTTCGTAACGCATATTTCCTCCGTTTTATCGGTCGTGCCTGTTGATGATAGCGCTATCGACGCCGTTATCGCTGAGCTTTGAAACGTAGACAGAAACGCGGTTCGCTTCATTCAGACAGCTCCAGCAGTATTCGGCGATCTCTTCAGCGCTCCCCTCGGGGCAGGCGAAGCGTCTCGGCTCGCCCTTAAAGGTCGGGATGGGGCTGCCGTCGTGCTCGTAGGTATGTATTATGTGGGCAACGCCCTTTTCATAGGCGTATTTAAAGAAATTGCGCTGGCAGACCGTGCCGCTCTGATCCTCGGACTTGAGGATGGAGAGCTCGTAGCCGTCGTATGCGGCGATGCCGCTGATGCGCGGGGTGAAGTTCGGCGCGTCGGGCTCGAACTCGCGCCGGCAGAGCGCGCGGGCAAACCTTTCGGAGTACTGCTCATCCGGCTCGTCCGCAAGCAGGAGCTCGCCGCGGATAGTGTCGGTCTGGTCGCCGTTCGTGACGATGACCGTATTCCCGACCGTGCGGACGGGGTTGTAGATGATGAGGCTCGGGTCGGTGCACTTCGCTTCATCATAGGCGCGGGTGCGGATGCCGTCCTCCGTGCGCTCGAAAACGCGGTTGCGGCTGTTCTCGCTCCTGCCCATTATGAAATAGATGATCACCGTTTCGCGGTCGGGATCCTCGCCGATGGCGATGCCGCGGCCGGGGTACGCGTTGCCGGAAAGAAGCTCTGATAGAGTGGGTAGATTGGCCATGGTCTTTCCTCTTTCTGATTATTTTTCTCCTTGTTCGGCGGTCACTTTTTGAAAAACGAGCTCGAGCGCGCGGGGAAGGAGCTCCCATTCGGCCTCCTCCATCACGCGGCGCTGCAGCGTCTCGGGCGTGTCGCTCTCATGCACGTCCACGGCCTTCTGAAAGATGATCTCGCCGCCGTCGGCCACGGGGTCGACGTAGTGCACGGTGGCGCCCGTGACCTTGACGCCCTTTTCGAGCGCGGCGCGGTGGACCCTGAGGCCGTAAAAGCCCGGCCCGCAGAAGGAGGGGATCAGCGCGGGATGCACGTTGATGATGCGGTGGTCCCATCTTTCGGTAAAGCCGGCGCTGAGTATCACCATGAAGCCCGCGAGCACGATGACGTCGATCCCCCGTTCAAGCAGCAGCTTCTCGGCCGCGTCCTCGAAGACGGAGGGGTCGCCCTTAACGCTTTTTAAGTAAACGGCCTCGATCCCGGCGCGGCGGGCGCGCTCGAGCGCAAAGGCGTTTTCCTTATTGGAGATCACCAGCACGATGTCGCCGCTCTTTATGACCGAGCCGCGCTTATCGAGCAGGGCCTGCAGGTTCGTGCCGCCGCCCGAAACGAACACGGCGGCGCGGGGCCTTGTTTTCATGCTCTTATCCGTCATTCCGTGAATACCACGCCTTCGCCCTCGACCGTTTCGCCGATGATATAGGCGTCCTCGCCGTTGGCGCGCAGGATCTCGAGCGCCCTCCCGGCGTCCTCCTTCGCGACGATCACGCACATGCCCACGCCCATGTTGAAGGTGTTGAACATATCCCTTCTCGGGATATCGCCGACCTGCTCGAGCAGGGTGATGACGGGCGGGATGCGGATCGCGCTCTCGCGGATGCTGGCCGCGAGCCCTTCCTTGAGCGCGCGGGGGATGTTTTCGTAGAAGCCGCCGCCGGTGATATGCGCGCAGCCCTTGATCCTGACCTCTTCGGCGAGCGCGAGCACGGGCTTTACGTAGATCTTGGTCGGGGCGATCAGCGCTTCGCCGAGCGTGCCGTCCAGGCCGTCCACCTTGGAGGCGAGCTTTTCGCGCGTGGGCTTGAAGACCTTGCGCACTAAGGAATAGCCGTTGGAATGGAAGCCGGAGGAGGGCAGGGCGATGATCGCGTCGCCGGGGAGCTGGGTGTTCACGTCGAAGATCTTTGCCTTATCGACGATGCCGACCGCGAAGCCCGCAAGGTCGTACTCGTCCTCGGGATAGAAGCCGGGCATCTCGGCGGTCTCGCCGCCGATGAGCGCGCAGCCCGCCTGCACGCAGCCCTCGGCCACGCCGGACACGATCTGCGCGATCTTCTCCGGCACGTTTTTGCCGCAGGCGATGTAGTCCAGGAAGGTCAGGGGCTTCGCGCCGCAGCACACGATGTCGTTGACGCACATGGCCACGCAGTCGATGCCCACGGTGTCGTGCCTGTCCATCGGAAACGCCAGCCTGAGCTTGGTGCCCACGCCGTCTGTGCCGGACACCAGCACGGGCCTTTGAAGCCCGGTCATGTCCAGCTCAAACAGGCCGCCGAAGCCGCCGATGCCGGACACCACGCCGGGGATGTTCGTGCGGGCGATGTGGGCCTTCATCAGCTCCACCGCCCGGTACCCCGCGGTGATGTCCACCCCCGCCGCGGCGTAGCTGGCGGAACGCGATACGTTGTGATCCATGGTATAAACCTCACAAGTCAATTATAATTGGGAATGGGAAATGGGAAATTCAGGTGGAAATCCTTTGGATTTCTTTGAATTAAAGGGCTACGGATCAACGTACTGTCATTTCCCATTTCCCATTGCCCATTTCCCATTCTTCTTTTACTTACCCATCAATCTCCGCATAACCTCTTCATACGCTTCCTCGACGCCGCCGAGGTCGCGGCGGAAGCGGTCCTTATCGAGCTTTTCGCCGGTATCCCTGTCCCAGAAGCGGCAGGTGTCGGGGGAGATCTCGTCGGCCAGCACGATGGTGCCGTCGGGCAGGCGGCCGAACTCCAGCTTGAAGTCCACGAGGGTGATGTTGAGC
>JAEEKE010000011.1 GCA_016282255.1 Bacillota bacterium
ACGCCCTCCGCGTCCTTGGCGACGCTCTCGGGCTCCTTGCGGTCGTGGAGCAGGTTCCAGTAGATGGAGCCGATAAGCGGCATCTCCGCGTCGAAATAAGCGGTGTTGAGCTTATCGAAGGATACGGGCTTGGCGGTGCGGATCGCGAGGACCATCGCCGCGGCGGGCTTGAGGCGGAACGTATCGCCGCTTGAAATGAAGCAGCGCTCGTAGAAGCGCGCTATGCTGCCGTCCGGCTTGATGCGCTGCAGAGGCGCAGCGAAAACGAAGCCGTCGGCCTCCTTCGCCTTCTCGGTAAATTCGCGGACAGGGTCGTCGATCGTGCAGCGACAGGTGCTTTCGCATTCGCCGCAGTGCTTGCATGAGGCCAGGTGCTTATCACCGATCCAGAAGATCTCGCAGCCCACACCGTATTTCTCGAATTCGTTTACGGCGATCTTCAGCGCCTCATGGGTGTTGCCCAGTTGGGACGTGCTCGCGTTGACGAGCATGACCTTAAGCTGTTTCATTTACTTCCCCCCAATGTGCTTCTCTTTTTCTTGCAAAATATATTATCTATCCATTACATTTTAATTATAACAAGCTTTTTCGCTTCCGTCAATCCCGTGCGGGCCGAAATCGGTACAATTACGTGCACAGACAAAGCTTTTTTGGCTCCCGGGACCGTTTGGATTAGTGACAAACGCGTTTCCCTGTGCTATAATTATAATGCGGGAATGGGTTTTCCGTTCCCCGCCATAACGCTATCACGCTTTTTTATAAAGGAGACAATATGACTGTTCGCACACGCTTTGCGCCGAGTCCCACCGGCTTTATGCACGTCGGCAACCTTCGCACCGCGCTCTACGCCTGGCTTTGGGCGAAGAAGAACGACGGCGTCTTCATGCTCCGCATCGAAGATACCGACCAGGCCCGCTTCGTTGAGGGCGCCGAGGCCGTGGTCTACAAGACCCTGCGCACCGCCGGCCTGACCTGGGACGAGGGTCCCGACGTCGGCGGCGATTACGGCCCCTACGTTCAGAGCGAGCGCAAGGATATGTACCTGCCGTACGCCAAGCAGCTCGTCGACATGGGCCGCGCCTACTACTGCTTCTGCACCAAGGAGGAGCTCGACGAGCGCCGCGCCGCCGTGGAGGCCGAGGGCGGCACCTTCAAATACGATAAGCACTGCCTCGCCATCCCGAAGGAGGAGGCCGAGCGCCGCATCGCCGCGGGCGAGAGCTACGTCATCCGCCTCAACGTGCCCACCGAGGGCAAGGCGGATTTCGACGACGCGATCTTCGGGCATATCGAGGTGGACTGTTCGGAGCTCGACGACATGATCCTTATAAAGGCCGACGGCATGCCTACCTATAACTTCGCGAACGTCATCGACGACCACACGATGGGCGTCACCCACGTCATGCGCGGCATGGAGTACCTTTCCTCCACCCCGAAATACAACCTCCTTTACGACGCCTACGGCTGGGAGAAGCCCGTGTACGTGCATCTGACCACGATCATGCGCGACGCGACGCACAAGCTCTCCAAGCGCGACGGCGACGCGACCTTCGAGGACCTGGTCAACGCCGGCTTCCTGCCCGAGGCGATCGTCAACTATCTTGCGCTCGTGGGCTGGAATCCCGGCGACGAGCGGGAGTTCTTCACGCTGCCCGAGCTCGTGGAGGCGTTCTCGCTTGAGGGGCTTTCCAAGTCCCCCGCCATCTTCGACCACGGCAAGCTGCGCTGGATGAACGCCGAGTACATCCGCCGCCTCTCCCCCGAGGAGTACATTCGCCGCGTTTCGCCGTATCTTGACGAGGCCGGCGCCGGCAATATGGACAAGGCCATCCTCGCCCGCATACTGCAGCCCCGCACCGAGGTGCTGACCGACGTGCGCGAAATGGTCGGCTTCCTCGCGCATATGAACGAGGATTACGGGTTCGACCTATTCACCAACAAGAAATCCAAGACGAACCCCGAGGTCTGCCGCGATATACTTACCGACGTCATCCCGCAGCTCGAGGCGCTTGAGAGCTGGGACGAGACGACGCTGCACGATTTCCTGATGAACTACGCCGCGGAGCACGGCCTCAAGAACGGCACGCTGCTCTGGCCCGTCCGCATCGCGATGAGCGGTCAGGCCGTCACCCCCGGCGGCGCGATCGAGATCGCCGCGCTGCTCGGCCGGGACGAGGCGCTCAGAAGGCTCAAGCTCGGGCTCGAGAAGCTCTCCTGAACCATGACGCACGGGGAGTTCTGCCGCATGGCCGGCGAATACGGATTCGGGAAGGTCTTCTTCCTTCCGCCTGCCGCCGTGCCGCTTCAAAGCAATCCCCACCGCCTGGTCACCGATCCCGCCGCGGAGTTCCCCTTTGCGGCGAGCATCGCCGTGATGGTCTTTCCGTACGCGCCGTTCAATGCAAACGAGCGCATACCCGCCTACTACCTCGCCTCCAACACCGCGTATTTCGGCATGAAGGCGCTGATAAAGCGGCTGAACGAAGCCGGCGTCCGCGCTGAAAAGGCCGAGATCCCGCTCAAGATCGCGCTCGACCGTGCCGGCATCGGGGCGCCGCTCAGGAATTCGCTGCGCGCGGTACGGCCCTACGGCTCCCGCTTCGTGCTGATGAGCATCGCGGTCGAAGGCCTCCCTCCGCTCGAATACCCCGACGAAGCGCTCCTTTCGCCCTGCAAGAGCTGCACCGCCTGCGAGAGGGCCTGTCCCTCCGGGGCGATCGATGAAGAGGGCTTTCATTTGGACCGCTGCATGCGCCCGAGGATGGAGACCGCCGACCATGAGGATTCTATCCGCGACAGGCAGCGGACCTACATCGGCTGCGAGATCTGCCAATACGCCTGCCCGATGAACGCGGGGCTCCCTAAAGCCGAGCCCTCGCCAGAAGCGCGGGAGGCGTTCGATGAAGAAAGGCTCGCTATGGGCGACGCGAAGGCCGCAAGGGCCCTCGTGGGCAGGAACATGAGCTCGAACGGGCGGCTGACCGCCGAAGCGCTCGCCTTCGCCGCAAGGGACGGCCTGATCGCGCCGGAGCGCCTTGACGAGCTGATCGAAGCCGCCGGCGCATCCCCCTTCCCCGCCGTCCGGAGCGCCGCGGAGTACGCCGCGCGCAAGCTCAGGGAGAACGCGAGGCAGGCTGAAAAGGACGGAAACTGATGGAGAACGCCCGGCCGACAAAAGGGAAGACCCGAAATAAAAAGCTTTGGATACCGCTTGCCGCGGCGGCGCTTGCGCTGCTCATCGGCGGCGGTCTTCTTATCGGCGGGCTGATGAAGGACCGTCCGGTCGGCGAGCGCGCCGCGCTGGCGACCCCGCTCCCGACGGAGGAACCGACCCCCTCGCCCGCTCCCGCGCCCACGACCGAACCGACCCCGGAGCCCACGCCCGAACCGACGCCCGAGCCGACGCCCGCTCCCCCGCCGGAAGCGCCGCCCGTCATCGCGATGGTCGCCGCCGCTCCGAAGCTGTCCTACGGCGCCGCTTTTGACGGCACGCTCTCCTACATCGGGCGCACGAACGGCCGCGCGGACTGCCTCGACTGGAAGAACGTCGCGTTCGTCTGCGCCAATGAAAGCTTCACCGCCGCGCTGACGAAGGACGGGCGCGTGCTCGTTGCGGGCAGCGCCTCCCTCGCTTCAAAGACTGCCTCCTGGCGGGACGCCGCCGCTCTGGCCGCCTCGGATCACGCGATCTACACCCTTACGGAAGACGGCAGGGTCCTCTCGACCGACGGGGCCGCTTCAAACCTTGAGAACGTGACCGCGATCGCCGCGGGCGCGGAGTTCTTGGCCGCCGTCGTGGACGGGAGCCGGGTCGTGACCTTCGGCAGCGCGCCGGACGTCTCCGTTTTCGAGGGCAGGCGCATCTATTCCATAGCCGCCGGGAAGGACCATCTCGTCGCCGTGACCGACGGCGGGGAGCTCGTTTCCACGCGCGAAAACGACCCCCTTTCGGGCTTTGTCTGCGTGCGCGCGTTCGCGGGGCCGGGCTGCACCGCCTGCATCGACGAAAGCGGCGTGCTTTATACCGACTGCCGCTTCCCCATCGATGAGGAGGCCGGCGGGATAACGGTGCTTGAAAGCGGCTCGAAGATCGTTTCCATAGAGGACGGCGTGTTCTTCTCCGCCGCGGAGGATCACGCGCTCTGCCTCTTCGACGACGGCCGCATCGCCGGCTGGGGCGAAAACGGTTTCCTCCAGTGCCGCGTCGGCGGGTGGAGGCTGCGCCCGTTTGAAAGCGGGGGCTATATCTTCGGCCTCGGCGAGGGCGCGGTTGATGCAAACGGCGAAAGCGTCGTGACCGGCTCCGCCTATACCCTTCAGAACGGGCAGGAGGGCGTCGCGGTCATACTCGGCGACGTCGACCGAAACGGCAGCATAACGGGCGCGGACCTGACGCTGCTTCAATACTATGTTTCGGGCAGCGTTTCGCTCTCCGCCGCGCAGAAGCAGGCGGCGAACGTTTTGCGCGACAGCAGCCGTCCGGACGCGGTCGACGCGGCGGATATCGAGCAGCTTCGCTATTATCTTGAGGGCTGGTGCCCGCTCGACCAGTACTGCCGGAGCTTTGCCTATTCCGGCGCCGTGGCGGACGCCGAGCGCATGAACCGCGACGTCTGCGGCTATATCGCCCTTGAGAACACGAATATCAGCGCGCCGGTCATGTACGGAGACGATTTCTTCTACCACTACCACAGCCCGAGCGGGGCCTCGTCCTCCAACGGCTCGATCTATCTCTACTTCGGCCGGCCCTCGAGGAACACGGTCATAACCGGGCATAATCTTCGCAAGTCCGGCACGATGCTGCACGACCTGCACAAGCTGCAGGATAATTACGCGCGCTACTACTCCTCGTTCAAAAACCGCGTCTATTCGATCAATCTTTTCGGCGAGACCGCGCTCTACGAGGTCTTCGCGATGTATGAGGAGAAGCCGAACGATCCCGCCCTCTCCTCGCTCTACTACAACGCCAACTACAACTACACCATGGAGCGGATGGACGACGCCGCGATCGAGGCCTGGATCCGCTATCAGAACGAGCGCACCGAGCTCGACTACACCCTGCCCGTCTATCCGAACGACCGCTTCGTGACGCTCGTGACCTGCTCGGATACCCACGCCGAATCCGAGCTCGGCGGCAGGATCTTCTTCTTCCTGAGGAGGGTGACCGGGCACTGAGGCGACAAACTTCACCCCGTCGGGGCGGCAGCCTGCCGCCCGTTTTGTTTTAAAAAAGAATTGCGGCGGAGATCGCCTTATTGCACCAATGGGGACGGTTCTCTTTGGTGCAGAGCGAAGTAAAACCAGCTTCATGCTGCATATTGCACCAAAGAGAACCGTCCCCATTGGTGCATGATACTTCTCTTTACCGCCGCTTTACCCCTCATCAGTCCTCGCCTCGCTTCTCAGCTTGGTTCGGACAGCTTCCCCCCAGGGGGAAGCCATGCGTCATAGTGCGTTTTTCCATCGGCGTTTGTTCCGCCTGTAACCGGCTGGCGGCAGGTTGCCGCCCCTACGATGCTCAATACCATGCAAAAACGGAGCTCCGCGCTTTGCGGGGCTCCGTTCGTTTTGGCGTTGGGTTTATTCTTCCCTTTCTTTCCCGTCCTTATCGAACTTTTTATTCAGCATGATCTCGACCGGGATTATCGAGAGCACCAGCAGCCCGATGCCGCCGTACAGCAGCACCGTGCCCGCCGTGATTATCGTCTTCTCGCTCTTGCCGTAGATAAGGGCGAACACCAGCGCGGTCGCCGCGAGCAGCAGCAGCCCGAGGCGCAGGAAGATGCGGCCCGCGAGCTTCTGCGCGTAGTCCCACGCCGCGTCGCTCGCCGTGGAACGGCGCGTCCTGTACCCGAACAGCATGTTCCTTTTCGGCGTTTTCTTGATCATTATCGCGCCGAAGATCACCATCATCAGCGGTATCACGATGCAGCTCACCGCCATTGGCCAAAAAGTTTCCATATTCACTCCTCAGTTTATCTTGTAGATGAGCACGCGGCCGAAATCGTAGACGCACTCAAGGTTCCGGGCGAACCAGTTCATGTCGACGCTGTAATTCCCGCGCTCCCAGGAGCCGATCAGCACGTAGTCGATGCCGTATTCTCTCGCGGTCTCATACAGGCTCCCCGCAGGGTCCTCGAAGAGCCCGCGCAGCAGCCTTTCGCGCGGCTGATAGTCCACGCCGTGGTAATAGAGGAAGGTGCCGCTGCCGACGAACAGGTTGCGGCCCGTCAGCATCGCGACGGCGTTGTTGTGGTTGTTGTAGGTAAGGAAGGTCGCGTCCGGCTCGGTATTGGCCTTGATCCATTCGCAGGCGTCGACGAGGTCCTTCGTGACCACCTGATAGCCGGATTCGACCTTTTCGATCGACTTTTTGCCGTCCGCCTTCGTCACGATATCGATATGATCCGCCGAGACGTATTCGCGCGCAAGGGTCATGACGCCCGAAAGCATGATGGCCGCGAGCGCGATCAGCAGCAGCAGGTACCGCCCGGCGGTGCGCGGCGCGTCGACGACTTCGGCGCCGTTCTCAAGCTTCTTTGCCGGCGCGGCGAGCCTTTCCATAAGCAGGTTGGCCACGATGCCGCAGGTGAGGGCGAACCACACGAACAGGAGCTTGTTGTTGTCGTAGGGATTGGGCTGGAAGAGCAGCATCTCGCAGACGGCCCAGATCGCCAGCGAAGCGCCGTAGAACAGGCGGTGCTCCTTTTTGAGGTTCAGGAACGCGATCGGCATCAGTATGAAGATGAGGCCGAGGTTCTTGATGTAGAACCACAGGTAGCTGTCGCTCTTATTGTCCCAGTTCAGCTGCCAGCGCAGGAACGAGGAGTTGTTGCCCGACTGCCTGAACGTGAAGCCGAAGAGCTGCGGGCAGGCGAGGATCAGCGTGATGACGCCGAAGAGGGCGAAGAAGAGCAGGTTTTTGCGCGTCTCCTTCGCGGCGGCGTTCACGGAGTCCCTGTTCAAACGCCTTTCGTCGTCCGGATACAGGGCGACGAGCAGCGCGGCGAGGATGCCCGCAAGGGGTGCGATCAGGCCGAGCATGCCGTCCTTACGCACGCCGAGCACGGTCAGGACGCTTACGGCGACCGCGAGCACCAGCATGCCGAGCGCGGCGATATCGCCCGAGGCGTTATGCGGATCCGCCTTGACGCGCTTCACGGCGCCGACGAGCGCGATGAACGCGATGATGACCGAGACGGCACCCGCGGCGACGCAGCCGTACGTGACCGCAATGCGGTCGGCCCCCTCCTGCTGCACGGGGATCGGCAGCTTTTTAAGGACCGCGAGGATCAGCATCACGAGGAAGCAGCCGATGAGCCCTATAGCAAGCTCCGTGCGTTTGCCCGGATTGCGCGCGGCGAGCAGGGAGAGGAGCTTTGAGATGAACAGCACCGCCGAAATGATGCCGAGGGCCACGAAGGAATGCGTGTGCACGAGCGGCAGGGCGCCCGCGATGAAAGCGAGCGGGATGAAGAAGCGGCGCTCGTTATCGATCGCGGCGCGGTAGAGCATGGAGAGCCCCGGGAACAGCAGCGCCCAGCCGAACAGCGTCGCGCGCTGCGGCAGCAGCATGTCGGCGATCGCGTTGACCCAGCGGAGGCCCTCGGCGGGCATATTCGTGGGCATATGGTAGAAGGACTCCATCAGCTCCTTCATGCGGTCGATGCCCTCCTTCGCGAGCAGGAGCTTGTTGTTGAAGAAATACCAGAAGCCAAAGCCGCCGCCGATGAAGAAGATATAGGTGGCGATAACGGCGGTGCGGGGCTTTTTGAACCAGGTGAAGAACAGGAAATAGACGCCGAGCACCGCGCATACGCAGGCGTAGAGCGCGGGCAGGATCGTCGCCGCGCGCAGCGAAGCGCCGAGGGTCAGGAAGGTGGAGCTGACGCTGTCGCACAGGAAGGGGTAGCCGAGCTGCGTGCCGGGCAGCAGCGAATACATCGGCGGGAAGGTCTGCTGCACGCTTATCGAGGTGATGAAGCCGAGGTGCATGCAGAGGTCGCCGTAGGTGCACTGGCCCACGTGCAGCGAACCGTCGGACGCGGTCACGATGGTGTGGCTCATGTGCAGTATGAAGCAGATAACGAGGATCGGCACCGCCGCGACGAGCACGGGGAGATAGTCCCTGAAGCTGTTTTTAAAGCGGATCGAACCGTTCTCACGCTGTTTCTTGGCGTAAATAAGCGTCGCGATCACGGCCCCGGCGACGGCGGTTGCGAGCGCGAGCAGCTGGGCCAGAAGCGTGAAATCGATCAGAAAAGCATAGAGCGTCGGCAGCCAGATCAGCATCACGAGGCCGAACACGAGCCCGTAGAAGAGCCTGTGCATATCGTCGCTGCGGTAGAAGACCGCCCTTGCGATCAGTATGCCCGCGGCGGCAAAGCTAAGCATATAGAGGAGCGGGAGGATATTGTTCATTGGTCCCTTTCAGGGCGAAAAACGCCCTTTCTGCTTTGGTTTTTCGGGTTTATCAGCTGAAGAAGCGGAGCCTTGTTATCGGGAAGGCGATGAAGCGGACCTCGCCCACGACGTCGGTCTCGGCCACGGTCAGGCGGGCGATATCGCTCCCCGAAAGCGCCTCCCTTTCATCGGGCAGGAGGAAGAGCGAGCCCGTGGGCACCGTGAACTCCGCGGTGATCGCCTCGGGCAGGGGCTCCGCATAGGCCGAATCGTCGACGAGCGCGCCGTCGACGTAGAGCCTGCCGCCCGTGATAATTACCTTTTCGCCGCCGAACGCGGCCACGCGGGAGATATGCCTGACGACGGAAGCGCCCTCCTTCGCCTTATAGACCACCGCGTCGCCGCGCGCGAAGCCGACGACGTGCTTAAAGAGCCTGTCCGCAAAGACGAGATCGCCGCTGAAGAAATCACTGACCGAGGAGCTTTTGACGCTGACCGGCGTGAAGACGACGAAGAGGAGCACGGCCGCCAGGAGCACTGCAAGTATCGCGGCCGTCAGCCAGTCCGCTATGCGGAAGGCCGCGCCGCTGCGCCCGCTGCTTCTCGGATGCCAGGCTTCCTTTTGAGAGGTCGCTTGATGAGTGCTCATCCCACGGCCCTCGCTTTTCCGAGCGGGAAGATGACCGCGAATACCCGGCCGAGCACCTGCTCGTTCGGGATCGCGCCGACCTTGGCGGAGCGGCTGTCGTGCGAATCGTTGCGGTTATCGCCCATCACGAACACGTGCCCCTCCGGCACGGTGTAGACGCCGCCCATGCTGCCGCGCGTGGAGATCGGCAGGGTGATATGCCCGTACCAGTCGCCCGCGTAGGCACTCTCGTCGAGCTGTTCGCCGTCGATATAGACGTAGCCGTTCCTGATCTCGATCGTCTCGCCGCCGAAAGCGATGACGCGCTTGACGAAGCGCTCGTTCCGGTCGGGGTAGTGGACGATCACGATATCGCCCCTTTGCGGCTCGTGCGTCCAGTACGCGGTCTTGTTGACCGCCACGCGCTCGCCGTTCATAAGGTAGTTCTGCATCGATTCGCCGTCCACAAGGGTGGGCTCGGCGATATAGAGCCTCAGCGCCAGCGCGCCGATAACGACGGCGGCGAGCACGAGCAGGAAGCCGAGGTTCAGCGTCTGGCTGAAGCCCGCCTGCCCCCTGTGCAGCCTTTCGGACGCCTTGAGGAAGCGCTTACGGAGCACCTTCTCCCTGCCGGTAAGCTTCCTTTCGGATGTCTCCGCCGCGGTCGTATTATTGATGTTTTCGTTGTTCGTTTCCATTTGAAATCCCGTTTCTGTCACTTCGCGCCTTCATCGCCGTCCGAATCCGCTTTTTTAACGATCCTTTTGGCGGCGCGCATAAAATCCAGCCTGTCCAGCATCACGCTGCGGCCGCAGCCCAGGCATTTGAGGCGGATATCCGCCCCGGTCCTCGTTATCTCCCACTCGTTGGCGCCGCAGGCATGCTTTTTTCGCAGCTCCACGCGGTCGCCGAGGGCGAATTCGGTCAGCATATCAGCCCTCCAGCCCGTGCTCCTGCCGCTCCATGTTCTCGACCACGATATCGTAGATATCGCCGAGCGAGGCGGCGTATTCGAGCAGCTCCCAGGGGCGGTTGGTGTGGAAATGGATCTTGATCAGCTCGTCGTCGCCGACCGCGAGCAGGCTGTCGCCCTCGAAATGCTCGGTGATGTAGTCGAAGATCTCGTCCTCATCCAGGTCCTCGCCGTCGATGAGGAGCTGGGTATCGAATCTGTATTCAAGTTCCTGCATTCTGTTTTCCTCCGTCAGACGTTCCTTTCGAACACGTTGCCGCAGCCCGAGCAGGTCACGCGGATCCTGCCCCTGCCCTTCGGCGCGCGCATCTGCTGCCCGCAGGCGGGGCATTTGAAGTATTTGTAGCCCGCTTCGCGCGTTGCAGAGCCGTTCCTATGCCCGAAGAGGCGCGAAAAGAAGCCCTTGACGGCCTCCGTCACGCGCTCGTAGCCGAGCAGCTCATCCTGGCGGCGCTCCTTCTTATCGGAGACGGCGCGCAGCAGCACCGCGAGCGCGAGCACTGCCGCGACGGCGCTGAGGATGGGGCCGGCCCAGGTGAAGAACGTGCAGGCCGCGATCGCGCCGCAGGCGACGGACAGGATGAGGAGGTCCCTCGAAAGGCGGTCAAAGCCGTATTGTTTCATATCAAAAAACTCCTTATTTGAAGCGATTATTTGCACTATTTGTCGAGCCAGCCCAGCAGCACGGCCGCGCCGAGGGGAGGCAGCGTGAAATCGAGCTTGCCCGCGTCGACCTGGTACTCCCTGCCGCTGAGACGGTCCTGATAGACGTCCGCAAAGCGGACGTTCTCGGCGTCCGGACCCTCGGTGAAATCGAGCTCGTGGATGCCGATCTCCCGTTCCTCGGAGGCGCGGTTGACCACGGTCAGCACGGTCTCATTGCCGAAGCGGCGCCAGACGGCGAAGCAGTCGTACCCGACGGGCAGGAACACGGTCTCGCCGCGCTTGAGGGCACT
>JAEEKE010000053.1 GCA_016282255.1 Bacillota bacterium
GGTAAGCCTGATCCATGCAGACGGCGAAGGATACGGCGTCGCTCGAGCCATGGCCCTTGACGACGGTCTTCTCGCAGCCGAGAAGAACGCTGCCGCCGTAGTTCTGATAGTTCATGAAGTCCTTGAAATCCATAAAGGTCTTCTTCATGAACACGGCTCCGAGCATGCTGCGCTTCGATTTCTTGATCTCGCTCTTGAGCTTTTTAAGCATTTCAAGCGCGGTGCCTTCGGTGGTCTTTATTAAAACGTTTCCCGCAAAGCCGTCGCAGACGACGAGATCGTAATTGCCCGAAAGCAGATCGCGGCTCTCCATATTGCCGACGAAATTGATGAATTCGCAGCTTTTAAGCAGCGGGTAGGCGTCGCGCCTGAGCTTATCGCCCTTCTCGCTCTCGGTACCGATATTGAGCATTGCGACGCGGGGATGTTCGATTCCGAAAGCGCCTTCAAGATAGCAGCTGCCCATTATCGCGAACTGCAAAAGCTGATCCGGCGTGATATCGACGTTCGCGCCGCTGTCGCATACGCCGACGATACCGCCCGCCATCGTGGGAAGTATCGGGCAGAACGCCGGGCGGCGAATGCCCTTTATCCTGCCTATGCGCAGCGTGGATGCGGCGACGAGCGAACCCGTGCAGCCGTTCGAAACGAGCGCGTCAACGCTTTCGTCCTCGCGCAGAAGATTGATGGCGCGGACCATCGAGCTGTTCTTCTTGCTGCGCAGGGCGTCGGTGGGCCGTTCCTCCCCCGTTATCACCTCGGGGGCATGAATGATCTCGATCCTTGACTGCACCTTCGCCGCATCATTGTTTGCCGAAAGCGCCTGCTTGATGCCTTCCTCGTCTCCGACGAAAACCACAAATAGATCGTCGTGCTTATTCAGCGCCAACACCGCGCCGTCCACATTTGCCCGGGGGCTGTTGTCGCCGCCGAGGCAGTCGACCGCTATCTTCATCATTCGCTGATTACCTCCAAATGCTTGACGTAGGAACGCCTGCGCTTATGCTGGACCTGCTTGAAGCGCTTCCACTGGTTGAGGATGGCGTAGTTGTTCTCAAGGTTAAGATTCGTTTCGGCGTATTCAAGGCCGTCCTCGCGCAGCATGCGCATCAGTCCTGCCGAGATGCAGGAGCCGATGCCCCTGTTGGCGTATTCGGGATCAACTGCGATCAGCCCCAGGTCGATGATCTTCGGCTTTTTGATCGCTTTAAGCAGGCGAACGAGCGCGGCGGGCGTCAGATGGCCCTTTGACTTCTGCACGGCCTTTGCGATCGACGGGAAGCAGATGCCGAGGCATACGAGCCTATCGTTTTCATCGAGGATGACCGCAACGTGCTTGAGGTCGATGATCAGCATGAAATTGTCGATCATCATCTTCTTCATACCGGGAGTGAACGGCACCGTTCCGTAGATATCCTTATACGCAACGTCAAGCAGTTCAAAGAAAGCGTCGCCGTAGCGGTTTATGAAATCCCTTGTGCTCTTAGCCTCGCCGAAATGCAGGTTATATCTTTTCATGATATAATCGGCCGTCTTTTCAAAGCCCTCGTTTCTCACTTCCGGCAGATAGATCTTGCTCTCGAGCCAGTCGACTTCCTTTTTGTAGCCGCAGCTCTCGATAAGCCTGCCGTAGTATTCGGCGTTGTACTGCTCTTCGAAAGTGGAAAGCTGATCGAAGCCTTCGACGAGCAGCCCTTCGCGCTCGAGGTCGGAAAAGCCGAGGGGACCGCATACGGTATCCATACCCTTCTCGCGGGCCCAGTTTTCAACGGCGTCGAACAGCGCCTTTGCGACGAGCTCGCTGTCTGCTGCGTCAAAACGCGTGAAGCGGATTCGCCTCTCGCCGTTCTTTTCGTTGGCCGCCTTCTGAAGTATGCCGCTGATCCTGCCGACCATCCTGCCGTTGCTGTATGCGTTGTAGTAACAGGCCTCGCAGGTATCGTTATAAACGAAATCCTTGCGGAAGATCTTCTTCTCATACCCGTAGAGCGGCGGAACGAAATACGGGTTGTCTTTATACATTTCAAGCGGGAAATCAAGGAACTGCTTCTGCTGTTTGTGCGTTCTGACTTCCTTTACTTCAACGCTTTCGATAATCATGATCATCCCGGCTCCGTTTTATCTGTGGATCGCGTGGAAGCAGATGCCGGTAGCATTCGGACCGCAGTGCGCTCCGGAGGTCGGGTTGACGTCAACAATCCGAACATCGAGATCGTCGCCGTAGATGGCTTTAAGCTTGGCCTTTATCTCGTTCACGATATCGTCGGTATCGGAATTCGCTATGACCACGCGGTGGCCCTTAACGTCGTCGCCGAGCTCGGTCACATACTGAACGAGTCTGTCAATCGCCTTGGTCCTGCCCTTCTCCTTGCCGATGCTGACCATTTTGCCCTCGTCGCTTATATACATGATCGGACGAATGCCGAGGAGCGTGCCCATGGTGCCCGCAAGGCCCGATACCCTGCCGCTGTGCTTGAAGAACTTAAGATCATCGGCAAAGAAGTAGACAGCGAAATGATAGATCTCGGTCTCGGCCCACTTTAATATCTCTTCGATCGATTTGCCAGCAAGATACATGTCTCCGATCTCAAACAGCATATTGAGCGAGCCTATGGATATCGCTTTCGTATCGATCGCATAGAACTTTCTTTCGGGATACTTTATCTTTAGCTCCTCGACGGCCTGATCCATACTCACGAACGAGCCGGACATCGCTCTTGAAAAATGCACGTAGAGGATATCGTTGCCCGCGGCGAATTCGGGTTCGAAGTACTTGAGATAATCCTCTTTATTGAGCGCGCTGGTATTCGGAATGACGCCGCTCCTGAGCATATCGTAGAACGCGTGCGAATCGAACGTCTCGAAATCGACGTAGGGATAGATGTTCTTTCCGTCGATGCTGTACGGCATGCTGATGATCTTATAGCCGTATTCCTTCGCGATCTCCGGTGTCATATCGGTATCGGTATCGGTGAATAAAACTAACATATTTCCTCCTGAATAAACGTATAAAGCTTATTATTCGAACACCATGATGTAATCGAAAACGGGCTGTCCGCCGTCGATCAGTATGGTCTCGGTATTCCTAAATCTGTTTCTGAACTCCTGTTCGAGGGCATTTCTCTCATCGTTCGTAACGGATTTGCCGCAGATCACGAGGATAACGTCGAACGAGCCGGCGTCGATCTTTTCGGCAAGCGCAAGCGCGGAAGCGTTGGCGGAATCGGTATCGGAATAGACCGTGTCGCCCACGAAGGAGATGAAATCGTCCTTGACGATATTGATGCCGTTCTTGACGGTATTGCGCGAAGCTCTCGAGACGGCGCCGGTAAGCACGTTCTCTATGATCTCCTTCTGTTCACAAACGAGCTCGTCCGCATCCTGATTGGACGTATCGAGCATGGAGATCGCCGCATAGCCTTCGCCTATGGTCTTGGTGGGTATGATCCTTATCTCCGCGTCCTTATAGAGCGCCTTGGCCTGCTCAGCGGTAAGGATGACGTTGCCGTTATTCGGATAAACGAGGATCGTATCTGCGTTGATATCTTCAAACGCCTTAATAAAATCCTGCGCCGAAGGGTTCATCGACTGCCCGCCCTCGATCACCTTGTCGCAGCCGAGCTCTTTGAACATGGATTTGATCCCATCGCCTGCGGCGACGGTGACGATGCCGTAGCGCTTATGAGGTTTTGACGGAGCGACGGTAAAGCGATTCTCAATATTGGCCTCATTATGCTGCAGCGTCATGTTCTCGATCTTGAGCGTCAGGAACTCGCCGTACTGCTGGCAATGGTTGAGGATATCGCCGGGCTTCATCGTATGCACATGCGCCTTGACGATGGAACCGTCCTTAAAGCAGACGGTGGAATCGCCGACGGAATTGAGATAATCGGTCAATTCGCTTACGTTGAAGTTCCTGACGTCCGTCTTTGAGTTCTGCAGCCGGAGCAGGAATTCGGTGCAGTAGCCGTATTCAAGCGTGCTGTCCTCGGTAAAGGAAGAAATATCCACGCTGTTCTTCTTAGGCACATCCGAGAAAGCCTTCTCCGCGCTCTCGGTATTGCCCTCAACGGCCTTCTGCATGCCCTCGGCAATATAGATAAGCCCTGCGCCGCCGCTGTCGACAACGCCCGATTCCTTAAGGACCGCAAGCAGCTCCGGCGTGCGGTCGAGCGAACGCCGCAGCTCGTTCATAAAGTCGATGAAATAGCTCCTCGGCGTGCTGGAATTATTGAGCTTCGACTTTGCATAGCGAACAGCGTCCTTATAAACGGTCAGGATAGTGCCCTCGACCGGGATCGCGACCGCACGATAGGCCTCGTCGACGCCCATCTCGAATGCGCGGCAGAAGGTGCCGATATCCGCAAGGCCGACGCCTTCAAGCCCGTGCGCGATGCCGGAGAATATCCTTGAAAGGATAACGCCGGAGTTCCCGCGCGCGCCGAGCAGCATGCCCTTGGCGACAGCTGATGCGACCTTTGAAAGCTCGTCCGAATTCTCGTTAGCGACCGCGGCAGCGCCGGAATCGATCGTCATATACATATTGTCACCGGTGTCCCCGTCGGGGATCGGGAAAACGTTCAGGTCGTTGACTATCTGACGGTTTGCTTCAAGATTGACCGCGCCGGAGCGCACCATGTCGGCAAAGAGCTGGCCGTCTATCGTTTCGTGTTCTTTGGTTCTTGCTTCCATATTGACCTCCGGCCTCACTCGTTCTTGCCGTCGAGCGGCTCGTCCAGGACGTCTATAACGTCCGGATACTGGTTCTTTACGATCTTTACCGTGATTATCGCAACGATCAGATTCAGGATGCCCTGCGCGATCAGTGCGGCGCCGAGAAGCGAAAGCAGGAGCTTTGCGCTTTCAAAGGGCCTGAAGGCAACCGCTATGCCCAACACTGCGGCAAGGGCGGCGGAAACGACTATCAGCCACCATGCCCTGATGCCGAAACGCTTTGCTTCAACGGCGATCCTGAGCCTGAAGAGGGCGTCCGCGATTATCGCTATGCCGAACGCGGTGAACATAAAGTTTATAAGCGCTTCGGGCTTAACGACGACGGCTATGCCGAGCACGATGATAATGATGCCGAACTGCAGGTCGAACTGGAAGGCGAGGCGGTACAGGTCCTTGGAAAAGTAACCAATCAGTTTGATGACCCCGAAAACTATCATCGAGATGCCGATCAGCCTTCCGAAAGCCAAAACGGAGGGTTCGGGCAAAAAAATAAGAACGGCACCTATGGCACAGAACACGATCGACATTACGATGTAGCCGATCTTAGCGATCGTCATAGGCGCGATAGAGCGCATCCGCATAAGATACCTCCTGATTTTATTCCGGATAATTATAAAGTAAATGTTTGATCGCGTGAATGGTCATAATTCGACAATTTGCATAAAAAACGGACAAATCGCTCTGATTGTCCGTTTTTTATGCATCGGAATGAAAATGTCTGTAAATATACTTGCCGAAAAGGATCCGATCGATCCTGTCTATTATCTTGAACCGTACTTGCTCCTGCGTTCGAAATCTGCGAAGGAATTAGAAATGAAACCGACGACACGCTCTACCTCTTCCTGCCCGGTCGACTGCATGCCGTTATTGAGCCAGTCCACGGCGATACCGAAGCATTCGCATTTGTAGAGATAGTTGATCATGCTCCTGTCCTGCTCGGAAACGTCGAGCTTCTGAAATTCGTTATCTGTATAAGCCGAAACTATATGCTCGCATACGCGCCACAGATAGCCCTCAAAGAGCTCGCGGTCCATGTAGCGGTACACGTGAAGCACCATGTTCCGGTTCTCCTCTGCGTAGCTCATGGCCGCACGGAGGCACTTCTCGATAGGATCCCGCGGGGAATAGTCGGCAATGATCTTATCCATCTCTTCCATAACGATGGATTCGAGCAGCGTCGGCACGTCCTGAAAATGATAATAGAAGGAGTTTCGGTTTATGCCGCATTCCTCGACTATGTCCTTCACGGAGATCTTGTTGAGCGGCTTTAGTGCGAGCAGCTTAACGAATGCGTTTTTGATCGCGATCCGGGTGAAATTCGGCATTTCGAAATCCTCCTTCCGTATTGTTTCCTGTATTTTAACACAGCGAACGGTTATTTGCAAGCAGTGCATGCATGCCTGTTGGTGCTCAATCCGCATCGGTCGGTATCAGGTTCAGCGCGTCGTTCATCGAATTGACGTCTGTGTATGCATCGGGAACATCGCCGATAATGATCGTTTCGAAAACAGGCGCCGCGCTCGAAACGGTCACGATCCTTTCGCGTCCGGCAAAGATCACTTTCAGCTCGGCCTTTAATTCAATTAAAGCCGAATATTTGGTTTGATTCACTCCGGCTGAAGAAAATGAAGAAGTGATCCTGCCGCTTACGGCGCCCAGCGGTTCTATCATTGCTTTCAGCTTTGGGCCTCTTCCGCTGAACAAGGGTATCCGGCTTGCCGTTCCAAGGGAAAGAGAAATGCCTATTTCGTTCAGGATGCCGAGTTCCTTCTGCGCGGCGTCGATAACGCGCATGGCTTCCGCGGTCAGCTTCTGCGAATCGATATAGAGGATGCTTCTTCCTTGGGAATCTGCAGAGCACACAGCCATTGCCCCTGCATCCTCTTTAGCATACTCTTCTGCCACCGAAAGCACCGCTTTTGTAAGCAGCTCGCCTGCGGTCCGCTTCGCCTGCTCCTCGGCGACGGTCAGCATCGGTTTCGAGATCAGACTGTCGACCGCAAGGAAAACGGAGAATATGACGATCGCAGCAAGTGCGAAAATGGTGATCGCTTTGGTTCGGATACTCTTTTTCGGCCTTATCTCCATTGTCATACTCCCTCCTTCTTCCCCATAAACCGAATGGATCGCTCGCTCGTTTTATCAAATGAAGGAGCTTTCCTTACCACGGTATTCTGCTCTTTTGCGGAAGGTGATACGATATGTTGTCATCGGCTGCAAAATGTGGTATAATTATAAAGGTTCATTATGTTCGATAGAAGCAAGACCCGAACAGTGAAAGGAAACCGGAATGACTGAAAACAGATCGAATAACGGAAACAGAAACTCAAACGGCAATACCGCCGTGTTTTCCAATACTTCAAACACAAACGAAAGGCAGAGCAAAGGCAGCGGAGCGTCCAAACCGCTGTTCGTACGCAGAACGAGGCCGCGCAGCATGGTGCTGACGGTACTGTTCACGGTAATAAAGCTGCTCCTCCTCGTCGGCCTCGTGATAGGTTTTGTAAGCCTCGGGCTCGTCCTCGGCGTCGCAAAGGCGTACGTCGACACAAGCCCCAAGCTCGATATCTCGGAGCTTACCGTCAGCGAGCGAACGAGCTACATCTACGACCGCAACTCCGAGCTTATAACCACCTTTGCGGGCCTTGAATACAGGGATTGGGCGCCCATCGACGAGATACCCGAGAGACTGAGGCTGGCGCTCATCGATATCGAGGACGTTCGCTTCTACGAGCACGGCGGCCTTGATTTCAAGCGCCTGTTTTCCGCTGTAGTAAACACGCTTCGCAACTCGCAGACGCACGGCGGCTCGACGATAACTCAGCAGCTCATCAAGAATAAGTTCCTTTCGAATATTCAGAGCTATAAGCGCAAGATCCAGGAAGCCTATATGGCTTACGAGCTCGAGCAGATGGTCCCGAAGGACAAGATACTCGAAGCCTATATGAACGACGTGTATCTGGGTGATTCGAACTACGGCTTCAAAACCGCCGCCAAGGACTATTTCGGCAAGGAACTGTATGAGCTTACGATCCGCGAATGCGCTATGCTTGCCGGCATGGTGCAGAAGCCGAACGTGACCAATCCGCGCGCAAATACGTATAAGCGTTTCTATGAGGACGGGCGGAACAAGATGGACGTCACCGACGAGAGGACCGACCTCGTGCTCAAGCGCATGCTCGACAGGGGGCATATAACCAAGCTCGAATATGAAGCCGCCCTTCGGGAAAAGGTCCGCATCCTTCCCGTCAGCACCCAGAAGCAGCTCTACGATATGGCGTACTTCGTCGAATACGCGATCTACGATATTGAGAATCACATGCTCGCCGCAAGGGGGCTTGAGATCACCGCGGCCAACCGCAACACCATCGAGAAGGAGCTGCGCACCGGCGGCTATCATATCTATCTGACCGTCGACCCCAATATCCAGAACAATGTTCAGGATATCATCACCAATTGGGACAGCTATCCCGGCCTCAGGAATTCGAGCGCGAGCGAGATCACCGATCCTTCCTCCGGCATCGTTTCTCAGCAGCCGCAGGCGGCGGCAGTCATTATCGACCAGCATACGGGCGAGATCATTGCTATGATCGGCGGACGCGAGGAACCGATCCAGAAGAAGCAGTGGAACAGGGCCTATCAGAGCGATATGCCCGTAGGTTCTTCGATAAAGCCGCTCGCGGTCTACGGTCCCGCACTCGAGATCGGCGTCACGCCCGGCACCTTCATCCTCAATTCCGAGCTTGCCATCGACGGCTACGGCGGCGAGCGCGGTTATCCCAAGATCGGTTCCACGCGCTGGGAAGGCCTTTGCTCCATCCGCAGAGGCGTTGCTTCCTCGCTGAACATCGTTGCCGCGAGGACGCTGTTCGATTACGTTGTGCCCGAGCGAAGCGCTAAGTTCCTGGAGCTGCTCGGCGTCGACCGTTCCAGGATCCACGTCGACGGCCCCGGTCTCGCACTCGGTACTTCGGGCATCACTCCGCTTGAGATGAGCGCAGCATACGCATGCATCGCAAACGGCGGCATGTATCTTGAACCGCTCAGCTTCTCATACGTCGTCGCGGACGACGGCAGCGTCGTGCTCGATGCGAACGCAGTGCGCGAGAAGCGCCGCGTCTTCTCCGAGACCACGGCTTATATGCTTACCGACATGCTCAAGGACGTCGTAAGCTACGGCACCGGTACCAGCGCTCAGATCTCCGGCATGACCATAGCGGGCAAGACCGGTACTAACGACGACTATACGAGCGTCTATTTCGCGGGCTACAGCGGCTACTATACTGCTTCGCTGTGGATCGGTCACGATAAGTTCTCCGAGAAACTCGCTACCGGTTCGACCGGCGGCAACTCCGCCGCGCCGCTCTGGCAGGCGTTCATGAGCTATGTGCACAGAGGGCTTTCCGATAAGCCCATACTCGACGTTTCGCCGGTGGATATTGGCCTTACCAAGGTCGCCATCTGCCCTGTATCCGGCAAGCTAGCGACCGAAGAGTGCATGCTCGATACCTATAATACGCCCGTAATGGACTGGTGTGCGGTCGACAAGATCCCCACCGAGTACTGCGATATGCACTGCCTTGTGGACTACTGCAGCGATTCGGAAGCCTGCGCCTGCGCGGATTGCCCCGAGAGCTCACGCTATCAGAAATGCGTTGTGCTCATACCGACCGATTCGCTCTATGCAAGGCTCGACGACGAGAAGCTTTACAGCTATATGCCCAACGCTATCGTCACGGACCTCTCCCCCGCCGAGTTCATGGCGAGCTGCATCCGCGGGCCGATGTCCTGCGGTCTGCACGGCAGCGGCGGCTCGATCAATATTCCTATCGAGGAGCTGAGGCAAACCTCCTATGAGATGATCGCAACGGTACAGCGCTATCTCGCCTCGGTACAGACGCTTAGCGACAGCGACAGAGCTTTGCTTGAAGCATGCATAATCCGCCTGCAGGATGCGCTCGCGTCGAACGACACCTCCCGCATATACAGGTATCTGACCGAGCTCAAACGCAATTATGCGATACTTAGCGCCGCATATCCTCCGGTAAACGATCCGATCATACCCATAGAGCCGATAGACACCCCCGCTCCTTCTCCGGACGGAGGAACCGACAGGCCGTAAACATCATATTATAGACCAAGCACCGCGTGACGGCGATCATGCTGATCTGCCGTCCGCTGCTTTTAAGCAGTGTGAAAGGACATCCCTTTAGGGGATCGATCGAATCGATATGATCTATTTTGATAACAGCGCTACGACAAGGGTAAGCCCGGAAGCAGCACGGGCGGCGCTCCGATACATGACCGAGGATTATTTCAACCCGGCGGCTGCGTATTCGCCGGCCGTAAAAGTCGAAAAGGAAGTCAACTCCGTTCGCGCCAAGCTCGCTTCGGCGTTCAAGGCCGATCCCGGTGAGCTGATATTTACAAGCGGAGGAACGGAAAGCAACAACATAGCCCTCTTCGGCACACTTTCGGGCCTTAAGGAAAAGGGCAGGATAATAACCACCGCAGTCGAGCATCCCTCGGTCTATGAGCCTTTTCTCTCAATGCGCGAGCACGGGTATGACGTCGTTATCCTCGGAGTGGATGCAAACGGCTGCGTCAGGGAGGACGAGCTTATCTCTGCCCTGAACGAAAGAACTCAGTTCGTCAGCATAATGCACGTCAACAATGAAGTGGGTTCCGTCAACGATATCGACAAACTCCACCGTTTGGTCAAGGAGAAGGCGCCCTGGGCCGTGTTCCATTCGGACGGCGTGCAGGCGTTTTTAAAGCTCGATCCGGTCAGATGCGATATGTATTCCTTCAGCGGGCATAAGCTCCATGCGCCGAAGGGCGTCGGAGGCTTGTTCGTCAGGCGCGAGGTGCGGTTCTCCGGCGGCCAGCTCGGCGGAGGCCAGGAATCCAACAGGAGATCGGGCACTACCAACGTGCCGTCCGTTATGGCGCTTGGCGCAGCTTCCGAAAGCTATATTGCATCAAGGAAGCAGAATGCCGAAAGCATGCTTTCCGTCAAGAAAAGGCTCTATGATAATCTATCAAGGATCCGCGACGTACGGCTCAACGGTCCATCGCTGGAGGAAGGCGTTCCGTACATCCTCAATATGAGCTTTATGGGCGTTCGCGGCGAGGTGCTGCTGCATTCGCTGATGGATAAGGGCCTGCTCGTTTCAACGGGGTCCGCATGCGCCGCAAGGCATCGCGGTAAAAACCGCATCCTTACCGCAATGGGCGTCAACGGCGAACGTCAGGACGGAGCGATACGCTTCAGCTTCTGCCCCGAAAACACCGTTGAGGAAGCCGATACCGCAGCTTCGATGATCGAGGACAGTCTCAGCCTCCTTCGCCGTTTCAGAAGAAGATGAAAGAAATCATACGATCGGGAGATACAAGGAGATACAAATGGAAGAATTGATAACAAACAAAGCCGAGAAAGTGCTGCTCGTACGTTACGCCGAAATACATCTTAAGGGTCTCAACCGTCCGTTTTTCGAGCAGAAGCTGATCGAGAACATCAAGCTTTCGCTGCGTGGGATACCGAACAGGGTCGACCGCGAACAGGGCAGGATCTATATCGTGGGAATCCCTGAGGAGCGCTTTGACGAAGCTGTCGAAAGGCTCAAAAGAGTTTTCGGCATCCATTCCATCAGCCCCGCGCTGGCCGTCGGGAAGGATTGGGATCTCGTCTGCGACGCGGCGTATGAACTGATGGAGGCCCAGATCGCAAAGAAACCCGATCTCAGCTTCAAGGTCTTCGCCCGAAGGTCCGACAAGCATTATTTCATGAATTCCGATCAGATCAACCGCGAGCTCGGCCATCTCGTGCTCGAACGGTTCCCTTCCGTACACGTGGATATCCACAAGCCCGAGGTCTCGCTTTCGGTAGAGATACGCGAGAAGGCATACGTCTACGCCGAGGAGATCCCATGCGCAAACGGCATGCCGGTCGGCACTGCGGGGCGGGCCATGCTGCTTATCTCCGGCGGTATCGACAGCCCGGTCGCCGGCTATATGATGGCAAAACGCGGCATCGTCCTCAGCGCCGTGCATTTTTACAGCTATCCCTACACGAGCGAACGCGCGCGTGATAAAGTCGTAGAGCTGATTCGTCTCTTATCAACTTACGCCGGCAATATACGCCTGCATCTCGTTCCCTTTACCGACCTGCAGATGGCGATCTACGACAACTGTCCCGATAAGGAGACGACCATTATTATGCGCAGGCTTATGATGGAGCTTGCGGAAAGGATCGCCAAAGAGGACGGCGCAAAGGCGCTCATAACCGGCGAAGCGCTCGGTCAGGTCGCTAGCCAGACGCTCGAAAGCCTCTGCGCTACCGACGACGCCGTTTCAATGCCCGTTTTCCGCCCGCTGATCGGTTTCGATAAGGATGAGATCATGGATTATTCCCGCAGGATCGGCACCTATGAAACGAGCATCCTGCCCTACGAGGATTGCTGCACGGTATTCGTGCCGAAGCATCCCGTCACCAGGCCCGTCGTTGAGGATATCCGCGCGAGCGAAGCGTCATATGATTTCTCGGAGCTTATCGAGAAAGCGCTCGCTGAGACGGAGGTCCTCGTCGTTAAGGCGTCGGATCCCAAACTGATCTGATAAGGTTGATCACGATATCAAAAAAGCATCGGGGTTCTAAGCTCCGATGCTTTTCTCTTTCACTGTTTTCTTCTTCTGCGCTGTCTGTCGGGATTTACCCAGAGGGCTATTATCGTCAGTATCGATGAAGCGAGAGCGAGCACTGCGAGGATCAGTATACACCACTTTGAAAGGCTGCTCGTCATAAACTCCATCGCCGTGTTGAAGATATCGATGATGAAGCAGATTATGATAAGGATCGCGAACATAGCCGTAAGGTGCGCGAGCACGACCCTCAGCACGCGCGCTTTATTCGAGAAATCAAACAACCGGTTTTTCATAGCTTCTCCTTATACGAGCGGTTCCGCGATATAGACGATATCGCAGTTCTTGCGCCCGCCGCCGCAGGGATGCGAGAGCAGCGCGTCGTTATACGTCATCATCGCCGTCATGCCGCCGTCGAGATTATAGGCTTCGGTGCAGCCGAGCGAATACATCAGCTTTGAGAGCTCGTTCATCTCAAGTCCGTAGGAATAATCGGTCTGGCGCCCGTCCACGACCACGAGGCAGTAATGGCCGGGCTCGTAATAACCGATCGCGCATCTCGGGTTCCAGGTCTCGACGCTGGTGTTGAAGACCTCCATCGGCTCGCCGTTCTCAAGCAGCCTCGGGCCGAAGCTCCAGGCCTGCCAGGGATCCTTGCTGTAGATATAGTTCAGATCGATCTGGCCCTTGAGGTAGGTCTCCATAGTGCCGTCGCGGTACAGGACGCAGACGTCCTGATCCGGATGAAGCTTATCCCTGAGAAGCTGACCGTTTCTTATCGCGAGACCGCTCTTATGGAACAGGAAGTAGTCGCCGGAGGTCGCCACGATCGCGTTGTTCGCACGCGCCATATCGAGCACCCATTCCTTGTTGTCGTCATCGTCGGAAACGGCGCAGCGGAAGCTCGTGATATCGCGGATATAGACGTCGGCCACGAAATAGTGAACGTCGCACCAGTACACCTTCATGCTGTGCTCGGAGATCTCTATCGCAACGTTCGAGCTTCGGTAGCATTCATCGGTATAAATGACCTCATCACCGGTGGTGAACTTTTCGGCAAACTTCGCTCCGAGCAGGCCGGTGGGCTCCGGCGTGGGGGGTTCGGTCGGCACGGGCGTCGGACCCTCGGTGCTGTTGGGATCGACGGTCGTCACCGGCGTCGGTTCTAGGGTCGCGGTCGGAACGGGCGTGTTTTGGAAAACGATCGGAATGTCATGTCCGGTGATCTTCTGGGGCTTTGCATGATGGAACCATGCGAAAGTCAGCAGCAGCGAAGCGAAGACGATCGCATCTATCACGCAAACGATTATGATTTTTAATCTGTTTCTCATCTTTACAGCCTTAGGAAAGTGTCAAGCTTTCTGATTGTTCTCATCCTTGAAAACGAATTTTCGCTGGAAAACGAAATTCAGCGGGTAGATAATAAGCTGCGCGAGGATCTGGGAGAGCCAGAGAGGGATCCCGGCCTTGTCAAACAGCTTGAGCAGCAGGTAGTTCACGCCGAGAACAACTATCGCGGTTATGAAATACAGCAGCATGCTGAGCTTGTTTCCGGATTTGAAAACGACCTTTCGGTTAAGGGTATAGTTCACAACGGAACTGACGACCCTCGCGCCGATGATCGCGGGAAGCTTTGTATCGACGCTGCGGCCGAAGACGGTAAACCCGGCTCCGTGAGTGATCGCGCTGAATATGGCGTTGAGCACGAGCAGGAGGACGTAATCAACTACCCAGCTTATAAGGCTTGCTCCCATGAATGAGAAGATAGTCTTATAGATCCTCCAGGAATCACGCAGGGTGTTGAAATGCGAGCTCTCGTTATTGTTAAGATAGACCGTCTCTATCGGCAGCTCGTCGATCTTAATATGGTTCTTCGTGCAGTAGAGCAGCTGGTTTATCTCGTATTCATACCGGTCTCCGCCGATGGAGAGCATGGTGTCTATCTGATCAACTGCAAAGGCGCGCAGACCGGTCTGCGTGTCGTAGACGCGAACGCCGGTGGTCACCGCAAAGACGAAGCGCGTTATCCCGTTGCCCATCCTTGAACGGAGCGGCACGTTTCCGGTGAATTTTCTTCCGCCGAGTACGAGCGCATCCCTGTTTAATGCCCATTCCTCGCTCACACGAACTATATCTTTTAAAAGATGCTGTCCGTCCGCATCGGCGGTTATAACGCCGTCGTCATGAGCGAAGCAGCCGCTATCGCGAATATAGGCGAACGCCGTTTTCATGGCGGCGCCTTTTCCTCTGTTGACCTCATGACGGAGTACGTACGCCATGGATTCAACTGCGCGGAAGATCTCCTGATAGTCTTCCCCGCTGCCGTCGTCAACGACGATGACGCTGTATTCCGTTTTTTCATTCAGCTCTCTGACGACGCCAATGAGCTTTTCATCCGGTTCATAAGCCGGTATAACAACGATCATATCCGCTCCAAATGTATGTAATCGCTTATTTTTTATTATAACACATTTGTTTCGCCGCGGCAATATGAGCTGATAAAACGCTGTCAGCACGGCGATCTAATTTTCATACAGCTCGATATTTCCGCAATAAAAAACGCCCGTTTGGGCATTTTCAATGCTGCGCACCCACCCTTCGACATTATACCCCTGCACGATGCATGAGGGAAACGCTCAGATCAGGCTGACCCGCGGCACACCGTCTTTTCCGCTTAATGCTGCTTCCGTCAGGACCTGACATGGTTCACGGCAGACGGTTGCACGGGACCCGATCATCAACGCGCTTCCGTTCAAGCCTGCTGCACAAGTATATGCCTCGGGGCGGGAATCCAACCCTGCTGTAGCGGATTGCAGGTTCAGGGCACCGCTAACTCCCCGTCTGGCGCAACAAATGTATTATACATGAACGAACGCGAGTTTGCAAGTCTTTTTTATAAACAGCATCAGGCAGGGCGCTTAGTGAAGAAGAATACGATAAACAGTATAGTAAGTATCGCCATTGCGAACGAGAAGAAAGTCCGCAGCAGTTTTCGGCTCAGAACCGAGGCCTCCATGGAGGTCAGCATCGGCTGAGCGAATACCGATAGGAGCGTCATGCTGCCAAGCGCCAGGGAGGGCATGAGCATAAGGTCGAGCAGAGCAAGCACCGCATGGCTCGTGCGCAGTCTTCTTATCGCAAACACCGCAAGCAGATAAACGAGAATAATGGCGATGATCGAGATCACCAGTACGCCGGTCGTCATGCCGCTTGAGGGTCCGCAGATAAGGCGGCTCAGCGGCTCGAAGAACCAGATAAACCCGTTCTTCAAAAACGGCAGACCAACGCCGAGTTTAGCGGATACCAGGACGGCAGCCGCAGCGGCAGCAGCCGGTATAAACGCGCCGACAATGCCTTTAACAAGGGATCCTGCGGCCTTATGCTTCTCTCCTTCATCCTTGAGGCATCTGTATGCGCGGATACCTTCGAGAAGTATTACGGAAAACAGCAGTGCACCGAAGATATTGAAAGCCATGCTCAGCACCGCAAGAAGGGAAGCCGCAAGCAGCTTGCCTTTTCTGGCGGCGAAAACCGAAAGCAGGCTCAGTGCGATGAACGGCGCTATACCGCTCATCGGCTGAAGCATAAGGATGATCGAAGGCGAAACGAGCAGCAGTGCGGTCCCGAAGCGCGAGGATTTCTTATCGAAATCGAGAATGAGAAGCTCATAGTCGAAAAGCGCCGCAAGACATACGAATACAGTGTTCAGCGCGAACACAGGATGGATGAGCCATGACCCGGCAACGAGTCGGTTGACGTTCTCGGGGAGAATGAACGAAAGCAGGCCGAAATACGAGAGCGCGCTTCTTGAATCGTCGCCGAATGCGAGCGCACGCGAGCTGACGAATAAACGGGGATACTCCTCGATTATGGTGCCGCCGAAACCGTAGCGCATGACGCTGACCGCGTAGACGATCGAAATGAAAGCGACCTGCGCAAGCAGCGCAAAAAGTATAGTCCTGACGGTCGGATGCAGCCGAAGCCTGCTCCTCTCCCCCGCCTTATCCTCCGTAGTCAGGATCCTTTCGCCGGAAAAGAACTGCTTTGATTTTGGAAAAATGCTTATGGCGAGCCATACAAAACAAAGCATCGACAGCCCGCAGAGAATGAGTTCAAAGGTCTTCGATCTGCCGGAAAAGAAAGCGAATGCAGCAAAGCCGATAACGAAGAAGAGAATCAAAACGTAAAGAAGTGTTGTTGAAGTACTCGGCCCTTTTCTTTTTTTTACAGATAATGCCGCCGTTTCAGGCGTCCGATCCTCCGGCATAGTTTCATCGGATGCGATATCCTGAACGGTTTCCCCGGCGTTTTCTATATTAAGCATTTCTTTTCTCTTCATTTTGTTCACAGTATCCCTTTTGAAGACTTTCTCGATTTTGGCGTTTCGAATGGTTTTTGTATCTTCCAAGCCTTTTTCTAATTATACCATTAAGTTCGGCTTCCTGCAATTTAAAACTTTTGCAGTTCTGTTCATACTAATCGATATATATGTTCTTTTGCTTATAACGGACTTGAAAAAGAGGAAAGCTTGTTGTATAATGTGCTGGTCCGAAATGGACGGAATACACGGAGCGGTATCGAAGTGGTCATAACGGTCCTGACTCGAAATCAGGTGTAGGGCAACCTACCGTGGGTTCGAATCCCACCCGCTCCGCCAGAAAAGGATTGCTATTTTAACAAGATAGCAATCCTTTTTTCACA
>JAEEKE010000054.1 GCA_016282255.1 Bacillota bacterium
GACCGCCTCATTGTCATCTATGACGATATCGACCTGCCCGTCGGAGCGCTGCGCATCCGCGCAAACGGCTCCCCCGGCACCCACAACGGCATGCGTTCGATCGACGAACAGCTCGGCTACGGGGATTTCCCGAGGGTCAGGGTCGGCATAGGCAGGCCCGAACACGGGCTCGTCGATCACGTGCTGGGCGTGCCAAACGAGGAGGACGCGGCAAAGCTCCATGAGGCCGTGAAGACCGCGGCGGAGGCCGTGCAGCTGATCGTGCGCGGGCATATGGAAGAAGCGCAGACGAAATACAACTACAAAGCGCCTAAAAAGGAAAAGCAGCATGCTTCCCGCCGCAGCGACAGCGCGCTTTGCTATCTGCCCTCCTCCGACGCCTCGCTTTTCGTCTCGGCTAAAGAGGTGTTCTTCAGGAATCCCGACCTCGGACCGGCGCATGCTGCACTCGCTTCCCTCCCGTATTCCGCAGCGGATGTTTACGAAGCCGAAAAAAGACTTAGGCGCTTCGCTCCGCTGATCGCGAGGCTTTTCCCGGAGACCGCGGCAAACAAGGGTTATATCGAATCCCCTCTCAACGAGGCGGAAGCATTGAAGCGCGCTCTCCTTTCCCGCACCGAAACGGGCGGCGCCGACTGCGGGCGTGTGTTTCTGAAGCTGGATTCGGAGCTGCCGATCGCCGGCTCCGTCAAGGCCCGCGGCGGCGTTTACGAGGTGCTCAAGCATACCGAGGATCTGGCGATCGCGAACGGCCTCCTGCCCGGAAGCTATGAGGCCATAGCCGATCACCGCGAGCTGTTCTCGAAATACACCGTTCAGGTAGGCTCGACCGGCAACCTCGGCCTCAGCATCGGCATCACCGCTTCCGCCATAGGCTACCGCACGGTCGTGCACATGAGCGCGGACGCCAAGCAATGGAAGAAGGATATGCTCCGCAGCCACGGAGTGACCGTCGTAGAATACGAATCCGATTATTCCGAGGCCGTCAGGCAGGGCAGAGCGCAGTCCGATCTTGATCCGATGAGTTACTTTATCGACGACGAGAACTCGCTCGATCTTTTCATGGGCTACGCCGCCGCCGCGTCGCGCCTCGCGGTTCAGCTTATGGACGCCGAAGTCATCATAGACGCCGAGCATCCCCTCTGCGCGTACCTTCCCTGCGGGGTGGGCGGCGCTCCGGCCGGCATCATGTTCGGGCTCAAGCTCATCTTCGGCGATAACGTCCATTGCTATTTCGTCGAGCCCGTGAACAGCCCCTGCATGCTGGCGGCGTTCGCAGCCGGCGAATGCGTGCCTGTTTCCCGCTTCTCGCTCTCCGGGAAGACCGATGCGGACGGGCTGGCTGTCGGTACGGCGTCACGCCTGGCCTTCCGGGCGGCGAAACGGCTTATGGACGGCGAATTCACCGTGGCGGACGAGCGCCTTGCCCCGCTCGTGCGCCTTGTCTACAACACCGAAAAGGTGTTTATCGAGCCCTCGGCCGCGGTTTCCTGCGCGGCGTTCATGGGCAATATCGACAGCGGCGCACCGAAAAACGCCTGCCACGTGCTCTGGTGCACGGGCGGCGGGCTGGTGCCCGATGAAGAACGGCAAAAGTACATCGGCCGATAGGGTCCCTTTAGGCCGGTCAAAATAAATGATCGATCAAAACTGATCCCAAAAGGAGAGTTGATATGTCCAAATACTTCGGCACAGACGGCTTCCGCGGCGACGCAAACGTCAATCTGAACGTCGAGCACGCCTATAAGATCGGCCGCTTCCTCGGCTGGTACTACGGCCGCGAGCATCACGCGAGCGTGGTCATCGGCAAGGATACGAGGCGCAGCGGCTATATGTTCGAATGCGCGCTGACCGCGGGCCTTACCGCGAGCGGCGCCGACGTGTACCTTATGCACGTCACCACCACGCCGAGCGTTTCATACATCACCCGCATGGACGATTTCGACTGCGGCATCATGATCAGCGCGAGCCATAATCCCTATCACGACAACGGCATCAAGCTGCTGAACACGAACGGCGAGAAGATGGAGCAATACACGATCGACGAGGTAGAGAAATACCTTGACGGCGAGGGCCCCGATATCCCGTTCGCGACGGGCGACAGCATCGGCAAGGCGATCGACTATTCCGCGGGCCGCAACCGCTATATAGGCTACCTCATCAGCCTTGCGACGCATTCCTACAAGGGCGTCAGGGTCGGCCTCGACTGCGCCAACGGTTCCACCTGGATGATGGCCAAGAGCATTTTCGAGACCCTCGGCGCGGAGGTCATAGTGACCGGCAACACCCCGAACGGCCTCAACATCAACGACGGCGTGGGCTCGACGCATATCGAGAACCTCAGAAAGCTCGTGCTCGGCAGCGGGCTGGACATCGGCTTTGCCTTCGACGGCGACGCCGACCGCTGCATCGCCGTGGACGAGCAGGGCCGCATCATCGACGGCGACCTGATCCTCTACATCTACGGCAAATACATGAAGGACCGCGACAAGCTGGCCAACAACACCGTGGTCACGACCGTCATGAGCAATTTCGGCCTCTACAAGGCGTTCGACCGCATCGGCATCAAGTACGAGCAGACCGACGTGGGCGACAAATACGTCTATGAATGCATGCGGCAGAACGGGCATCTGATCGGCGGCGAGCAGAGCGGGCACATCATCTTCAGCAAGTACGCGGCGACCGGCGACGGCCTTCTGACCGCGATCAAGCTGATGCAGGCGATGCTCGCGCAGAAGCAGCCCCTCTCGGTGCTCGCGGCGCCGGTCAAGATCTATCCGCAGATCCTAAAGAACGTGCGCGTGGCCGACAAGGACGCGGTGCTGAAAAACGAAGCCGTGCTCCAAGCCGATCGGGAGGCGAAGGAGGAGCTCGGGAACGAAGGCCGCACGCTGCTGAGGAAGAGCGGCACCGAGCCCGTGGTCCGCGTCATGGCCGAAGCGCTCACGCACGAGCAGGCGTCCGAGGCCGTGGAGCATATCATAGAAGCCATCCGCAGGGAGGGCTTCATAACGAAGCAATAAGGGGAGAGAACTATGTATACCAAACAGCAGCTGCTTGAAATGGATATCGAGATCAAGAACCTTTTCGCGCTGGAGCACACCCGCGCGGCGGCGATGTTCGAGGGGCTGAAATACCCCTGGGACGCGCTCGACCACATCGGCGAGATCATAATGAAGATAGGCGCTTCGCTGCCCGAGGACGAGTTCGACCATCCGGCCGAGAACATCTGGATCGCTAAGGACGCGAAGGTCTTCCCCACCGCCTACATCGCAGGGCCCTGCATCATCGACCACGGCACCGAGGTGAGGCACTGCGCGTTCATCCGCGGTAGCGCCCTGGTGGGCCGGGACTGCGTGGTAGGCAATTCGGTGGAGCTTAAGAACGTTATCCTCTTCGACAACGTGCAGACCCCGCACTACAACTACGTCGGCGATTCGATACTGGGCTACAAGGCGCATATGGGCGCCGGCAGCATCACGAGCAACGTCAAGAGCGACCGCAGCAGCGTCACCGTCAAGGTCGGCGAGGCCGTGCTCGAGACCGGGCGCAGAAAGTTCGGCGCAATGATCGGCGATCAGGCCGAGATCGGCTGCAACACGGTGCTCAACCCCGGCACGATCGTCGGCCGCGCGAGCACGGTCTACCCCGTCTCCAGCGTGCGCGGCACGGTGCCCGCCTACGCGATCTACAAGGGCGAGGAAGAGGTCGTCTACAAGATGAAGAGCATACCGAAGATCTGACGGCCTGCAAAAAAGCACAATAAATACAGCAAAGGACCCGCTTTCCGAAAGGAAAAACGGGTCCTTTTTTTGCTTGGTTTTGCTCCTGCTCTTATTACGCGTTGAGCGCGTTGTTCGCGGTCTTGACCAGCTCGTTGAACGCGTTCATATCGGTGATAGCGAGATCCGCGAGGACCTTGCGGTTCACGTCGACGCCGGCGAGCTTGAGGCCGTGGACGAGGTTGGAGTAGTTGGTGCCGCAGAGCCTTGCACCCGCGTTGATACGGGCGATCCAAAGGCTGCGATACTGCCTCTTCTTGAGCTTACGGCCGACATAGGCGTAGGCCATGGACTTCATGACCTGCTGGCTCGCAGCACGGTAGAGCTTGCTCTTTGCTCCGTAGTAGCCCTTTGCGAGCTTGAAAACTTTGCGACGCTTCTTGACTGCGTTGACTGCTCTCTTGATCCTTGCCATTGTTTTCGTCCTCCTTATCTCTTGTAGGGGATCAGCTTGCTGATCTTGGACTGTTCTTCCTCAGCGATGTAAGCCGTCTTGCGAAGCTTACGGGTACGCTTGGTGGTCTTCTTGGTAAGGATGTGGCTCTTATAAGCCCTGCCCCTCTTGATCTTGCCGCTCTTGGTGAAGCTGAAACGCTTTGCGGCGCCCCTATGGGTCTTGATTTTCGGCATGGGAGTTCCTCCTGTTTGTTTTGTTGCTGTGTTTTGGTTGGTTAAAGCGGGATCATTTCTCGCTCTTCTTGGCTTCGGGTTTCGGTGCGAGGATCATGACCATGTTGCGGCCCTCCTGCTTGGCGGGGCGCTCGATGACCGCGCCGTCCTGCACCATTTCGTAGAACGCATTCATAACGTCGAGACCGACGCTGCCGTGGCTGATCTGCCTGCCGCGGAAACGGATGGAGGCCTTGACCTTATTGCCTGCCTTCAGGAACTTAGCGGCTGCCTTGGCTTTGACTTCCATATCGTGCGTATCGATCGTTGAGGAAAGGCGTATCTCTTTGATCTCGATCGTGGTCTGGTTCTTGCGCTGTTCCTTTTCCCGCTTGAGCTGCTCGAAGCGCGCCTTGCCGTAGTCCATGACCTTGCACACGGGCGGGTTTGCGTTGGGAGCGATCCTCACGAGATCGAGATCGTGTTCTTCTGCGATACGAAGCGCGTGTTCGGTCTTGACGATGCCAAGCTGTTCTCCGTCGCTTCCAATGAGTCGGACCTCCTTATCGGGGATCTCTTCATTGATCAATAATTCCTGAACTGCTATGGGTTCCACCACCTTTGCTGAGATTATTCGGGGAAGAAGCGGCTTTGCAAAAGAAAAATGCGCCGCCTTCCCGCGCCGCACACAAATAAAGCTATTGCTTTTTCTGCCTTACTGCGCCTGCATAAATACCTGCGGCGAGTGAGAAGCGGGCGGCTTCTTCTTGAACAGTAATATTATAGGCATTCATACCCGCTTTGTCAACAGGTAATTTGCGTGTTTTTCAATATATTTGAGGGGGAAAGGCGGGTTCTTCGCGGTTTGCGCTTTCCGGGGCTTTTCCGCCTCACCAGTCGGATGCCCGACAGCGAATGAGCTTGCTCATTGCCACTCAATAGGGGAAGCCATGCGGCGAAGGTTGGCTTTCGGATCCGATCCACGCTATCGGTGCGATCTCATCCGAACCCGTCTGCTGGATGAACGCGAGCTCTATATCCTCGTCCACGAGGAAGAGGGTCAGCACGCCCTTTTCGCCGAGGTCGGAAAGGATGCAGTAGACCTCGCCCGTTCGGTCGATATCGGCAGAGAAGCCCGCCTGCTTTGAAGCGTCGACGGCGGCGGTCATATCGGTCTCCCCCATCAGCTCGCGGATGCTGGTATCCTTCGCGTGCGCGTGCTGATAGAGCCCGGCGGCGTCCACCGAGAGCCCGTGAGAAGCGAGCTCGCGGACTATCTTTGAAGAAAGCGAATGCCTTTCGAGCCCGATGCGCCAAACGAGCGCGGCGAGCAGCAGCACGGCGGCCGCCGCCATGAGTATGACGGCGGTGCGATTTTTGAGCGCGGGTTTTCGGGCGTTCGCGGGCATTTCGGGTCAGAAGAGCGGCGGAGCGAATCGCTGGATGAGTATGATCGCCGCAATGAGCGCGGCCATAACGAGCACGGCCGCGAAATCGCGCCAGGTGAAGCGGAGCACGCGCATCCTCGTGCGGCCCTCGCCGCCGTGATAGCAGCGGCTCTCCATCGCCATGGCGAGCTCGTCGGCGCGGCGGAAGGAGTTTACGAACAGCGGGATAAGGATCGGCAGCATGGCCTTGGCGCGCTTGAGGATGTTTCCGCTCTCGAAATCGGCGCCGCGGGCGAGCTGGGCCTTCATGATCTTATCCGCCTCCTCGATGAGGGTCGGGATGAAGCGCAGGGCGATCGTCATCATCATGGCGAGCTCGTGCGCGGGGAACTTGACGACCTTGAGCGGCGAAAGCAGCTTTTCGAGGCCGTCGGTCAGCGCGATGGGCGTCGTGGTCAGGGTCAGCAGGCTGGTGCCCGCGACGAGGGTCGCAAGGCGCAGCACGATGAACACGGCGTTCTTAAGGCCGTCGGAATAGATCCTGATGATCCACCACTCCACGAGCAGGCGGCCGGTCTTGATGAGGAAGAGGTTCATCAGGAACATTACCGGCAGCAGGATGCGCATCGGCTTGAGCGCCTTGAAGAGGTAGCTGACGTTGACGTGCGCGAGCAGCGTCACCGCGACCGTGAACAGGATAACGAGCAGGAAGAGCTCGATGCGTTTAACCAGGAACACTGCCACGATATACGCGATCATCAGCAGGATCTTGGTCCTGGGGTCGAGCTTATGCAGCACGGAATCGCCGGGAACGTACTGGCCGAGGGTGATATCCTTAAACATCGGCATTCACCCCCGTCTTTACGGTCCTTTCGAGCCAGTCGATGAACTGCTCGTTGGTATAGATGCTTTCGGGCACGGGTATGCCGCGCTCGCGGAGCGCCTTTGCAAGGCGCGCTGTCTGCGGGGCGTCGAGACCCATCTCGATAAGCTCGTTGGTCCTTGAAAAGATCTCGTCGGGCGTGCCGACGGCAAAGAGCTTGCCCTCATTGAAGACGGCGATGCGCTCGGCGCTGCGGGCGACGTCCTCCATAGAATGGCTGACCATGATGACGGTGCAGCCGAGCTCCGCGCGCAGGTTCGCGATCGTCGCGATGACCTCGCGCCTGCCGCTGGGGTCGAGCCCGGCCATGGGCTCGTCGAGCACGAGGTATTTCGGCTTCATCGCTATGATGCCTGCGAGCGCCGCGCGGCGCTTCTCGCCTCCGGAGAGCTCGAAGGGCGATTTTTCGGAGAAGAACGCGGGATCGAGGCCGACCGTGCGCATGGCGGCTTCGGTGTTCGCCTTCGCTTCCTCCGCGCTCTGTCCGAGGTTCTTGGGCCCGAACATAACGTCGTCGAGTACGGTGCTGTCGAAGAGCTGATAATCGGGGTACTGGAACACCATGCCCACGAGCGCGCGGCCCTTCTGCCGCTGCTTCCTGTCGCTCATATCGAAGCCGTCCACGAGCACCCTGCCCGAGGTGGGCTGGATGAGGCCGTTGAGGTGCTGGATGAACGTGGATTTGCCGCTGCCGGTATGCCCGATGATGCCGAAGAACTCGCCCTCGTTTATCGTGAGCGAGACGTTATCGACCGCAACGCGCGCGCTGGGCGTGTTCGGCTGATAGGTATGGGTCAGTTTTTCAACAATAATGGGCATATTTCCTCCGCCATCTCATCCACGGTGAGCGCGTTCGACTCGCCGAGGAGACCGAGCCCCTCGAGCTTTTCGCGCAGCTCCACCATCACCGGAACGTCGAGCCGGATGGCCCGAAGCTCGTCTCCGCGCCGGAAGATCTCCCCCGGCGTGCCCTGCATGGCGACCCTTCCGCCGTTCATCACGACCACGCGGTCGGCAATGACGGCTTCCTCCATATACTGGGTTATCATGACGACGGTGATGCCGCGCTCCTTATTCATGCGCTTCGCTATCTCGAGCACCGCCTTGCGGCCGATGGGATCGAGCATCGCGGTCGCTTCGTCCAGCACGAGCACCTCCGGCTGTATCGCGAGCACGCCCGCGATGGCGATGCGCTGCTTCTGGCCGCCCGAGAGCATGTGCGGGGCGGACTTGGCGTATTCGGTCATGCCGACCGCGTCCAGCGCCTTCGCGACCCTTTGCAGGATCTCCTCCGTGGGTATGCCGAGGTTCTCGGGGCCGAAGCCCACGTCCTCCTCCACGACGGTGGTGACGATCTGGTTATCGGGATTCTGGAACACGATGCCGACCTTGCGGCGAATGTCGAGCGTCCTATCCTCGTCCGCCGTGTCCATCCCGGCGACGGTGACCGAGCCGCTGTCGGGCACGATGAGCGCGTTGAGCATCTTGGCGAGCGTGGATTTGCCGCTGCCGTTGTGCCCGACGATCGCGAGGAACTCGCCCTGCTCGATGTCGAGGCTGACGCCGTCAAGCGCAAGATGGGCCGAATCGTCGTCGTAGCTGTATGTGACTTCTTTTATCTCTATCATCGGAACCTCGTTTACGGGACCCCGTCCCGTGCGTTAACATTCAATTTTTTATTATACTATAAGGAATTAATCATTACAAGTATATCATCGCGATATTTCATTCGTGCGGGAAAGGACCGAGCCGGGATCCGTCCGCATTTGCCAATACGGATGAGAAATGATATAATAACGGCAAAACAAGATCACGGAGAGACAGCTATGCAGCCGACCGCAAAAGAAGAATACCTGCATGCGCGCGCGCTTGCGCTGAAAGAGAAGAAGGAGCTTGAGGCGAAGGGGCTTTCGCCGTATCCCGCCGTGCTCGACGAGGTCTTTCCCGGCGCCGCGCACGCGTCCTCCTTCGAGCTGCCCGTGCAGGAGATCCCCGCCGAGCGCATAATCGGCACGCGCTCGCAGGGCAGGATCAGCGCGTTTTCAGCCTCGTTCCTGCCCCTGCCGGATGTCGACAGCGAATTCGCGATGAAGTGGATCGCGCTTCTGGACGCGCATCTTTCCGACGCCGGCATACGCGACCCGATCGAATGCATCGAATACCTCGGTGATTTCTACGTTACCGAGGGCAATAAGCGCGTGAGCGTGCTCAGATATTTCGGCGCGGTGCGCATCCCCGCCCGCATCAAGCGCGTGCTGCCGACCGACCGCGATACCCCCGAATACGCCGCGTATGCGGAGTTCATGGAGTTCCAAAAGGCGACGGGGCTGTGGGACATCAGGTTCAGAAAGCCCGGCGACACCGCGCGTTTTCTCGCCGAGATCGGCAAAAAGCCCGATGAAGCCTGGACCGAACGCGAGACCCGTCGGCTCGGCTCCGCCTTCCGCGGCTTCCGCGAGGCCTTCCTGCAGCTCGGAGCGAAGGATCCTTCGCTGCTGCCCGAGGACGCGCTGCTGCTGTTTTTGAAGGTGCATCCCTATGAAGAGTTCGCCGCGATGTCCCCCGCGGAGCTTAAAAAGGCGCTCGCCTCGCTCTGGGGCGACGTCAAGGCCTCAGCCGATCCCGACGCTATAACGGTCAGTACCCTGCCCGGCGAGGACGAAAAGAAGAGCGTGATATCGAAGCTGATCACCGCGCAGAAGCACCCGGTCGCGGCTTTTATATGCCAGAGGGACCCCGATAAGAGCAGCTGGACGCGCGGACATGCCGAAGGCGCGGCGCAGCTTGCCGAGGCCATGCAGGGCGCGGTTACGGTGAGGACCTATTTCGGCGCGGATACGCCGGAGCTTGCGGGCGAGCTCATCGACGAAGCGGTGAAGGACGGCGCGGAGCTGGTGTTCACCACCACTCCCCCGCTGCTCAACGCGGCGCTCCGTTCGGCGGTGAAGTATCCCAAGGTCCGCTTCTACAACTGCTCGGCCTGCCAGCCGCTCTCGAGCGTCACGAGCTATTACTGCCGCACCTACGAGGGCAAGTTCATCACAGGTCTCATCGCCGGAGCGCTGGCCGACAACGACATAATAGGCTATATCGCCTCCTACCCCATCCTCGGCGTGCCGGCCTCGATAAACGCCTTTGCGATCGGCGCGCGCATGACGAACCCGCGGGCAAGGATACTGCTTGAATGGAGCTGCACCGAGATAGACTGCGTTAAAAAGCTGCGAGAGAAAGGCGCGAAGGTCATCTCGAACCGCGACGTGCCCCTGCCCGGCGCGCATAACCTGAAGGGCTATTACGGCACCTTTATAACCGACCCGGACGGCGGGCTCAGCCCCGTCGCCTCCCCCGTCTGGATGTGGGGAAAGCTCTATGAAAACATCGTGCGCTCGGTGCTTTCGGGCGGCACGGGTAAGAAGGAACAGGCCGTCAACTACTGGTGGGGCATGGATTCGGGCGTTATCGACGTGGCCCTTTCGGACCTGGTGCCGGGCGGCGTGCGAGCTTTGGCGGAGCTGCTGATCGGCCGGCTGAAGCAGGGCGGGCTCGATATCTTCGCCGGCAGGCTGACCGCGCAGGACGGCTCCCTTATCTCGGACGGCGAGACGCCGCTTTCCTCGATGGACATATTGAAGATGGATAAGCTGCTCGATTTCGTCGAGGGCGGCATCCCCGAATACGACGAGCTGCTGCCGATCTCCCGCGCGCTGGTGAGGGAGCTGGGCCTGCATAAGGACAGGATACCGCCTGAGAGCGGCGCGGAATGATAGCTCAAGACGCAAAAAACGGAGGAAAATCCTCCGTTTTTTATTTGTTTCGGATCGCTGTGGATCAGACCCATTCCTTGTTTATCTTGATGTAGATCCGCTTGAGGAGCTGCGCGAGCAGCGAGTAGACGGCCATCAGGATAACGAGCCAGAGCGCGAACTTCGGCACCATGACGGGCAGCTCGAAGAGCTTTGCAACGGCGGTGAAGCCGATGATGAGCGTCGCGAGCACGACGAGCGCGGTGGAGAGCGTGAGCTGCTTGGAAGCGCGGTCCTGTATGAACGGGATCTTCGGCGTGCGGATCGTGTGGATGACGAGGGTCTGGGAGATGACGCCGAACATGAACCAGCCGCACTGGAAGAAGCCGGCCTTTTCCACGCTGTTGAACTTGAAGACGTACCACATCACGAGGAAGCAGAGTACGTCGAGCACGGTGCTGAGCAGACCGAAATAGACCATGAACTTCTTTATGCCTGGGATATCCCATTTCTTCGGCAGGCGGATGTATTCATCCTCCACATGGTCGAAGGGCATGCCGAGCTGCGCAAGGTCGTTGAGGATGTTCTGCACGAGGATATGCAGCGGGAGCAGGGGCAGGAACGGCAGGAAGATGCTCGCGATGAGCACCGAGAACATATTGCCGAAATTGCCGCTGACGGACATCTTGAGGTATTTGGACATGTTCGCGAAGGTCCTGCGGCCTTCGATGACGCCTTCGTCGAGCACCTTGAGGTCCTTTTCGAGCAGGATGATATCCGCGACCTCCTTCGCGATATCGACCGCGGTATCGACCGAGATGCCGACGTCCGCCTGCTTCAATGGCAGACTGTCGTTTATGCCGTCGCCCATATAGCCGACGGTGTGGCCGTTCGCCTGCATCGCCTTGACGACGCGCTGCTTCTGATAGGGCGAGAGCTTTGAGAAGATAGAGCATTTTTCGCAGGCCGCGCGAAGCTCCTCGTCGTTCATGGCCTCGACCGCGCTGCCGGTGAGGGTGTATTCGGTGGGGATTCCGAGCCTGCCGCAGATATTGATCGCCACGCCCTCCGTGTCGCCCGTCAGGACGACGGTGCGCACGCCGTTGTTGGTGAGGGCTTCGATGGCGGATTTTGCCGAGGGCTTCGGAGGATCGAGGAAGCCGACGAAGCCGATGAGGACCATGGCGCTTTCATCGTCGACGCCGAAGGTCTCGATATCGTGCACCTCGTTCTTCTGCGCAACGCCGATGACGCGGATGCCCTCGAGGTTGTTCTCGGTAGCGATCCGCTGGGCGTTGGCGATGAGCTCGTCGGTTATGGGCTTGACCTCGCCGTCGATCTCGATGAAGCTGCAGATCGAAAGGATCTCCTCGACCGCGCCCTTGGTGATGAGCTGGCGCTTGCCGTTCCTGTCGCGCAGAACGACGCTCATGCGTCGCCTTGAGAAATCGAACGGGATCTCGTCCTCGCGGATATAGGCCTCCTTGAGGTAGGAGAGCTCCTCCTTCTCCGCACGGTTGATTATGGCGACGTCCATAAGGTTTTTAAGGCCCGTCTGGAAGTAGCTGTTGAGGAACGCGTGGCGGAGGATGCGCTTATCCTCCCGGCCGAGCACGTCCATGTATTTTTCGAGCACGATCTCATCCTGGGTGAGCGTGCCGGTCTTGTCGGTGCAGAAGACGTCCATCTCGCCGAAGGTCTGGATCGCGCCGAGACGCTTGACGATGGTCTGCTTCTTGGACATGTTGACGGCGCCCTTGGCGAGCGACGAGGTCATAATGACGGGCAGCATCTCGGGCATGATGCCGACGGCGATCGTGATGCCGAACATCAATGATTCAAGCCAGTTGCCCTTGGTGATGAAGTTCGCGATGAAGATGACCGGCACGAGCACGATCATGAAGCCGATGAGAAGGCGGCTGATCGAATCGACGTTCTTTTCGTAGCTGGACTTGTCCTGATAGGTGTTCAGGCTCTTCGCCATGCTGCCGAAATAGGTGCGGTTGCCTGTGGTGAGCACGACGGCCTTGGCGCTGCCCGAAACGATGTTGCTGCCCATGAAGCCGAGATTGTCCATCTCGGCCATCGAATCGCTCGTATCGTCCGGCCCGCTGAACTTTTCGACCGGGTTGCTCTCGCCCGTCAGCTGGGACTGATCGATGAACAGATCCTTGGTCTCGATAAAGCGGACGTCGCCGGGGATCATGTCGCCCGAGGCGAGCTTGACGATGTCGCCCGGGACGGCCTCCTCGATATCGATCTCCATCGGACTGCCGTTCCTGATGACGTCGATCCTGTTGCTGATCATCATCTTGAGCTTCTGCGCTGCGCTGTTCGATTTCTCGGACTGGACGAACGAGATGACGCCCGAAATGATGATGACGAACACGAGCATGAGGAAGGTCGCCCAGTTGGGCTTATCCGCGAAGATGACGTCGGTGCCGAGCGTGACGAGCGCGACGATGATCAAAACGATGTTGAACGGGTTGATGATCGCCTCCCGGATGCGCTTGAACAGGCTGTTTTCGTTGCCCGCGTCGATGATGTTGCGGCCGTATTCCTCCAGCCTTTCGGCGGCCTCGACCTGGTTGAGGCCCTCCTCGGTGATGCCGAACCTTTCAAGCACTTCCCTGTCGGAAAGCTTGCTCAATTCGCTCAGCTTCTGTTCCACTTCTATCTTTTGTTCGTTGGTCTTTGCTGCCATGATCCCTCCTGTGTGTTTCCAACTGCATTGCTTGGGGATGATTCGATATTATATTATAATAAAAAGCGATGGGAAAATCAACACGTAAAACAAGGTTCCGAAAACGAAGCCGGACCGTTTTCACGGTCCGGACCGGCTTATCTGAGCCTGACGTATTTTCCGCCCTCGCGGCTGAGGATGCCCTCGCTTATCATGTCCCTGCGGATGGTGCAGTAGTCCTCATGCACGCCCGCGATGATCTCGCTGAGCTCCTTTTCCTCATATACTTTACCCTTTTCGAACAGCTCGGCGATCTTTTCATAGCAGATCAGCTTCTTCTTGCGCTGCACCGGTATCGAGCGCAGGCGCTCATGATCGAAGAAGGCCTTTATGACCTTGCGGCGGTATTCCTCCTCGCGCTTTAGCTGCTCGTCGATCTGTTCCTTCTCAGAAGCCGTGACCTCGGCGAGGGTCTTGTTAAGTATTTCGCGGTCGAGCGAATAGACCGTGTAATACTGCTCCTTGCGGGAGGTGACGAGCCCGGCATCCTCGAGCTTTTTCATATGGAAGGATACCGTGGACGGGGTCAGCTCCAGCCGCTCGGCGAGGAGCTCGGTGTACATTTCCCCCTGCGAAAGCGCCTGCACGATATTGAGGCGGGAGGCGTCGGAGAGGCATTTGAAGAGCTTGAGCGCGTTCTCCTGCGTCATTCCCCCGTCGCCTCCTTAAAATGCGCGGTGACGTCGTCCAGCGCGGCCAGTTTGATCTCCTCGACCGCCACGGCCCTGACGTCGTCATGCTCCCTCGCCTTCTCGAGCGCGGCGGTCCAGACGCTGCTAAAGCGCGCGAACTGTGCCTTCACCGCGGCGGCGTTGCCGGGCTTTTTCGTCAGCGCCTCGGTCACGGTCCTGCAGACCTCGTAGATATTGGTGCGGACCTTCGCAAAATCCGCATCGTCCCTGCGGTCCGCGGCCGTAAGGGAGGCGATCTCGGCCCTGCCCTCTTCGGCTTTCGCGGAAAGATATTCGATGAATTCGTTCATAATCATGTCCTCACGAAATTCAGTTTTATATTCATCGAATCAATTATAACCGGGCAACAGCGCTGTGTCAATATTTGTTTCGATGTTTATCGAAATATATTTGCGCTTCCGCCGGCTCCGGGAGCGGGCGTTCCGAGCGTATTGACTCAGTCCCGCAAAGAGTGTAGAATGATACCGGATCCGAAAGGAGGAATTGTTATGAATAAAGCGTTTTTATACGAACTGCTGAACACCGGTTCCGTCTCCGGAAACGAGGCGGAGATCGAGAAAAAGATCTACGACTATATGCAGGACAAGGCCGATAAGGTGACGGTCGACGAGATGGGCAACGTGACCGCGATCGTCAATCCCGAGGCGGACTTCAAAGTGCTGCTCGCGGGCCATGCGGACGAGATAGGCCTGATGGTCTCCGCGGTCGGGAGCGACGGCAGCCTGATGGTCACCAAGATCGGCGGGATCTACCCCACCGTCTTCCCCGGCCACAAGGTCAGGATCTACACGAAGAACGGCGTCATCTACGGTGCGGTCGCCAATTCGCGCGATATCGCCAAGAACGCCGAGATCAAGGCCTCCGACCTGCGCATCGACATCGGTGCGAAGGACCGCGAGGACGCGCTCCGCTATGTTGAGCTGGGCGACACCGTGACCGTCGATACCGACGTGCGCGAGCTGCTCAACGGCCTGATCACCGGCCGCGCGCTCGACGACAGGCTTGGCGCCTTCATCGTTATGGAAGCGCTTGCGGAAGCTAAGAAGCGCGGCGCCGCCGTCGGCTGCTATGCCGCCGCGACGACCGGCGAGGAGACCAGCGGCAACGGCGGCTACTTCGCCGCATCGCGCGTCCGGCCGAATATCGCCATCGCCGTGGACGTTACCTGGACCTCGGATAACTGCGGCATAAGCGAAGCGCAGACCGGCGATATCGCTATCGGCAAGGGCCCCGTGCTCTGCAACAATCCGTCGATCCATAAGAAGCTCAACGGGCACCTGCGCGCCGCGGCGAAAAAGCTGGGCATGGAGGTGCAGACCGAGGCCGCCAGCGGCCACACCGGCACCGACGGCGACACCATGCATCAGACGGGCGTCGGCGTGCCGTTCGCGCTGGTCTCCATTCCCCTGCGCTATATGCACAACCCCGCCGAGGTCGGCTCCCTCAAGGACGTTCAGGACTGCATCGACCTGCTGACCGAGTTCCTGGTCGGCTGCACCGCGGATATGGATCTTAAGCCCTTCTGATAAACGCGGCCTTCCGTTTTCACCGCAAAAATGCCTTGAAACGGAGCGGGCTTTATGATAAAATTACATTATTATACACACGGAGGAAACAAAATGCACTGGTCATATGAAGCGGCGATGAAAATAATCGAGCGCCGTCCCGACAAGGAGGAATACGTCTGCGCTGCGGGCATCAGCCCCTCGGGCAGCGTCCATATCGGCAATTTCCGCGACGTTGCTACAAGCTGGTTCGTCGTTAAAGCGCTGCGCAGCATGGGCAAAAAGGCGAAGATGCTCTTCTCCTGGGACGAGTATGACCGCATGCGCAAGGTGCCCGCAAACGTCGCCGCGGTCGCGGACGGGTTCGAGAACTACATCGGCTGCCCCTATACCGCGGTCCCCAACCCCTTCGGCGGGGACGCCGCGACCTACGCGGAGCATTTCGAGCGCGAGTTCGAGCCCGCCATGCGCAGCTTCGGCATCGATCTCGATTACAGGCATCAGTCCGAAATGTATGAGAGCGGCAAGTATACTCAGCAGATAATCACCGCGCTGAGGCGCCGCGCCGATATCTTCGACATTCTGGACAGCTTCCGCACGCAGGAGGCCGCCGAGGGTGAGCGCGAGGCATACGTTCCCGTTTCGATCTACTGCCCCGTCTGCCATAAGGACACCACCCGCATTACTCATCTCAGCGACGACTGCCTGCACGCGCATTACGTCTGCGACTGCGGGCACGAGGGCGACTTCGACTTTGAGCACGATCACCACTGCAAGCTGGCGTGGAAGGTCGACTGGGCGATGCGCTGGGCGTACGAGGGCGTGGATTTCGAGCCCGGCGGCAAGGATCATGCCGCCCCCACCGGCAGCTACCAGACCAGCCGCGTCATTTCGCGTGAGATCTTCGGCTATGAAGCGCCCCTCTTCGTGGGGTACGAATTCATCGGCATCAAGGGCACCACGGGCAAGATGAGCTCCTCCTCCGGCCTTAACCTGACGCCGGATTCGCTGCTCAAGATCTACGATCCCGAGGTCATACTCTGGCTCTACGCCAAGACCGAGCCCGCGAAGGCCTTTGATTTCTGTTTCGACGACGGTATACTTCGCCAGTATTTCGAGTTCGACCGGCAGTATAAGGACTTCGTCGACGGCAAGTCCGACGAATTCATGCGCGTCGTGTTCGACGACTGCCTGATCGAAGGCCGCCGCCCCGAGACAGTGCCGATGAGCCTGCTCGTGCAGTTCGGCTCGATCGTCGATTTCAATATTCCGATGCTCGAGAAGGTCTTTGAGAAGGTCGGCACGCCCTATAAGCTTGAGGATTTTGCGGAAAGGCTGCCCAAGGCGAAGTACTGGCTTGAGAACTGCTCGCCCGAGAGCGTGAACAGGCTGCGCGCGACCCGCAATTTCGACTGCTATTCCGCGCTCTCCGAGCCCGAGAAGAAGGAGATCGACAAGCTCTACGAGGTGCTGAAGGCGGGCGGCTATGACCTGGACGGCCTGCAGACCCTGCTCTACGCGATCCCCAAGGACGCGCTGGGCGAAGGGGCCGACGAGAAGGCGCTCAAGGCGGCGCAGGGCACGTTCTTCAAGAACGTCTACCGTCTGCTCATAGACAAGGACCGCGGCCCGAGGCTCTACCTGTTCCTGTACGCTATCGAGAAAGACGCCTATCTCGGCCTGCTCGATTTCTCCCACCCCAAGACCGAGGAGGAGGAAGCCATCGAGCGCGCGGCCGCCGAGGAAGCGGAGAGGGCCAACGCCAAGCCCGAAAAGCATATCGAATACGGCGAGCCCGATCCCGTGGAGCCGATTAAGCCCGGCGTCACGATCGAGGATTTTGCGAGGCTCGACCTGAGGGTCGCTACCGTGCTCAAGTGCCAGGAGATCAGGAAGTCCCATTCCTGCTATAAGCTCACGCTTGACGACGGCGCAGGCGAGCGCGTGATCGTCTCCTCGATCAAGGCGTATTACACACCCGAGGAGCTGGTCGGTAAGAAGTTGATCGTGGTCGCCAACCTCGCCCCCGCAAGGATCGCGGGCGTGGAGAGCCACGGCATGCTGCTTGCGGCCACCAACAGCGCCTGCGGCTGCAGGGTCGTGTTCGTCGACGACGCGGTGCCGAACGGGACCATGGTCAAGTGACGGCGAGCATCCATAACGAAACCTATAAGAGGCTCCGCACTGCGCGGGGTCCCTTTTTCAACGCCCCTCCCCCGCCGCCGGAGTTTTCTCCGCGCGGGGTTGAACGGAACGTGCGGATATGATAAACTGGGAAGGAAGGACATAGGCCTGCGAAGCAGACCCGGGCTGCCCTAACATAAGAAGGCGATAAAACGATGAAGACCAAAGCATTTTCGATACACGACGGACAGAACAATATCCGGTGCCTGCTCTACAGCGGGGACGCCCAGACCGAGCACGCGGTCATCTACTGCCACGGCTTCGCCGGGCATAAGGACACCCGTTCGGCGGCAAGGTTTGCAGAATACATGCTTCCCAAGTATAAGAGCATGGCGGTGCTCTGCTTCGACTGGCCCTGCCACGGCGAGGACGTGAGGAAGAAGCTCTCCCTCGCGGACTGCGGCGCATACCTGGGCGCCGTCATCCGTTACGCGAAGGAGACGCTCCATGCCATCAGGATCGACTGCTATGCGGCAAGCTTCGGCGGTTACGCCGTGCTCAGATACGCCGCCGAGCACTCTGATCCGTTCCGGATGATCGCGCTGCGCAGCCCCGCGGTGAATATGTATGAGGTGCTGTGTTCGATGCTGACCGATCAGGACCGCGCACAGCTCGCGAAGGGTAAGGACGCCGCCGTCGGATTCGACCGGAAGATCGCCGTCAGCCCGGCCTTCCTCGCCGAGGTCAGGGCGGCGGATATCATGGAGGATGATTTTACCGGAATCGCGGATTCCGTGCTCATCATGCACGGGGAAAGGGACGAGGTGGTGCCGTTCGAGGCGTCGAAAAAGTTCGCCGAAAAGAACCGCATCGATTTCATCCCGTTCCCGAAGGCCGATCACCGCTTCTCCGATCCGAAGCTGATGACCGAGGCCATACAGTACGTTGAAGCGTTCCTCGAATGCTGACAGGGCCGCTGCGGCCAATGGATAAGTATGAAAAATGCCCGATTCAGCATCGGGTATTTTTGTTTGCCCGTGCCCCGGCGCATTTTAGGATGCCGCAGGAGGTTGGGAAAGCAATCAGTATTCCGTATCCACTTTTTCGATCCCGTACGTCTTCATGAATGAATCGAGGTCCTTTTGGCTGCGGATCAGCATGACCTCGCGGAAGCGGTTGGTCTTAAGGTCTCTAAAGCCCGCTGTCTTTTCCCCGGTGCAGATAGAGGCGCGGATGATCGGCTTTTCGGTCCCGGGGTCGTAGCCGCAGACCTCCTCCGCCCTGTTTTTCTTTTTAAATAATCCAAGCAGGCTCTTCATAAACGGTCCCTCCGTGATTATAATTTCAGCAGTTGCCGGTATAGACGTATTCGAGGTATTCCCGGGCGATATCGGCGAGGCGATAGACGGTCTTGACGTCCGTCGGCGCCCTGTCGAGCATACGGAAGCGCGGGAAGAAACGGGAGATATGGAGCGGCACGCCTTCGCCGTCCGGATTTTTAAGGCCCGATACCCACTGCGCGAGCTCGCGCAACTCCTTTTCGCCGTCGTTCTCGCCCGGAACGATCAGGGTGGTCAGCTCCACATGGCAGAAACCGACGGCCGTGCGGATAAAATCGAGCACGGCGCCAAGGTCGCCGCCGAGCACCTTGGAATAGTACCGCTCGGTAAAGCCCTTGAGATCGATATTCATCGCGTCGATAAATGGCCTCAGCTCCTCGAGCACGGCGGGCGAAGCGGTCCCGTTCGTGACGATCACGGTCTTGAGCCCCTCGGCCTTCGCGAGGCGGGCGGTATCGCGCACGAATTCATAGCCGATCAGCGGCTCGTTGTAGGTGAAGGCGAGGCCGATGTTCCC
>JAEEKE010000055.1 GCA_016282255.1 Bacillota bacterium
ACGGAAGCGAGATAGTCGCTGACCTCCTGCTCGGTCGCAAGGCTCATGGCCCTTTCGGCGACGGCGTCCGCCTCCTTCTTGGACCATTTGGAGATGCACTTGCGCACGCGCAGCACGCTCGGCGCGGAGACGCTGAACTCGGTCAGGCCGAACGAGATCAGCAGCGGGATCAGCTTCTCGTTCGCCGCGGCCTCGCCGCACATGCCCACCGGGATGCCGGCCTCCCTGCCGCAGCGGATCGTGCGCTCGATCATGCGCAGCACCGCGGGCTGGAGCGCGGAGTAAAGATAGGCGACGTTCGCGTTGCCGCGGTCGCAGCTCATGGTGTAGCCGGTCAGGTCGTTGGTGCCGATCGAGAAGAACGCGGATTCCTTGGCGAGCACGTCCGCGAGCATCGCGGCGGCGGCGGTCTCGACCATTATGCCGACCTCGATATTCTTATTGTACGGGATGCCGAGCAGGCTCAGCTCCTTCTTGATCTCCTCGACCAGCGCCTTGCCCTCGCGGAGCTCCTCGACGCAGGTGATGAGCGGGAACATGATCTTGATATCGCCGTAGGCGCTTGCGCGCAGGATCGCGCGCAGCTGCGTCCTGAACAGCTCGCGGTTTTTGAGGCAGTAGCGGATCGCACGGAAGCCCATGAAGGGGTTCTCCTCCTTCTCGAGGCCCATGTAGGGGATCTCCTTGTCGCCGCCGATATCGAGCGTGCGGATGATGAGGGGCTTGCCCTTGAGCACGAGGGCGGCCTTTTGATACGCCGCGAACTGCTCCTCCTCGGAGGGGATCGCGTTCCTGTCCATGAACAGGAACTCGGTGCGGAACAGGCCCACGCCCTCGCCGTCGAATTCGATGACCTTGTTCGCGTCGTCGGGCTTGCCGATGTTGCAGACCAGCTCGTATTCCGTCCCGTCCGCGCCCGTCGTCCTAAGGCCGCGGTACTTCTCGAGCTCGGCCTTCTCGCGCAGGTATTTTTCGCGCTTCTCGGTGTATGCGGTCAGCTCGTCGAAGCTCGGGTCGGGGATCACGACGCCCTTGCTGCCGTCGACGATGACGGGCTGATCGTTCTTGAGCAGCTCCGTCGCGTTCGGCACGCTGAGCACCGCGGGGATCTCGAGCGCGCGGGCGAGGATCGCGGAGTGGGAGGTCTTGCCGCCCGTCTCGGTGATGATGCCCACGATATTGCCCTTCTTGATGCCGGCCGTCACCGAGGGGGTCAGCTCGTGCGTCAGGATAACGGTGCCCTTCGGCGCGTCACTTACCTTGACCTCCTTGACGCCGAGCAGTATGCGGAGCAGCCCGGCCTTGATGTCGCGAACGTCCGCCGCGCGCTGGCGCATCATCTCGTCCTCCATGGAGGAGAAGATGCTGATGAACATATCGCACATGCTCTCATACGCGGCTTCGGCGCACTGGCCGCTCCTGATAAGATTCTCGGTCTCGCCCTTGAGCGCGGGGTCGTTGATCAGCGAGATATGCCCGAGCATGATCAGCGATTCCTTCTCGCCCACGGCTTCTTTGAGAGCCGCGGCGTCGCGCTCGGTATCGGCTATGAGGACGCTGACCGCGTCGCGGAAGCGCTCTACCTCCGCGTCGGTATCCGTTACGGTATGCGGGGTGTATTCAAGGGTGGTCTCCTTAAGCAGCAGTATCTTTCCGATGCCGATGCCGTCGGAGGCGGCGGTGCCCTTCATCATAGTATTCACCTCTTTTACTTGCAGGATGCTTTGGGAGCCTCCGAAAACCCGGAGGCTCCGCTTTTTTGCTTACTCGCCGAAGCCGCTCTCGATCATCGCGGCGGCGGCCGCCAGAGCTTCTTCCTCGCCCTCGCCGTCGCAGACCACGTCGATCTCACTGCCGACCTTGATGCAGTTTGCCATTATCAGCATGGGGCTCTTGGCATTGATCTCCTTGCCCTTGAACCGGATAATGACGCTGCAGGGATGGGCGGCCATAGCTGTTGCGAAATTGGTCGCGGGGCGCATATGGAAGCCCTGCGCGTTGATGACGGTAAAATGCTTCTGAACCATTGTTTTTTCTCCTTTTAGGCAGTATTGTTTATGATTATTCCTCTTCCTTTATGGGGCGCTTGAGGATGGCCAGCATGATCATGCCGACGACGGCGCCGATCGCAAGCGCGAGCAGGTAGAGCAGGGGCTTGCCGATGGTCGGCACCACGAAGATGCCGCCGTGGGGCGCCATAAGGGTGCAGTTGAACAGCCAGGACAGGCCGCCCGCGACCGCCGCGCCGATGGCGCAGGAGGGTATGACCTTGAGCGGGTAGGCCGCCGCGTAGGGTATCGCGCCCTCGGTGATGAACGAGAGGCCCATGACGATGTTGACCACGCCGTTCTTGCGCTCCTCCGCAGTCCAGCGGTTCTTGAAGAAGATGGTGGAAAGCGCGATCGCGAGCGGGGGCACCATGCCGCCGATCATGACCGACGCCATGACCTGATAGCCTTCGGTGGTTGCCGCCGCGAGCATGCCGGTGCCGAATACGTAGGCCGCCTTGTTGAGCGGACCGCCCATGTCGATGGACATCATCGCGCCGAGGATGCAGCCGAGCACGATGCCGAGGTTATGGTCGTTGAGCCAGAGCAGGCCGTCGGAGAGGCCCTTGTTGATGATGCTCATCACGGGGTTGACCGCGCACATCATGACGGCGACGATTCCGAGACCCGCGAGGGGGTAGATGAGCACGGGCTTGAGGCCCTCGATAGCGCGCGGGAGCCTGTCGCAGAGCTTCTCAAACATCTTGAGCAGCCAGCCCGCGAGGAAGCCTGCGAGCAGCGCGCCGAGGAAGCCGGAGGGCGTGGTCGCCGCCGCGAAGGGATCGGCGAAGGTCGCGCCGGTGGAGGCGAGGTAGCCGCCCACGATACCGACGAGCAGGCCCGGCCTGTCGGCTATCGACATGGCGATAAAGCCGGCGAGGATCGGGAGCATGAAGTTGAACGCGGCCTTGCCCATGGCCATGAACCAGGACGCCGCGGCGGTCGTGGTGCCGAAGTCGGAGCCGCCCTTGATGCCGGCGGCGGAGTCGATCAGGAACGCGATGGCGATGAAGATACCGCCGGCGACGACGAACGGCAGCATATGGGACACGCCGTTCATAAGGTGCTTATAGAGCTTTCTTCCGAAGCTTTCGTTGCCGACCTCAGCCGCGGCCTCGGCCTTCTTGTCGGCCTTGAAGACGGGCGCTTCGCCGTTGACGATCCTATTGATCAGCTCCTCGGGCTTGTGGATGCCGTCGGCGACCTTGGTGGACCAGACGGGCTTGCCGTCGAAGCGCGCGGTCTCGACGCTCTTGTCGGCCGCGATGATGATGCCGTCGCAGTTCGCGATCTCCTCGGCCGTGAGGGCGTTCTTCGTGCCGCCGGAGCCGTTGGTCTCGACCTTGATCGGGATGCCGAGCTTTTCGCCGGCCTTGGCCAGCGCTTCGGCCGCCATATAGGTGTGGGCGATGCCGGTGGGGCAGGCCGTGACGGCGAGCACGCGGTAGCCCTCCTTCTTTTCGGGTACGGGCGCTGCCTTGACCTCGTCCGGGAACTTCTCGGTCTCCTTCTCGTCGATCAGGGCGAGGAACTCCTCGGGGGTGGCGGCGTTCTTGAGCTTTTCGGTAAAGTCCATATCCATGAGCATCTGCATCATGCGGGCGAGCACCTCCATGTGGACGTCGCCGTCGGGGGTCGCGGCGATCATGAACAGGAGCTTGGCCGGCATGCCGTCCGGGGAATCGTAGTCCACGCCGCCGGGAACTGTCATAGCCGTGAGCGCCGGGGCCTTGACGGCCGCGCTCTTGGCGTGGGGGATGGCGATCTCCATGCCGATGGCGGTGGTGCCCATCGCCTCGCGCGCGAGGATGCCCTCTCTGTATGCGGCGGCGTCGAGAAGATTGCCGCAGCGGTCGTGAAGACCGATCAGCATTTCTATCGCCTCGGCTTTGGAAGCCGGCGCGGCGCCGATCGTTATGCCTTCCTTTTTGAGCAGGTCGGTGATTCGCATGTTGTTTCCTCCTGATTTTTATTGTTTATCAACGATTTTTGGATTCGAACAGCTCAAGCAGCTCTTCGATCTTCTCCCTCGTGGCAAGGCCGTCGAGGAAGGCGGTGGCGTTGCCGCACGCGCTGCCGAGGCGGAGCGCATAGGCGTAGTCGTTCCTTTGGATGCACCCGGCAACGAAGCCGGCGACCATTGAATCGCCCGAGCCGACGGTGTTGAGCACCCTGCCCTTGATGATGCCCTCGCGGTGGACGCGGCCGTTCTCGTCGAGCAGCATCGCACCGTCGCCGCCGAGCGAAACGAGCACGTTCCTCGCGCCCATCTCCTGCAGCCTGCGCGCGTAGAAAAGCGTGGTCTCCTCGTCCCTTACCTCGACGCCGAAGATCTCGGAGATCTCCTGGCGGTTCGGCTTTATCAGGAACGGGCGGTACTTGAGGGAGTTGACGAGCAGCTGCTTCGTGGCGTCCACGACGATGCGCACGTCGCGGTCGGTGATCCTCTCGAGGATGCGCTCGTAGACGTCGTCCGGCATGGTCTTGGGGATGCTGCCGGAGAGGATCAGCGTGTCGCCGTTCCCGATCGCATCGGTCTTGGCCATGAAGGCTTCGAGCGCCTCGTCGTCGATATGCGGGCCCTGCCCGTTGATCTCGGTCTCCTCGTCGGATTTGATCTTGACGTTGATGCGCGAAACGCCCTCCTTGAGATGGATGAAGTCGGTCCTGATGCGGGGATGCTTCGTGCCCTTCTCGATGGCTTCGCCGGTAAAGCCCGCCACGAAACCGAGCGCGGTGTTGTCGAGGTCCAGCTCGGCGAGCACGTGGGAAACGTTGATGCCCTTGCCGCCGAAATAGTATTCCTCGCCCGTGGTGCGGTTCGTGATGCCGTTTATCAGTTTGTCAAGATGCACCACGTAGTCGATCGAAGGATTCAATGTTACGGTATAGATCATAGGTTCACCTCCTTTATTATCGCTTTGTCGAACCCGCCCTTCGGCATTCGGTCCGTTAAAATACAGCAGGCGTCCAGCCGTGAAAAGCTCACGGGGAACGCCCGGTTGAATTTGGTATGGTCGGCAAGCACGAAGGAAACGAAGCTCCTTTCGATCGCGCACTGCTTGATGTTCGCCTCCTCCACGTCGGGAGTGGTGAAGCCCTTTTCCTGCGAGATGCCGTTCGTGCCCATGAACGCCTTTGTGAAATTGTATTTGAGCAGCCCCTGCATGGCCTCCGAGCCTACCACGGCCTCGGTGGCCGGCCTGAGCCTGCCGCCGATAAGGTACACGGTGAAGCCCGCCCGCAGCAGCCGGAAAGCGTGCAAAACGCCGTTGGTCACGTAGGTCGCCCTCTGGTTCTTAAGATGGGGGATCATGCAGGCGGTCGTCGTGCCCGAATCGATGAACACGAAATCGTCGTCGCGGATCATGGAGGCGGCGTAGGCGGCGATCCTGTCCTTCTCGGGGAACATCTGCGTTTCGCGCAGGCTGACGTGCTCCTCCACCAGGCCCATCCGGCGGACCGAGGTCGCCCCGCCGAACACCTTGTTGAGCTTGCCCTCCTTAGCGAGGGCGCCGAGATCCCGCCTGACCGTGGCTTCGGAGGCGTCAAGCAGCGCGCTGAGCTGGGCGACGGTCGCCGTCCCCTCCGCGCCTAGATGCTCGAGTATGATCTGATAGCGTTCCTGTGCAAGCATGGCAGCCCTCCTTAGGGATATAATATACCTAAGCGCGAGCAAAGTCAAGCAAAATCGATCATATTTTATGCAGTTTTGCCGATTATTTTGATTTTTTCTGCATACGTTCGCCGCCGCGGCCGCCGGGAGCCATACAAAAACGGCCCTCCGGAAAATGCCCGAACGTCATTTTATAAAAATAACCTGAGATCCGCAGTAAAGCTTGTCTCAGGTTTTTCTATTATACTCTTAATGAAGTCGTCGGCAATGCCGACTAATGAAGCGAAGACGCCTGCCGGTATAATCAGCGAAGCGTCTTCATTCCTTCATTCTTCATTAGCCGCCGGTCCGCCGCGGTTCCTGCGGCGGACGGCATGGCGTCTTCATTTCGGCGCGGAACTTGTGATCAAAAAGCATCCTTATAACGCCGCGCCGAACCGGAAGGCCGTCCTTGGCTTAGGTTATCAATAGTTCTCTTCCCTGATCTCGAAGTAGCTGCGCGGATGGTTGCAGACGGGGCAGACCTCGGGAGCCTTGGTGCCCACCACGATATGCCCGCAGTTGCGGCATTCCCAGATCATGACGCCGCTCTTCTCGAACACGGCCTTGGTCTCGACGTTGGAGAGCAGCTTGCGGTAGCGCTCCTCATGCTGCTTTTCGATTGCGGCGACGCCGCGGAAACGGGCGGCGAGCTCGGTAAAGCCCTCCTCCTCGGCCTCCTTCGCCATGCGCTCATACATATCGGTCCACTCGAAGTTCTCGCCCTCGGCTGCGGCAAGCAGGTTCTGCTCGGTGGTGCCGAGCGCGCCCAGCTCCTTGAACCAGAGCTTCGCATGCTCCTTCTCGTTCTCGGCGGTCTTGAGGAAGATCGCCGCTATCTGCTCGTAGCCCGCCTTCTTGGCGACGGATGCAAAATAGGTGTACTTGTTCCTGGCCTGGGATTCGCCCGCGAAGGCCTCCCAGAGGTTCTTTTCGGTCTTGGTGCCCTGATAGCGATTTGCCATGTTCATATCCTCCGTTTTAAAGCGCGTTCGGCGCCGTTTTTCATATTCAATATAGCATATTCTGCCCGTCGCGTCAAGGCTTTATGCGGCTTTGTCAGAGCTCGAGATTGACCACGCTCTCAAGCACGCCGGCCTCGCGCGCGGCTTCGATCGCCTTGGCGCAGTCGCCGATGCGGTCCGGGGTATGCGCGTCGCTGCCGATAATGAACTTCGCCCCCTTGTCGCGCGCCGCGATCAGCTCCTCGCGCGTCATCGTCACACGGGCGCCGTTGATCTCCATCAGCACGCCGAGCTGGCGGCAGCATTCGGCCATATAGGGGATGTCGACCTTCAGGTACAGCCCCGGGTGGGAGATCGCGTCGACCCTGCCCTTCTCCGCCGCCGCCATGATCGATTCGGTGTTCCGCCTGGGCGTGCTCTTCCCGCCGAAGCTCTCCGAAAGGATGTGCAGGTTGAATCCGTTCACGGGCGCCACGCCCTTGTGGTAGCCGAGCAGGATGACGCCGTAGTTCTCCCTGTCCTTCGGCACGTCGCTCCTGCCGAAGCCCGTCACGTTGCACTCAAGGCCGTTATACACCTCGATGCGGCCCTCGAACTCGCGCCGGAGCGCGGCCATCTCTTCGTTCAGCCTCTCGAGCTTGCGGCCGCGCACACCGAACCAGATGTTGCCGCCCGCGTGCTCGGTTACGGCTATGCCGGAAAGCCCCAGCTCCAGCGCCCGGAGCACGTTTTCGCGCGGGCTGCCCTTGCCGTGGCTGTAATAGGTGTGGGTATGAAGATCCTTGACGATTCGCATGGCGGAGTCCTTTCTTTTGCGGTCGGGCGCTTATCCGCGCCCGTATCATTCTACCACTTTTTTTATAAAACGAAAAGACCCGGCTCTAAACTCCGGCCGAAGCCGTTGCACGCGTCTTTTCCGTATGATATAATGTATATAAACGATCAAAACCCCCGTAAAACGCTGAAAAAGGAGGGTATCCTTATGAAACGGCGCCTGTTGGCATTCATCCTCGCCCTTGCCGCGGTCTGCATGCCGCTGATGGGCTGTTCCCTTTTTTCAGGAACCCCCGCGGATGCCGCCGCCCTGCTTCCCGATTGGGAGGGTACCGAAACGAACGATTGGCATACCTATCGCTCGGTCACTTCCGAGATGATCGAAGCCTATTTCAGTCAGTGCCGCGGGAGGGGCTTCACCGTTCTCAGGCACGAGGCCTCGGGCTCGGCTACGCTTATAAGAGACGACGCATGGATAAGGGTGATCCGAAGCGTTACCGAAACGCCGTCCGTCTTCAACGCCGAGATGAATGTGATGCTCCGCTCCGCCGGATCGAAAGTCGTATCGAACGACCGGGCCGCGAAGCTGATCGCCCTCACGCTTGACGATGGCGAAGCGGTCGCCGCGGTGCTCGAGCGCACCCCCGAGGGGATGGCGGAAGCGGCGGGCATTGCGTATTTCGATTGCGCCGTAACTCGGGACGGCGGGCGGGAGCACAGCCTCATGAGCTATTTCGTGGGTCCGAACGGCGCGGTCTGCGCCGAGACCTCGCTCCATGCGCCGCTGCTCGAAATGCTCGCTGCCGATCTTGACGGTGACGGCAAAAGCGAGGTCGTCGCTCAAACCTGGGGTCCCACCTCCGGCCTGCATTCCCGCGCCATCGAGGCGGTCTCCGTTTCCGACGGCGTGCCGTACGTGAAGGCCTTCAGCGTTTTCACTATGCCCCACGGCACGTTCCGCATTGTCAATACGGCCTCCGGCGGCGCGGCGCTTTCGCTTGCAAAGAACGTATGGAACGCCGAAACGAAGGAGTCAGAGACTGCCGAAGCCCTCCTGTATCCCATCCGTCTGAACGGTTCGCTTATCGAGGCGGAGTGCTCCGCGGGCGACCGGGACGCTCCCGGGCTGTGGGGCGGCGCGGCCGACGCCTACCTCTATTATAAAAATGATCCCGACGTGGATCTGACCAAGGGGCTTACCTTGTTCGCAAGGCCTTCCCCGGAAGGGTATTCCTTTTCGCTGCTCCCGACCGTGATCGCCGAGGTCATGCATCCGACGAAGCTCAACTCGTTCCCGCCCGTGGGAGCGGAGGAGATGCGCGCGCTGTTTGAATACTATGAGCAGCCCGCCGAAGCCGCCGACGTCGTCATTGCCGGGATCCCCGCTGCCGACGTCCGCACGGCGACGGAAGCGGAGCTGACGGAGATATTGGCGCTTTTAGGCTGATAAGCCGGGCGAGCTAAGTCTAAACCATAGCTATATAAAAGGATCCGACAGGCCGTATGCCTGCCGGATCCCTTCGGTTAAGCCTTTATTCAGCTGTCAGCCGATGCTCTCTGCGTTCAGCTCGGTGATGCCGTCGCAGCGAAGCGCGAGCAAAGCGAGCCGCCCGGGTCAGGGCGCGGCGGCGCGACAGCCGCCGAACCGCGATTATTCAAATGCCTCGGAGAAGGGTCAAACCAT